>NZ_JANNMI010000304.1:0-6136 GCF_031397715.1 Roseateles sp.
CAGCTATTGCCCGAGCTGGCGATGCTCAAGGGCCGCGCGCTGGTCTGCAGCCAATAGGCGTCGGGGCCGATGCTGAAGCGCACCCACAGGCCGGGTGCCTCGTTGACGCTGCGCGCCACCACGGTGTCGGGCCCGAGCCGCCCGCGCAGCTCGGCGGCCAGCTGCTTGGCGAAAGCGCTGGTGTCATAGGCCTGCCAGCGGTCATGCGACTCGGCCACGCGCACCTGCACCGTCTCGCTGCGTGCCAGCGAGCTGAGCACGGCGACCCGGTTGATGCTGTCGGAGTCGGCCAGCGCAACCCGGCTCAGGTTGACCAGGCCAGCCAGTTGCTGGGCCGATTCCAGCGCCCGCGGCTCGGCCTCCAGCACCTTGAAGGTCTGCTGCCAGGCCAGCACGCCGCCGACCAGCAAGAGAGCCAAGAGCGCAAAAGTGCGCCAGAACAGATTGAGGGCCATCATGAGGCCCCCCGTCCGCGCAGGCGCGGCCGGCCAATCGGCATGCATGCCGACTGGCGCTTCAGCGGGATGTTCCCGAGCAGTCGGGAACATCTTTCCCGCCTACGCCCCCCCGTGGGGGCTCCGATGATCACGGGGGCTGCCCCGTGATCACATCGGCAGCCGCCGTTCTTGGGGCGGCCCGGCGAACGGCTTTGGCAAATAGGCATCAACAAACTCAGGCGGGGTTCTCGTCCGGCACAAACACATAACCGACACCCCAGACGGTCTGGATATAGCGCGGCTGGGCCGGGTCGGTCTCCAGCAGCTTGCGCAGACGCGAGACCTGCACATCCAGGCTGCGGTCAAAGGGCTCAAAGTCGCGGCCGCGCGCCAGCTGCGCCAGCTTGTCGCGGGTCAGCGGCTGGCGTGGGTGGCGCACCAGCGCCTTCAGCATCGAGAACTCGCCGGTGGTCAGCGGCAGGGCCTCGCCGCCGCGCGACAAGCGGCGCAGCGCCAGATCGAACTCGAAGGGCCCGAAATTCACCGTCATCGGCTCCTTGGACGGCGCGCCCGGCGCCTCCAGCGCCGGCCGGCGGCGCAGCACCGCATTGATGCGGGCCAACAGCTCGCGCGGGTTGAAGGGCTTGGACAGATAGTCGTCGGCACCCACCTCCAGGCCGACGATGCGGTCCACGTCTTCGACCTTGGCGGTCAGCATGATGATGGGGGTCAGGTCATTGGCGGCGCGCAGGCGGCGGCAGATGCTCAGGCCGTCTTCGCCCGGCAGCATCAGGTCAAGCACGATCAGGTCCACCGTTTCGCGGCTCAGTTGTTTGCTGAGTGCGCGGCCGTCCTCGGCCAGCAGGACCTCGAAGCCCTCTTGGCTCAGGTAGCGACGCAGCAGATCGCGGATGCGGGCGTCGTCGTCGACCACCAAGATGCGGTTGGGCCGGGTAGGGGGCGTGCTGGTCATGGCCTTCTGTCCTCGATTTGTAACAAAGCCATTGTCAGCGCCTTTGCGCATGTTTGAATGCCGCCCAGACGGCTGGTTACAGTTCATTAACATCTTGGCCTCGGCCGCAGGCAAATTCGTGCATTGCTGCTCGTACAGTGAGGCGCTGCGTGCCTGCACTGGCAGGGCGGTTTCAATCAATTGAGGGCTGGTGATGAAAAAAGTGATTTGCTTTGGCTGGATGGCGCTGACCTCTGCCGCCTTTGCGGCTGCCGATACGCTGCCCCGGGACCGGCTCAATTTGAGCGCCAGCGCCAGCGTGGACGTCACGCGCGATGTGCTCGGCATTGCCTTCTCGACCACCAGGGAGGGCAGCGACGCCGCCGTGGTGCAGGCGCAGCTGAAGCAGGCGCTGGACAGTGCCCTGGCCGAGGCCCGCAAGATCGGCAAGCCGGGCCAGGTCGAGGTGCAGACCGGCAATTTTTCGCTTTACCCGCGCTATGCGCCCAAGGGCGGCATCAATGGTTGGACCGGCAGCGCCGAGTTGCTGGTCGAGGGCAAGGACACGGCCGCGATTGCGCAACTGACCGGCCGTATCACCAGCATGAGCATTGCGCGGGTCGGCTACAGCTTGTCCAAGGAGCAGCGCGAGAAGGCCGAGGCCGAGGTGGTGGTACAGGCGATTGCGCTCTACAAAGCGCGCGCGGCCGACTATGCCAAGCAGTTTGGTTTCAACGGCTATTCAATCGGCGAGGTCACGGTGAATAGCTCGGAGCCCGGCCATATGCAGGAGGCCCGCCCGACGATGCGCTTCAAGGCGATGGCCTCGTCAACGGACGAGTCCTTGCCGGTCGAAGCCGGCAAGGCGACGGTCAGCGTGACGGTGAACGGTTCGGTGCTGATGACGGCACGTTGAATCTGCTTGCTAGGATGGGGCCATGGAGGTTTAAAACACTATGAGCGAACCGCAGTTGAAGTATCTGCAGTGTCTGAGCGGCACCGGCCTGCACCGGATGGCCTATTGGGAATGGGCCTACACCGGCGCCGGCGCAGTGAGCGCTGCGCCCGTGCTGGTGTGCGTGCACGGCCTGACCCGCCAGGGGCGTGACTTCGACAGCTTGGCGCGACGCATGAGCGACCGCTACCGGGTGATTTGCCCGGATGTGGTCGGGCGCGGCCGCTCGGACTGGCTGCTCAACCCGGCCGCCTATCAAATCCCCGGCTATGTCGCCGATATGGTGGTGCTGCTGGCGCGTCTGGATGTGGCGCAGGTGGACTGGGTCGGCACCTCGATGGGCGGGCTGATCGGCATGGGCCTGGCGGCCTTGCCCGCCAAACCCGCCGGTCTGGTGCGGCGCATGGTCTTGAATGATGTGGGGCCCGAGCTCAGCCTCGCGGCCTTGCAGCGCATCGGCGGCTATCTGGGTCAAAACATGCACTTCGACTCGGTGGCCGAGGGCAGCGCTTATCTAGCCAGCATCTCCCAAGGCTTTGGCCCGCACAGTGCGGCGCAATGGGCGGCCCTGTCGGCGCCGATGTTCAAGCCGGACGCCAGCGGGCAGGGCGCCAGCCTGCATTACGACCCCAAGATCGCCTTGCCCTTTGCGCAGGTGTCGGCCGAGTCAGCGCAGGCCGGCTCGGCCGCGCTGTGGCAGGTCTTTGACAGCTTGACTTGCCCGACCTTGCTGCTGCGCGGCGCCGAGTCCGACCTGCAGTCGGCGGCCACCGCGCAGGCGATGACGCAGCGCGGCCCGCGTGCGCGTCTGCATGAATTTGCCGGCGTCGGCCACGCACCGATGCTGGTGCAAGACGATCAGATCGAGGTGGTGCGGGAGTTTTTGGGAACGGTATGAAAACGGGTTTGATGGCCGGGCCTGAGCAGGCGGCCGCGATTGTCAGTTTGCTGGAGGTCGAGCCTACGCTGGAGCTCACGCCTGTTGGCGGTGCCGCATCCGGCGGCATGGCTCCGCTGGATGCGGTGGCCCGAGCACGCGCTTTTGCCGAGCCCTTGCTGGCCGGCCAGCCGCTGGACACCGGCGAGGATGCCCTGGTGCATGCCGACGGCGTGGCGGCCATTCTGGCCGGCATTGGTGCGGCGCCGGCGATGCAGGCGGCGTCCTATCTGGTCTACGCCGGCGACTTTTTGAATAAGCCTGAAGAGGTGGTCAGCAAGGCCTTCGGTGAGTCCTATGCCAGCCTGGTGATGCACACACGCCGGCTGGTGCAGATTCAGCGCGCGGCGCGTGAAGCGCAGGTGCATGTGGCGGCGCGCGCCGAACAGACCGAGCGGGTGCGCAAGATGCTGCTGGCCTTCTCGCGCGACCTGCGGGTGGTGTTGTTGCGCCTGGCCTCGCGCTTGCAGACCCTGCGCTTTTTTGCTTTGTCCAAGCTGCCCTGCCCGCCAAGCCTGGCGGCGGAGTCGCAGCAGGTGTTTGCGCCCTTGGCCAACCGGCTCGGTATCTGGCAGATCAAATGGGAGCTGGAGGATTTGTCCTTTCGCTTTTTGCAGCCGCAGGCCTACCGGGAGATCGCTCGCGCGCTGGATGAAACACGGGTCGGCCGCGAGCAGAGCATTGAAGCCGCACGCTCGGCGTTGCAGGCTGATTTGCTGGCCCAGGGCATAGCCGCCCAGGTGCAGGGGCGGCCCAAGCATCTGTACAGCATTCATAAAAAAATGCAGGGCAAACGGCTGGAGTTGGCGCGTGTGTTCGACCTGCGCGCCTTGCGCGTGGTGGTGCCCGCTGTGGCGGACTGTTATGCGGTGCTGAGCCGGCTGCATGAGCTGTACACGCCGGTCGAGGGTGAGTTCGATGACTACATCGCCAGGCCCAAGCCCAACGGCTACCAGTCGCTGCACACGGTGGTGCTGGGCGCCGACGGCCGGCCGGTCGAAGTGCAGATCCGCACCGCCGCCATGCATGAGCATGCCGAGCATGGTGTGGCGGCGCATTGGGCCTACAAGGAGGCCGGCGCGCGCGGCTATGCCGGCGTGGTCGCGGCCGGGGACTTTGAGGAGCAGGTCGCGCAGGCCCGCAAGTCGGTGCTGCGCCAGCTCTTGGCCTGGGAGCGCGACTTTGTCGAAACCGATGCGCAGGCGCTGTTCGATGACCGCATCTATGTCTTCACGCCGCAGGCCTCCATCGTCGAGCTGACCGCGGGCGCGACGGCGATCGACTTCGCCTACGCGGTGCACACCGATCTGGGTCACCGCTGCCGCGGCGCCAAGGTCGACGGCGCAATGGTGCCCTTGAACACCGCCTTGAAGAGCGGGCAGACGGTCGAGGTGACGGCGGCCAAGGAAGGCGGCCCCTCGCTGGACTGGCTGAATGCCGAGTTGGGCTATTTGCAGAGCCCGCGTTCGCGCACCAAGGTGCGGGCCTGGTTCAATGCCTTGGCGCAGCGCCAGACCGCGGCACGTGGGCGCGAGGCGGTCGAAAAACTGCTGCAGCGCGAGGGCAAGACGGCGGTCAAGCTGGAAGACCTGGCCGGCCGGCTCGGCTTCAAAACTGCCGACGCCTTGTTTGAGGTGGTCGGCAAGGACGAGTTTTCGCTGCGCAATATCGAGCAGCTGCTGCGCCCGCCGACGCCTGAGCCCGACGGCGATGAGCTGCTGGCGCAACGCCGCAGCAAGGCCGGCGCCACCACCCCGCGCGGCGGCGTGTTGGTGGTCGGCGTGGACTCCTTGCTGACCAATCTGGCGCGTTGTTGCCGGCCGGCGCCGCCCGATGTGATTGGCGGTTATGTGACGCGCGGCAAAGGCGTGGCGATTCACCGCATTGACTGCAGCAACTTCAGGCAGATGGCGGCAAAGGCGGCTGAGCGTCTGATTGAGGTGGAGTGGGGCGGGCGCCCGGGTGCGGCCGATGCCAAGGGCACGGGCGCGCAGTATCCGGTTGATGTGATTGTTGAGTCGAGCGAGCGCCAAGGCCTGCTGCGCGACGTGCTGGAGGTCTTTTCCAAAGAGAAGATGCATGTGGCGGCGGTCAATACCCAGACGCCCAAGGGCGGAGTGAGGGGCGTGGCGAAGTCCGCGCACAGCGACCACACGATCTGGACCAACTTCACCGTTGAGGTGGCCGATTCCGGGCGCTTGGCCCAGGTACTGCGCCATGTGGCGATGGTGGGTGGCGTGCGTTCCGCCCGAAGAAAATAGAGCCAATTATCCGGAAAGCTTGCCGGACCCCAAAAAGCGGGCTATACTGCGAAGCTCTTGAGGCGCGTAGCTCAGCTGGTTAGAGCACCACCTTGACATGGTGGGGGTCGTTGGTTCGAGTCCAATCGCGCCTACCAAAATACGAAAGTAAGACGGTAGGCGTTACCTTCAAGTAACGTTGAAACAAAAAGCCCGGTAGATCACAGATCTGCCGGGCTTTATGCTTTGTATTCAACGAGCTACGTTAACTTCTTGGCGTCTTTCCTTGGCGGCTTTCCTTGGCGTCTTTCCGTGGTAACCCCCGAGGTTCACGCGCTAGCCGCCCCCACTTCCATCAGTGGGTGAACGCTGGGTGTGCAGCGCCGCAGCGAATGCCTGTTGGATCACCATTGGATCAACTGTCAAGCATTGATCCAGCGCGCAGGCGTGTGGTTAAGGTACTTCCTGGATGCTCGTGACCATCCCAGGCCCGGTCGGTGCCCGGCGTTCGCGAAGAAACAGTTTTGGGCTACAAGGCGATCAACCGCTTTGTGCGCACGCCAACAGCTGCTCCGCAACCTGAAGTGCAGCCCTTGCTTGACCTTGGTCAGACGA
>NZ_JANNMI010000314.1:0-12353 GCF_031397715.1 Roseateles sp.
CGTCGTTGGTATTTGTGTCCGCAGCAAGCGCCGATGAACACCGGCGATCACGTGAATCGAAACTGCAGAGAAAAACGGCTATGTGCAAAATCAGCTTGGCCCAGCCAGAAGTGAGTGATGAAGTTGATTCATGCTTGAGGCTGGAAACAGCAATCAGTTCGGACCATTGATGAAGCGCCCAGCAATAGGCTGGCTGCTGAGGGCGCTGCAACGGCCGACCCGTCGGGCATTCTGCAGCGGTGCTGCACCAGCGCGGCCACAGAGCGAACATCCTCCGGCCAAGCTCGCTTTGTCGATTTTGCTCCGCGTCATTCGTCGATAGGATGCGAGCTGCCCTCCAGGCGGGCGCGCCCACAGTTCAACTTAACAGGAGTGAAGACATGTCATACATCGATGGTTTCGTGATCGCGGTCCCCGCTGCCAACAAGCAGAAGTTCATCGACCATGCGCGCCATTTCGACTCGATGTTCATCGAGCTGGGCGCAATCCGTGTGATCGAAGCTTGGGGCGACGACATCCCTGACGGCAAGGTCACCGACTTCCGCCGCGCAGTCCAGGCCACGGCCGAAGAGACGGTGGCCTTTTCGTGGGTCGAATGGCCTGACAAGGCCACGCGCGATGCAGGCATGAAGAAGATGATGGACGACCCGCGCATGGATCCGTCCACACCCGGCAATCCGCCCATGCCCTTCGACGGCAAACGCATGATCTTCGGCGGCTTTGAGCAGGTGGTCGAAGTGAAGGCTTGAACGGCGGGGGGCGACGCCGCCGCCAACTTCCCGGCTGGCGGCACAACCTGAGCCGGCAACAACTATTGACGAGGGCTGGTCGAACAGGACCAGAGTTTCGGCGCCCAGAACGATCCCCCGGGCTGCTACTTCAATCAATCGCCATGCCCGGGGCTAGCCTGCGGATCAACATCCCGAAATGGAATAGGCCGCCCGGAGGTGTTTGCTTTCTGCCTGGCCTTGATTGACACGCCGGCGCCTGACTGTGACAACGTCAGCTCCGATCAATCCAGCGCGCCGCCCCGCAGCCGCAATAGGACTCCACCCGCGATGCCCCACATGCTGCTCATCATCGAAGCCCTGGGCCAGCGCGCTGAACGTGGCCTTGTGGCCGGGGAGGCGGCCTACCAGCGCATGGTGGATTTCTCCGCTGAGCTGCAGGCAGCCGGCTTGCTGCTCGGCGTCAACTGGCTGGGCACGGCGGCAAAGCGTTTGAGCAAGCGTGACGGCGGCACCCAGGTCTGGGACGGCCCCTTCGCCGAGGCCAAGGAGATGGTGGGCGGCTACTTGCTGCTCGACACCGAAGACGCTGCCGTGGCTAGGGGCTGGGCCGAGCGCTGTCCGGCGCGGAGTGGGCGACGGTGGAAATCCGCGGCGTCGGCGCTTTCCTGCTCGACATTTCGTCTCCGGTAGCGCAGAAATTGTGCCTCAGCGTTTGTTGCTGCCGCAGCGAATCGGAAAGCGATTTGTGGATTCGCTGCGCGCAGGGTGCCCTGCGGTCGGTGGCAGCGCCGGGCTCCGGCGGCATCCAGGCACCGGCAAGCAAAGGCTCCAGCATATGGGCTGGGGGCGCTTGACGTAGGCAAGTCGATGCCACGCTACTCGTCCCTAGATTTAAGGATTGACTCTGTGGCGGGGGGGCACTCTGGTGCACGCGGGTGCCGTGGCGGCAACCGTGCAACTTCAACCAACGTGAGGATCTGACGATGAAATCGAAAAATCTGATCAGGCGCACTGCTTTCGGTGCAGTTTCGGTGGCCGCAATGCTCGTGGCCGGAGCGGTGCAGGCGGCGCTGCAAGATCGCGACCTGAACGGCGATGCGGTGGTCGATGCGTTTTACGACACCGATCTGGACATCACCTGGCTGCGCAATGCCAATGTGAACGGGACGATGAGCTGGGGCACGGCCGTCGCCTGGGCGGACGGCTTCAGCTTCGCCGGCCACGACGACTGGCGGCTGCCGACGAGCGACAGCCAAGCCAAGCGCAAACCGCCGGCACGGCTGATCCGTCCGCTTCAGCCCCCGATTTCTGCAGACTGTCGCTCCCGGCTAGGGGCGCCCGTGCTGCTTTGTTATGGTGTGCTACATCAGCAACACACAGGCCACAGGCCCCGTTGATATGCACAACTGGAACGACACCGCCCCCATCTACCAGCAACTGGCCGACCGCTTGGCCGTGCAACTGTTGGACGGCGAACCGCCCGAAGGCGACGCCATGCCCTCGGTCCGCAAACTGGCCAGCCAGTATTTGATCAACCCGCTGACGGTCAGCCGCGCGCTGCAAAGCCTGGTCGACAACGGCCTGGTCGAAAGCCGCCGCGGCATCGGCATGTATGTGCGCGGCGGCGCCCGGGCGCGCTTGCGGCAAAGCGAGCGCGAACAGTTTTTGCAGACCGAATGGCCGCTGCTGCGCGACAAGTTGCAGCGCCTGGGCCTGAGCGCATCCGACTTGAATTGGGAGACGAAATAATGAGCCACTTGATCGAAGCCCGCGATTTCAGCCTTCGTTACGGCTTTGGCGGCAAAGCCAAGACCGCCATTGACAACATCAGCTTCAACATCCCCAAGGGCCGCGTCATCGGCCTCTTGGGCCACAACGGCGCCGGCAAGACCTCGCTGATGAAGGCGATGGTGGGCCTGATCGGCGGCAGCGGCGAGCTGAAGGTGCTGGGTCTGGACCCGCGCAAGCAGCGCAACGAGCTGCTGCAGTCCATGTCCTATATCCCCGATGTGGCGGTGCTGCCGCGCTGGGCAAGAGTGGATGAGCTGATCACCTTGATGAGCGGCCTGCAACCGCGCTTTTCGGCCGAGCGCGCCCGAGTGCTGCTGCAGCGCACCAGCGTCGGCCCGCGCGACAAGGTCAAAAGCCTGTCCAAGGGCATGGTGACGCAATTGCATCTGGCCCTGATCGCCGCCATCGACACCAAGCTGATGATTCTGGACGAGCCGACACTGGGCCTGGACGTGATGTCGCGCAAGAGCTTTTACGAGATGCTGATCGACGAATGGTGCGACGGCGAACGGACGGTCGTGATCTCCACCCACCAGGTCGAAGAGATCGAAACCCTGCTCAGCGACGTGATGATGCTGGACGAGGGCAAGCTGGTGCTCAATATCAGCCTGGAGGAGATGGACTCGCGCTTTGTGGCGTTGTCGCACGACGCGGCGGCCGCCGAGGCGGTTGCCTGCGCCCATCCGCTCTTGCGCTACCGCCAACAAGGCCGCGCCGCCGCGCTGTTCGACGGCGAGCCGCCCGCCCATGTGCAGGAGCTGGGCCAGCGCTTTCGGCCCAGCCTGGTCGACCTGTTCATGGCGTTGACCCGCAAGCCCGAACTGCACGCCCGCCAATCCAGCTGAATCGCTCAAGCTTCTAGGAGAACCGCTATGTTTTCGACAAGATTTATGACGCTGATGCAGCGCGAATGGATGCAGCACCACCGCGGCTGGCTGATCGTGATGCTGACCCTGCCCTTGATCGCCCTGTTGGTGATTCCGTTCGGCCAGATCCAGCTGGACGACGCCCATATGCCGCCCACGGTGCTGGCCGCCGCGGCGCTGGGTATGACCACCATCGCCGCCTTCGCGCTGACCTTCCTGGTCACCTCGTTTCAGCTGCCCGGCCTGGCGCGGCGCGACAGCCAGGATCGCACGATCGAGTTTTGGCTGTCGCTGCCAGGCAGCCACAGCGAGAGCATCCTGGCCACACTGCTGATGCACACCGTTTTCGTGTTTTTGCTGTCGCTCGCCATCGGTGCCGCCATGGGCGTGCTGATGGCCGCAGCCGCGGTGATCAAGGTGATGGGTGTGGGCGCCTTGACGGAGGTGTCTTGGTGGGCCCTGGCGGTGGCCGGCGCGGCGGGCTTGGCCAGGCTGGCCGTTGGGACGCTGCTGTTCACCTTGTGGCTGGCGCCGCTGTTCATGATCCTGATGGCCGCCTCGGCCTGGCTGAAACGCTGGGGCACGCCGGCCGTGATTGCGGCCGTCGTGGTCGGCGGCAATGTGCTGGACAAGCTCTACGGCAACACGGTGGTCTGGGACCTGCTGCACGCCCAGTTCGACGGCGCCAGCCGCGCCATGATGGACGCCAAAAACCAGATGCGCGACGGCTCGCAGTTGCCGGATACGATGCCGCAATTCATCAGCCATTTCGCCGGCTGGGCGCTGCGCGACGTCGGGGCAGCATTGATGCAAACCGCGTCGCTGCAGTTCGTCGGCGGTTTGGTGGTCGCGTCCGCTTGCTTCGGTCTGGTGGTGCTGTACCGCCGCCGGAGCCACTGATCGCCGCGGCGCTTGCCGTCAGCCCCGAGCCCGCCCTAAGCCCGCACTCAGCTCGTCCATAGCGGGCTCATTTCATGGATGGGCCGCGCGCCAGCTCGCCACCGCGCGTGGCAAGTCGGCCAAGTCATTGACGACCCGAACGCCGCCCAATTTGAACGGCCGCTTCAATAGCAGCGCGCTGCCGCCGGCCCACAACTCGACGGGTGCCGGCAAGGCGACGCGCAAATCACTCAAGGCCCGCCGCGCCGTGCCGGCTGAGATGAGACCGCTGAAGCTCAAGGCCAAAATGTCGGAGCCATGCGCGGCCGCCGCACGTGGCAGCTCGTCCGCCGGCGTTTGCACACCCAGCGATAGGCATTGGCAAGCTTCGATCGCCAACAAGGCCTCCACCATCAGCAACCCTAAGCCATGCGGCTCGCCGGGCAAGGTGGTCAACAAGACGCGCGGCCGCCCGGCGCTGACCTGGGCGGCAACACCCTGCACCGCCTGACGCAAAACCTGTTGCACCGTCTCGGTGTAGATATGTTCCTCGAACACCTCCAACTCACCGCGCATCCAACTCTCGCCGACCAGGCGGGTCAGCGGCGCCACCAACTGCAGCACAACGTTGCGCAAGCCCTGGCGCATCAAGGCCTGCGCGAGCTGCCTGCGCAGCTCATCCACCTGATGGTGGCGCAATAGCTGCAGCAGGCCCTGCATTTCCTCGGCCTGCGCCGAATCCAGCGTCGGCCCGCTTGGGGGGGCTTCTTTGCCGCCAGGCCCCGACGGCCCGGCCTGCACTTGCAGCAAGGACTCCAGCGCTTGCTGGCTCGCCGGCACAACGCGGCCGGGCCGGTGGCCTGCGTCCAGCAAGCGCTTCAACAACCGCAGGCGCTGCACCTGACAGGGTGAATAGACCCGGTCACCGCCAGCGTCGCGCAGCGGCAGCGGGAAGCCATAGCGCCGCTCCCACACCCGCAGCGTGTCCTTGCTCAAGCCGGTGTCCCGCTCCACGGCGGCAATGCCCACCCAGCTCGCGTCCAGCTCCGCAGCCTCGACGCTTGTCATTGGCGTCCCTCAGCGGCCCGCACGTGCGCGCGCGCCACGCAGGCAAGCAAGCAGGCCATGTCACTCGGCACATCAAACATGAACAGCCTTTCAAAGAAATTTGTCCTAGACAAACAATAGACAAAAAATATAATTGAGCCTAATATAAAGCCACTTGAGCGAATTGACTAGGACAAAAAATGCCAAAGCCTGTGCCGTTGATCCCCTTAAGCAAGGCCTGTCTGCTCGCACTGTTTGCTTGCTTCGCGGCAGCCTCCAGTCAGGCGGCGCCGGCCCCAGCGGGCGCGCCGGCAACCACCGCCTGCCCGCCGCTGCTGCAGCGCGAAATGCCACGCTTGCAGGATGAAAAGTCGCAGCCCCTCTGCCAATACGCCGGCAAGGTGGTGTTGGTGGTCAACACGGCCAGTTTTTGCGGCTTTACCTCTCAGTACAAGGCACTTGAAACCCTGGCCGAGCGCTATGCAGAGCGCGGCTTGGTGGTGCTGGGTTTCCCGTCCAATGACTTCGGCAGCCA
This sequence comes from Roseateles sp., assembly GCF_031397715.1. GTDB lineage: Bacteria > Pseudomonadota > Gammaproteobacteria > Burkholderiales > Burkholderiaceae_C > Paucibacter_A. The sequence continues at coordinate 5,850 of NZ_JANNMI010000314.1, forward strand.
GGAGCCGGGCAGCAACAAAGAAATCGCCGAGTTCTGCGAAAACACCTTCAATGTGAAATTTCCAATGTTTGCCAAATCGGTGGTGAAAGGCGGCAAGCCGGATACCAACCCGCTCTTTGCTGATCTGATCAAGCGCAGCGGTAGTGCGCCGAAATGGAACTTCCACAAATATCTGATCTCGCGCGATGGACAACAAGTGCTGAGCTTTTGGTCGACCACCGATCCGCTCAGCAGCGGCCTGACCAGCGAAGTCGAACGTTTGTTGGCCAAACCCTGAATCCAGACTGACTCAAGCCGACTCAAGCATGCCAACGCTCGCCACCACCATGACTGCTGGATTCAAGTATGCATCGATGGCGGCGCTCACTAACACCACAACCGAGCGCATAAATTCGTCCATATCGAACAAATTAGATGTGGCATGTAAACAATTGCAAACGCAAAGAAATGCGCGCACTCCTTTCGAAAATTCGGTAGGATTAATGCACTTACAGTCGCAAAGTCACTCCTTCAATGGAGTAGCAATCTTGGAGCCGTTTTCCTCCTCCTCCCTCCCTCCCTCGTTGGCTCCGAGGCACTTTGCGACTACTTTTATACCCGGGGCTTGCGCCGTTAGCGCAAGCCCCTTTTCGTTGTCTAGAAGTTTGCCCGGCAGTTTGCCCGGCAGTTCACGCGGGGCCTTGCGCGAGACCTTGCACAGCGGAGCCGGACATGCCGGTCCGCTGCTGCCGTTTTTAGCGCAGCTGGGTCAGCAAGTCAGTGGCGCAGGCCAAGCCAAGCGCCGGGTGGCGGTGATCGGCTCCGGCATTGCCGGCCTGTCGGCGGCCTGGGCCCTGAGCTCGCAGACACAAGTCAGCCTGTTTGAGGCGAACGACTATTTCGGCGGCCACACCCACACCGTCGACATCGAGTTGGAGGGTCAGCGTCACGGCGTTGACACCGGCTTCTTGGTGTTCAACCAACGCACCTACCCGCTGCTGATCGAGTTATTCAAGCAACTCCAGGTCGAAGTCGCGCCGAGTGAGATGTCCTTCTCGGTACAAGTGGCCGACCGCCAGCTGGAATGGAGCGGCAGCAATCTGAACGGCGTGTTCGCGCAGCGCGCCAACCTCTTGCGCCCGGCCTTCTGGCGCATGCTGGCGGACTTGCAACGCTTCAACCGCCTTTGCACCGAGCTGGCCGAGCATGGCCAAGAGTCCCAATTGGCGCAACCGATCGGTCAATTCCTCGATCAGCACCACTTCACGGCCCCGTTTCGCGACTGGTATTTGCTGCCCATGGTGGCCTGCATTTGGTCCTGTCCGACCCGGCAAATGCTGGAGTTCCCGATCTCCACCCTGATTCGCTTTTGCCACAACCACGGCTTGCTGCAAGTGACCAACCGGCCGCCGTGGTACACCGTTCGCGGCGGCGCCCGGCACTATGTCGACAAGCTCTTGAGCCGCATTGCCGACGCGCGACTGGGCAGCCCGGTCTACAAGGTGCATCGGCTGGCGAGTGGCGGCGTAGAAGTACAGAGCGATCGCGGTCGTGAGCGTTTCGATGAAGTGGTGCTGGCCGGCCACAGCGACCAATCGCTGGCCCTGCTGGCCGAGCCGAGCAAGGCCGAGCGGCAAATCCTGAGCGCCATCCCATACCACCGCAATCGCGCGGTATTGCACACCGACACGCGGCTGATGCCGCGCCGCGAACGGGCCTGGGCCGCCTGGAATTACGAGCATGGCGGCACGTCGGCGGGCGGCGAGCCGGCTGCCGTCTGCCTGCACTACTGGCTCAACCGCTTGCAGCCGCTGCCCTGGAAGCAGGCGGTGATGGTGTCGCTGAATCCTGTACGAGAGCCGGCCGCGCACAAGACCTTGGCCGAGTTTGACTACGCCCACCCGGTGTTCGATAGTCCCGCGGTGGCCGCACAGGCGCGCCTGCCCTTGATTCAAGGCGAGGGGCATCTCTGGTACTGCGGCGCCTGGACGCGCTACGGCTTTCACGAAGACGGCCTGCTGTCGGGGCTGACGGTCGCCAAGCAGCTGTTGGAGCGCTGGGCCCATCAGGCATGACATGACGCCACATTCAAGCGGCACCCAAGCCTGGCCCGAGCAAGCACTGATCGGCCGCGGTCAGGTCCGCCACCGCCGCCTGCGCCCGACGCCGCATGCGTTTGCCTACCGCAGCTATTTTCTGATGCTGCCGATGCGCGCCTTGCGGCGGTCGCCCTGCCCGGCGCTGCATCGCAACGGCCGCTTCGCGGGCTTGCGCTGGCTGAGCTTCTTTGACGCCGATCACGGTGACGGCGGCGCCGACAGCCTGGCTTGGGTCGAAGCGCTGCTGCAGCGAGAAGGGATTGACGATGCCGACGGCGAGATCTGGCTGCATTGCTACCCCAGAGTGCTCGGCCACGCCTTCAAGCCGGTCAGTTTTTGGTACTGCCAGCGCAGCAATGGGGAACTTGCCGCCGTCCTGGTCGAGGTCAACAACACCTTCGGCGAACGCCATTGCTACTTGCTGCAAGGCCCTGAACTGGCACTGGGCCGCGAGCTGCTGGCCAGCAAGGTTTTCCACGTGTCGCCGTTTTGCCGCGTCGCCGGCCGTTACCGCTTTCGCTTCATGCACAGCAGTGGCAGCGCCGGCCTGCGCACCGTCGCGCGGGTTGACCATGAGGACGAGGCCGGCGACTTGCTGTTGCTGACCAGCGTCAGCGGCGAGTTGCAGCCCTTGACCGAGGCCAGTGCGCGCGCGGCCTTCTTCGCCGTGCCGGCGCTCAGCCTGATGGTGCTGGCCCGCATCCATTGGCAGGCCTTGCGCCTCTGGCTCAAACGGGTGCCGTTGTTCGGCAAGCCCAGCCCTCCCGAATCTCTTTTGTCCCGTTGATAAGCGCCGATCCCGCATGAACTCCACCACCCTCAAGCACCGTCTCGCCCTGCCCGACGACGCCCCGGCCGCGGCGCGCACCGTCTTCGGCCTGCTCACGCATCTGCGCCACGGCAGCCTGGACCTGCAGATGCCCGACGGCACGACCGCCCATTTTGGCGACAAAAGCGACGCGAACAGCCCGCGCGCCGCCTTTCGCATCCGCGATTGGGCCGTCTGCTCGGCTGCTTTGCGCTCGGGCGATATCGGTTTTGCCGAGAGCTATGTAGCGGGCCATTGGAGCTCACCGGATTTGCGCGCCTTGCTGGAGCTGTTCATCAGGAATCGCGCCAGCCTCGATCAGGCGATCTTCGGGTCCTGGTGGGGCGCCGCCCTGCACCGCCTGCGCCATTTGTTCAAACGCAATAGCCGGGCCGGCAGCCGCAAGAACATTCATGCCCATTACGACATCGGCAACGACTTCTACAAGCTCTGGCTGGACCCGAGCATGAACTACTCCAGCGCCTGGTTTGAAGCCGGCACCGATCAGCCACTGGCCGACGCGCAGACCGCCAAGATGCGGCGCGCACTGCTTGAGTGCGGCGTTAGCGCCGGCGACCGAGTGCTGGAGATCGGCTGTGGCTGGGGTGCGGTGGCCGAGGTCGCTACCCGGGACTTTGGCGCCCAGTTGACCGGCGTGACCCTGTCCAGCGAGCAACTGGCTTGGGCGCAGCAGCGGCTGGCCGCTGCGGGTCTGGCCGCCAAGGCTGAGTTGCGCCTGCAGGACTACCGCGACATCCAGGACCCGGCCTATGACGCGGTGATTTCGATCGAAATGTTCGAGGCGGTCGGCCAAGCCTATTGGGATGGCTATTTCAAGACGGTGCATGCCAAGCTCAAGCCCGGCGGCCGTGCCTGCATACAGACCATCACCATTCGCGATGATCTGTTCGAGCGCTACAGCCGTTCCAGCGACTTCATTCAGCAATACATCTTCCCCGGCGGCATGTTGCCGAGCCCGAGCAAGTTCCGCGCCCACGCGGAAAAAGCGGGCTTGCGTGTCGTCAATGAACTGGCTTTCGGGCAAGACTATGCACGCACCTTGCAGCACTGGCGCAACGCTTTCTTGCACCATGAGGGCGCCGTGCGCGAGCAAGGCTTTGACACCCGCTTCCTGCGCCTGTGGGAGTTCTACCTGGCCTACTGCGAGGCCGCTTTTGCGGCCGGCAATACCGATGTGATGCAGTTCACTTTGGTGCGGGACTAGGCGATGCGCAGACGCAACGCCCAAATTGCCCTAACGGCCATGCTGATCGCTCCGGCCGTCGCATGGGCGGCACCGCCCGAGCTGGCTCATCTGCGCCAACAAACCCAAGCGCAGATGCGCTTTTTTGGCCTGCTGATCTATGACATCCGGCTCTGGGCCGCCGCCCGTGTCGACGCGCAAAGCTGGCACCTGCAGGTTTTGGCCCTGGAGTTGGAATACGCGCGCAGCCTGAGTGGCGCCGAGATTGCCAAGCGCTCATTGGCGGAGATGCGTCGCCAGGCCGACATCAGCGCGAGCCAGGCGCAAGCCTGGCTGAGCGAGATGGAGGCGGCCTTTCCCGACGTCAAGGCGGGCGACCGGCTCAGCGGGCTGAATGAACCGGGCGAAGCCATCAGCTTTTTCGTCAATGGCCGTTTGCAACGGCGCATCCAAGACCCGCTCTTCAGCCGCTTATTCCTGGGCATCTGGCTGGCTCCGCAAAGCTCGGAGCCCGGCCTGCGCAAGCAGCTGCTCGGCAGCATTGATGGCGGCCGCTGACCCGTCGTTGACGATGCGGCCGGCGGATGGCGCACGCTATGGTGCGCTCGGATTTGCCCTCGCCTTCGTCGCGCTGCCGCTCTACATCCTGCTGCCCGCCCATTACGCCCAGGAGTACGGCATGCCCTTGGCGGTGCTGGGAGTCTTGCTGCTGGGCGCCCGGCTGGCCGACGCGGTGATTGACCCTTGGCTTGGCCGGCTTTGTGATCATTGGCTGAATCAGCGCAGCGCCCAGGTCTTGCCCTTGATGGGTGCGGCTGCGCTGCTGTTGCTGGGCGGCTTTGTCGGCCTGTTCTTTCCGCCCTGGCGGGAGCAGACGGCACTGCTGATCTGGTGCGCGGGCTTCTTGCTACTGACCTATTTTGGCTACAGCCTGCTCAGTGTCATGCATCAGGCCTGGGGCGCACGCCTGGGCGGCGGCGCGACCGAGCAAACGCGGGTGGTGGCCTGGCGCGAGGGCTGCGCACTCGCCGGCGTTATCAGCGCCAGCCTGTTGCCGAGTTTGATCGGGCTGCCAGCCACCGCCGCGGCCTTGGCGCTGGCCCTGTGCTTGGGCCTGTTGCTCCTGAGTCGGGCACCGCGCGCACCGGCTCGCCGGGCCGGCGAAGCGAGCGACGCCGCGCCGGTTTGGCAGGTGCCGGCATTCAGGCGCCTGTTGGCGGTCTTTCTGCTGAACGGCATCGCGGCGGCGATTCCGGCCAGCCTTTTGCTGTTTTTTGTTCGCGACCTGCTGCAAACGCCGCAGTGGGAAGGGGCTTTTCTGGGCCTGTACTTCATCGCGGCGGCCCTCTCCTTGCCGCTGTGGCTGCGCCTGGTAGCCCGCATCGGTCAAGCGCGCAGCTGGGGTTGCGGGATGTTGCTGGCGGTGGCCGCGTTTGCGTGGGCGGCCACGCTGGGCCCGGGGGACGGTCTCGCGTTTGCGCTGATCTGCCTGGCCAGCGGGCTAGCCCTTGGCGCGGACCTGGCCATTCCCGCCGCCATGCTGACCCGCGTGGTGCAGCGCGCGGGCCTGAGCGGGCAGGCCGAAGGTGCGTTCTTTGGCTGGTGGAACGCCGCCAACAAACTCAATCTGGCGCTGGCCGCCGGCCTCAGCCTACCGCTGCTGCAGGCGCTGGGCTACGCGCCCGGCCGCAGTGATGCCGAGGCCTTAGCCGCGCTGACACTGAGCTACTGCCTGCTGCCCTGTGTATTGAAACTGCTGGCCGCCGGCCTGCTGTACATGTTCTGGATCCGCCCTCAGGGCGCCGAGGAGTTGCCATGAAGACTATTGCTACTTTTGTCAGTCGGCGCGCCGCCATCACTGTTGCCGGAGCGCTCTGGCTGGCCGGCTGCGCTGCACCAACGCCGGCCGACTATGCACAAGAGACGCCGAAGCTGGAACTGCGCCAATATCTGAACGGCCCGTTGCTGGCGCACGGCATCTTCACCGACCGCAGCGGCCAGGTGAAGCGTCGCTTCACCGTCAAATTGAAGGGCACATGGCAAGGCGACACCGGCGTGCTGGAGGAAGACTTTGAATACAGCGACGGCGGCAAAGAGCGGCGCGTTTGGACCATCAAGGAGCTGGGCGGCGGTCGCTACAGCGGCACGGCCGGCGACGTGGTGGGCACGGCCACCGGCGAAGCAGCAGGCAACGCCTTGCGTTGGCGCTACAGCCTGAAGCTGCCGGTGGACGGCAAGGTCTATGAGGTCGACTTTGATGACTGGATGTTTCTGATCGACGACAAGGTCATGCTCAACAGGGCCCGCATGAGCAAATTCGGGGTTGAGCTGGGCCATGTGACGTTGTCCTTCCAGAAGCTCTGATTCGGTATGTCACTGAACCCCAAAATCAGCCATTGGCAGGGCCGCGTGGT
>NZ_JANNMI010000374.1:0-1895 GCF_031397715.1 Roseateles sp.
CGACCAACTCCGGGTCCAGCGCCGAGGTCGGCTCATCAAACAGCATCACCTCGGGCTCAACCGCCAGCGCGCGCGCAATCGCCACGCGCTGCTGCTCGCCACCCGACAACTGAGCCGGGTAAGCGTCTTTGCGGTGCGAGACGCCGACCCGGGCCAGCAAGGCGCTGGCCTTCTCGATCGCTTCGGCCTTGGGCACACCCAGTACATAGACCGGCGCCTCGATGACGTTCTCCAGCACCGTGCGGTGGCCCCAGAGGTTGAAGTTCTGGAACACCATCGCCAGGCGCGAACGCCAGCGCTGCAACTGCTTGGCGTCAGCGGCCTTCAAGCTGCCGTCACGGTCGGGCACCAGTTTCAACTCTTCGCCGGCGAGCGAGAGCTTGCCCTCAAACGGTTGTTCGAGCAGATTCAGGCAGCGCAGGAACGTGCTCTTGCCCGAACCGCTGGAGCCGATCAAGGTGATCACATCGCCGGTTTTGGCGGCTAGGGAGACACCCTTCAGCACCACCCGCTCGCCATAGCGCTTGTGCAGGTTTTCGACCTTCAGACTGGTTTCGGACATCTCATGCACCCAATAGTTTGCCGGTGCGCCGGGCTTCATGCCCGGCGACCTTGCCGACCTTCATGCCGGCGCTGGCGAAACGCACAAAATCGCGTGCAAAAAACAGACCGTCGACGGGGCTCTTCAACTCCGCGACGCTGCCACTCAAGGGACAGATGACATGGGCCAGCACGTCGCCGGCCGCCACCGTCTCGCCGGCCTGGCGCAGGAAGGTCAGCAGGCCGGCGCCCTCGGCCTTGATCGGCATGCAGCCGGCCAAGGGGCGGGCGTCGCCCACGGCGGCCGGCATGGCCGGCGCTTCACCGCTGATCAGGCCACGATGGGTGAGGAAATCGATGATGTTTTGCGCATCCGCTTCGGCCAGAGCGTGCTCGACGTCGGCGGCGCCGCGCAACTCCACCGTCACGGCCAGGCAAGCCTGGGGGACCGGGAAGCGGCCTTCAAAGCGCTTGGCCCATTGCCACCAGACCTGCGAGCAGGCCTCATCGAAGGGGCTGTCACCCGACTCCTGCGCCAGCAGGGTCACACGTGCGCCGAGGTAACGCGCCAGCGCCTCGCATTCGGGCCAGCACGGCGTCTCGGTGTAGAGATGCATGACGGCCTGCGCATCGCAATGCAGGTCGAGCACGATGTCGGCGTCGCAAGACAGCGCCATCAGCGTGCGGCGCAGCGACTTCAGCTCGGTGTCGGCCTCGGATGCATTGACGGCCTGCTTCAATGCGCGCCGCAAGACCTGCACGTTATGGCTCGCATCAGCGGTCAGCTCAGGTTCGGCGGCCAGCGCGGCGGCCAGGATCTGGTCGGGGTAATGGCGGTTGAAGTTCTCACCGCTGGTGGCCTCGAAACGACCCTGATGCAGATGCAGCGAATACTGCGACAGGCCGATCGGGTTGGCCATCGGCACCAAAATAATCTCGCCCTTGATGCGCCCGGCTGCCTGCAAGGCGTTCAGCTTCAGGCGCAGATGATGGGCCACCAGCATGCCGGGCAGCTCATCCGCATGCAGGGACGCCTGGATATAGGCCTTGGCGCATCCTGCCTGGCCGTAATGCAGCGAGATCAGCTCGCGTTGGGTGCCGGGTGCGGGCGAAAGTAGGGCGTGTTTTTGTAGTTGCATAGTTGCATAGGGGCTAGCATCAGCGCGGCATCAAGGGCTTGAGCCAGCGCGCTTCGGCCTTGTGGAACAGGCCCACCAGCGTCAGCGTCATCAAGAAGTAAAAGACCGCTGCCGTGATGAAGGCGGCGAAGGGGATGTAGTGGGTCGAATTGACAATCCGGGCCGCGCCGGTCAGGTCAAGAATCGTGACGATGCTGGCCAGCGAGGTGCCGTGCA
>NZ_JANNMI010000378.1:0-2649 GCF_031397715.1 Roseateles sp.
GAACGAGGTCTTGGCCGGCGTGACCGATTTGACAAAGCCCACGGCAGGATCGAACCGACCGGGTGCGGCGTGGTACTTGACCGGGTCGGCCTCGGCCAATGTATAGCCCTGACCCTTTTTAGTCACCACATGCAGGAATTGCGGGCCTTTTTTGGCGCGTAGATTCTCCAGCGTCGGGATCAAGGCATCCAGATCGTGGCCATCGATGGGGCCCACATAGTTGAAGCCGAACTCTTCAAAAATCGTCCCCGGCACGACCATGCCCTTGGTGTGCTCCTCAAAGCGGCGGGCAAATTCATACAGCGGCGTGTTCTTCAACACCGACTTGGCGCCTTCACGGGCCGTGGTGTAAATATTGCCGCTCAAGAGCCGGGCCAGATACTTGTTCAAGGCGCCGACAGGCGGGCTGATCGACATATCGTTGTCGTTCAGAATCACCAGCATATTGCCCAGCAAGCCGCCATGCGGCACGCCGGCATTGTTGAGCGCCTCAAACGCCATGCCGGCCGTCATTGAGCCGTCGCCAATGATGGCCACAGCGCGGCGGTCTTCACCCTTGATCTTGGCGGCCATGGCCATGCCGTGCGCGGCCGAAATCGAGGTGCTGGAGTGGCCAGTGCCGAAGGTATCAAAGGGGCTCTCATCGCGGCGCGGGAAGCCGCTGATGCCGCCGAGGTGGCGGATGGTTGACAGCTGGTCGCGCCGGCCGGTCAAAACCTTGTGCGGGTAGGTCTGGTGACCCACATCCCAAACCAGCCGGTCCTCCGGTGTGTTGAACACATAGTGCAGCGCGACCGTCAATTCGACCGTGCCCAAGTTCGAGCCCAAGTGGCCGCCGACCTTGGAGTTGGACAAGGTATCCAGCACATAGGCGCGCAATTCACCGGCCAGCCTGACCAGCTCGGTGCGCGGCAAGCGGCGCAGATCGGCTGGGCTGTCTATGGTTCGCAGAAGCGGGTATTTCATCGCTGGGCCAGCCCTTAGTTATCGCGCTCGACGACCATATCGGCCAACAAGCTCAGCCATACGGTATTTCTCAGGCCGCTATCGGACAGCGCTTGCTGAGCTTGGCAGCGCAGCTGCTGCGCCAAGTGACGCGCAGACGCCAAACCCAACACGCTGACATAGGTCGGTTTGTTGGCGTCTTGATCCTTGCCCGCCGTTTTCCCCAGAACCTCGGAGTCCTGAGTGACGTCCAAAATATCATCGACCACTTGAAACGCCAGGCCCAAGGCCGCGCCATACTCGGCCAAAGCTGCGGTGGCCTGCGCAGACGTGGCGCCACAGGCCGCGCCCATCATCACGCTAGCCTGCAGCAAGACGCCGGTCTTGCGCCTGTGCATGTCTTGCAAGGTCGCTTCATCGAGTTTTAGGCCCACGCTGGCCAAGTCAATGGCCTGCCCGCCGGCCATGCCGGCATGCCCGGCAGAGCGGGCCAATAAGGCGCAGAGCCGCGCTTGCAGGGCGGGCGCCACCCCGCTGTCGGGCGTCAAGACATCAAAGGCCAAGGCTTGCATAGCGTCGCCGGCCAACATTGCTTGCGCTTCGCCGAACTGCACATGCACGGTCGGCTTGCCTCGACGCAGCACATCATCATCCATGCAGGGCATGTCGTCATGCACCAGCGAATAGGCATGGATCAACTCCACCGCGCAGGCGGCGCGCATGGCAGCTTCGCGGTCACCGTCGACCGCCTCGCAGGTCGCCAGCACCAACAAAGGGCGCAACCGTTTGCCGCCGTCCAGCACCGCATAACGCATGGCGACGCCCAAGCCTACGGGCGCATCGATCGGCACAAAAGCATCCAGCGCCGCTTCACATGCCGCGAGCGATCGCTGCATCCACTCTTCAAACTCACCGGTTTCCACGTTCAGGACTCTCCCCATTGTTTCAATTCCCCGCCCTCCAGCACCTTGACTTGTTGTTCTATGGCCTGAAGGCGCGCGCGACAGAATCCAAGCAATTCTGCGCCCCGTCGGTATTTCTCAAATCACTGATCCAGCGGCAGCTACGCGCCGCCTCGCCCCGCAAGCGTGTGCTCATCGCTGTTGGCCGCAGCGTCTTTCGCTGCGGCTTTGGGGGCTGCTGCCTCTGCTCATTTACTTCTGCAAAAGCAACGATTGTAGTCAGTGAGCCTGCGGCGACTGTCACAAGCCCGCCACGCTCACCCAAATGGCCGTATTGACAGCGCGCAACACGGTGTTTTCCCCACTGGGTACAATTCTTCCCTTTCTGGATTGTGCTTTGCAGACTCTCCAACTTCCTTTTTTGCGAACCCGGTACCTGATTGACGCAAGGCCGGCACAAGAATCTTTCCGTTTCGCAAACGGGCCAGCCGTGCAAACACCTGCCTGCGCAAGCCAGCGGGGTGTCGGGGGCGCGGCGGCTGGATTCGCGGAGAACCGACTGGATCATGTCCGACCTGAGTATTTCCCTCTCAGCTCTTGAACGCAGCAAGACGCAATTACCGGTAAGTTCATATTTTGACGAGGGGCTGTTCCGCCAGGAACAGGAGCAACTCTTCCAGAACGGCCCCCGCTACCTTGGCCACGCCTTGGCCATCCCCGAGGTCGGCGATTTTTATGCGCTGCCCCAAGAAGGCGAAGGTCGCGCCTTGATTCGTACGCCCGAAGGCTTGGAGCTGATCTC
>NZ_JANNMI010000392.1:0-11166 GCF_031397715.1 Roseateles sp.
ATTGTGCGGACGCTGTCCGCACAATCAGCGGATAGGCCCGGTAAAAGGCCAGGTAACCGTAAAGCTGGCGTTTGCCCACGTTGCTGACAGCTTGGTCGCGCAGGGCTTGGGCCAGCTCAGACAGCAACTTGTCACCGTAGCGGGCGCGGTCTGCCCCCTGCAACTCGAACTCAGCAATGTGGTGGCCAATGAACCAGTTGCGCAGCGTCAGGTTGATGTTGACGGCTTTGGCAGCTTGCTCAGCCAGCGCCGCATGGGTTTGCTGGATAGCTGCCACCAAATCGGCAAAGTTCAAAGCTTGGGTACTCATGCCCGGTTCACCTCAGAGGTCATAGCCGAGCCCTGCTAGGTTCTTGCGAATTTCGGCCTCCAGCCTTGCGCTCTCTTTGAATTGATCGCCCAAGGCAGTGGTCAGGCGGGCCATCTTTTCTTCAAACGGCTCGGCATCGGCCACTTGCGCTGCTGCGCCAACGTAGCGGCCGGGGGTGAGCACATAGTCGGCCTTGCGGATATCGTCCAGCTTCACCGCTTTGCAAAAGCCCGCCTCGTCGGCATAGCCGCTGCCGCGCTGCCAGGCGTGGAAGGTGTTGGCGATCTTGGCCGTGTCATCGAACTTGAAGTCGCGCAGCACGCGGTCTTTCATGTAGCCAAGTTGGCGCGCGTCGATGAACAGCAGCTCGCCAGGGCGGCTGCGCTTGCCTTTGCCCTTGCTCTTGCGCTTGCCTTTGCCCTTGCTCTTGCGCTCGGCCTTGCTGCGCGTGAGGAACCAGATGCAGGCCGGAATCTGCGTGTTGGTGAACAGCTGGCCGGGCAGGGCCACCATGCATTCCACCAAGTCGGCCTCGATCAGGGCTTTGCGGATTTCACCCTCGTTATTGGTGTTGCTGCTCATGGAGCCGTTGGCCAACAGCAGGGCCATGCTGCCGTGCGGGGCCAGGTGGTGGATCATGTGCTGCATCCACGCAAAGTTGGCGTTGCCGTCGGGCGGCACGCCGTACTTCCAGCGCGGGTCGTCGTCACGCACGCCCTCTTTCCACGCCTTCATATTGAAAGGCGGGTTGGCCATGATGAAGTCGGCGCGCAGGTCGGGGTGCTGGGGTCGGGTGTAGGTGCTGGCGGGCTCTTTTCCAAAGTCGTAGTCCAGCCCACGAATGGCCATGTTCATGCTGGCCAGCCGCCAGGTGGTGGGGTTGAACTCCTGGCCGTAGATGCTGAGCTGGCCGATCTTGCCGCCATGCTCCAGCACAAAGCGCTCGCTTTGCACAAAGAAGCCGCCCGAACCGCAGCAGGGGTCATAAACGCGGCCCTCAAAGGGCTCCAGCATTTCCACAATCAGGCTGACGATGCTTTTGGGCATGTAGAACTCGCCGCCGCGCTTGCCGGCGGCAATCGAGAACTCGCCCAGAAAGTATTCGTAGATATGGCCCAGTATGTCTTTGGCCCTGAGTGCGCCGTGGTTGAACGGGATTTTGGAGAACTCGTCAATCAAGCCGGGCAAGGCGTCATCCACACGCCAGCGGGCGTAGCTTTTGTCGAGCACGCCTTTGAGCTTGGGGTTGTCTTTTTCTACCGCCTCCAGCGCGTCGTCCAGCAAGCGGCCTATGCCTTTGAACTTGTACTCATCCAGCGCGCCATTCGTGACGCTGAGCACGGTGTCGATGGCGAGCGTGGCGCTGTCTTTCAAAAAATCCCAGCGGGCCAAGGCGGGCACCCAGAAGACATTGGTCTCGGTGTAATAGTCGCGCGCTTCCAGCTCTTGGGCGATCATCTCGCCCGCATCTTCACCCAGGTAGTAGTCGTTGGCGGGGTCTTTGAAAGCGGCTGCTAGTTCCAAGCGGCGCTCTTGGAAAGCATCGGAGATGTACTTCAGGAAGACCAGGCCCAAGACGACGTGCATGTACTCGCTGGGGTTGACGGCAGAGCGCAAGCGATCGGCGGCATCCCACAGTTGCTTGTCGAGTTGGTTGAGGAATTGCTGCTCTTCGTCGTTCATATTTTTGTTGTCACTGATTCGCCGACTTGAACGCATTACGCGCATTACTCGCATTGCACTTGCGTCTGTGCCAAGCCACAAATAGCGCGCCATCTAAAAATCTAACGTCTTGCCTTGGCGTCACAAGGCCTCTCTTGGCGGGCATTCTAGAGGACGACTCTGAGCCCGATCGAAGCCATGCCTACTGAAACGCCACCTCCGCAAAACTCCTCAGCTTGCGGCTGTGCAACTGACTCAAAGGCCCGGCGCGTAATAGCTCGACGGTGCGCAGGCCGATGCGCAAATGCTGGTCGACACGGGCGCGGTAGAAATGGTCGGCCATGCCGGGCAGCTTGATCTCGCCGTGCAAAGGCTTGTCGCTGACGCAGAGCAAAGTGCCATAGGGCACGCGGAAGCGAAAACCGTTGGCGGCGATGGTGGCGCTCTCCATGTCCAGCGCAATCGCTCGCGTCTGGCTGAAGCGGCGCTCCGGGCCGCCGTGGCGGTCGTTGGGTAGCAACTCCCAGTTGCGGTTGTCGGTCGAGGCAACGGTGCCGGTGCGCAAGACGCGCTTGAGCTCGAAGCCGCTGAGCTGAGTCACGTCGGCCACGGCCTGCTCCAGGGCGACCTGAATCTCGGCCAGCGGCGGGATCGGCACCCACAGCGGTAGCTCTTCGTCCAGCACATGGTCTTCGCGCACATAGGCATGTGCGAGCACATAGTCGCCCAGCTGCTGGCTGGTGCGCAGGCCGGCGCAATGGCCCAGCATCAGCCAGGCATGCGGGCGCAGCACGGCCACATGGTCACTCATGGTCTTGGCATTGGCCGGGCCAACGCCGATATTGATCATGCTGATGCCGCTGCGGTCGCGCCGGATCAGGTGGTAGGCGGGCATCTGCGGCAGGCGCGGCAAGGCGGCACCCATTGCGTCCTCGGCCTCGGCGCTCAAACCGATGCGCCTGGTTAACAAGTTACCTGGCTCGACAAAGGCGATGCAGTCGTCCAGCTCATGCGGCAGCAAAGGGTCGATGGGCTGCTGCATCAGCGCGCGGCCCATGCGTACGAACTCGTCGATATAGAAGGGGTAATTGGTGAACAAGACGAAGTTCTGAAAATACTCGGCGCGCGTGCCGGTGTAATGGCGCAGGCGCTGCAGCGAGTAGTCGACTCGCGGTGCGGTGAACAGGGCCAGCGGCTGCGCGGCACCGGGGCTGAGCTCTTGCGTGCCATTGGCGATGCCGTCGTCCATCGCGGCTAGGTCGGGCAGGTCAAACAGATCACGCAGAAGGCGGCGGCGCTCGGGCGTCAAGCTGACTTCAAAATGCTCCTGCTCGCCCAGCGCAAAGTGCAGAGGAATCGGCTGGTTGCTGCTGCCCACCTCGAGCGCTTCGCCGTGGTTGTCCAGCAGCAGCTGGAATTGCCGCAAGTTGTAGTCGGCAAACAGATCGGGCCGGGTCAGCGTGGTTTCATAGTTACCAATGCCGTCAACAAAACCATAGGCCAGGCGCGCATCGGGCGGTGCGGCATGGTTGTTGGAGCGCAGACGCAAGCGCACAAAGGGGTAGCAGGCGCGCACTTTGGGGAGGTCATCGCCGGCCACAAAGCGCTGCAGGGCGGCGCGCAAATGCTGAACGCTGGCGGCGTAAATCTGCTGCGTTTGCGCCAGCGCGGCGGCGGCCTCGTGGTACTGCATCGGGGCAAAAAACGGCGGGCTGAAACTCATGGGCAGGCTCCTGATCTTGGAGCCGATTGTGGCGTGTCGCCCGAGTGGATTCACGCCTGCTTGAGCAGATATTCCAGCTCGCCCCGACCCAGGCCCAGATCCAGCAATTCACGGTCGTCCAAGCCGCGCAATTCCGCCCGCATGCGTGCATGGCGCCGGCGCTGCTGCCAGCCGGCGAACCGGGTTTGTAGGTAGGTGCGCGTTATGTTTGCCAAGTGCATGGTGTTTCTCCGTGGTGTTGCTGCGTATCTTCCGATTTAGGTTATGGTTTGAATAGTTGAATCATCTGATTGCTGAATGCAGGAAACCTGATGCGTGCTTTGAACTTGGACCAGCTCCGCACCCTGGTGTCGATCGCCGACTTGGGCACGTTTGCCGCCGCTGCGCAGGCTTTGCACTTGGCGGCGCCAACCGTCAGCCTGCACATCAGCGAGCTCGAGGCGCGACTGGACGCGGCGCTGCTGCTGCGCGGCAAGCGCGGCGCGCAGCTGACTCCGGCGGGCCAGGTGCTGGTGCAAAAAGGGCGCGAGCTGCTGCGCGATGCCGATGCGGCGGTCGAGTTGGTGGCACGCCACGCGCGCGGGCAGGCCGGCCGCGTGCGGCTGGCGACGCAGACCGGCGTGCTGGTCTATTTGCTGCCCCAGGTGCTGGCGCGTCTGAAAGCGCTGCACCCGACCATCGAGGTCGAGGTGGCGGTGCTGGGCACCCATCACACCTTGGCGGGCTTGCGCGAGGGCCGCCAAGATTTGGGCCTGGTGACACTGCCGCTGCCGGCGGGCCATGGCCAATGCAGCGAGCCCTGGCGCAGCGACCCGATGCTGGCGTACATGCCCTTTGATTGGGACGCGCCAGCGCAGGTCACGCCGGCCTGGCTGGCCGACAAGCCGCTGATCCTGAACGACAGCAGCACCCAGATGTACCGTCACACCATGGCCTGGTTCGGCCAAGCCGGCTTCAGCCCGGTGGCGCGCATCGAGCTCAATTACACCGAGGCGATCAAGAGCATGGTGGTGGCCGGCTACGGCGCCTCGCTGATGCCGCAGGAGCTGGCCGAGGCGCCCCATGTGCTGGGCGTGCATGAGCGCATGCAGCTGCGCCCGCTGTTGCCCGCCTTAACGCGCGAGCTGGTGCTGGTCTACCCGGAGCCGGCGCTGCTGCCGCCGGCGGCGCTGCCGGTGCTGGAGGTACTCAGAGAGTTCGCGCAAGCGGCGCTAACGCTCAACGCGAGCGCAGCTCACGCGTCGTCTGCTCGCGCTCGTTCAAGCGCTGCTGCGCCGACAGCGGCCTGACCTTGCCGGCGGCCAGGGCCGCTTGATCAAGATTGGCGCCCCAGCTCTGGCCGGCCCGCAGTTGCAGGGGCGGCGCCAGCGTATCGAGCAAGGCGGTATCGACCCAGGGCATGGCCTCGGCCAAGACCAGCTTGGCGCGGGGCTTGATCGCCGCCTCGCCGATGCGCCCGCGCTGGCCCCAGCTGACGCTCAGGTCGGCGCTGAGCGCGCCCTCTTGCAGCTTCGTCGTCACCGCATAGTCGCGCAGCACACCGTAGCGCAGCTGCATCATGGTTTCTTCCAGCAGCATGGCGGCGTCCTCGCGCGAGAAGGTCTGGCCCTCCGGCACCGAATAGGCGTAGTCATCGCTGACGCGGTCTTGGCTGAAGAAGTGAACGATTTCATCGGGCGTGTACGCGATCTGCAGCGCCGTCGGGGTCGCCCCGAAAGACAGCACCTTGGCCAAGCCCTGCATCTCGCGTGAATAAAAGGGCAATTGCTCCGCGAGGCTTTGCGACAGGCCGCGCGCCGGGCCGGCCTGAAAGACGCGCTTGTCGGTGGGCAGCCCGGCATGCAGGCGCGGCGGCATGAAATCGGCCGCATGGGTCAGCTCGTGATACAGCAAGCTGCCCAGCGCGTAGACCACCTCGCCCAAGGGACGGCTCAGGCGCGGCTCGCGGGCCAGGCTGTTGTAGGCGTGCTGGTTGTCCTTCACATATCGCCAGGGTGAAGAAAAGCCCAGCGCAGCGCCGTTATTGCTGCGCGGGTCGGGTGACTCGCTCACCGTGTCGCGCTGTTCGGGCGTCAGCCAGAGGTTGCTGGCATCCAGGTAGATGGCGCCGGTGCCGCTCCAGTAAAACGAGGGCCGTACCCGGCCGCCGATGACGATGGCCGTGACGCTGGCCAACATGCGGCGGTAGTCGCCGTGCGGGTCTTGCTCGCGCAAGAAGCGCTCGAACACCTCGCCCATCCAGTCGTTGGACACCAAGACCCGCTGCATCACCTGCTCAACCGTCGGCACTTGGCCCGCCGTGGCCTGGCCCAGCAAGGGCAGCTTGCCCAAGGTGCACAGATTGGAGTTCTGCAGTCTCGGGCTGTAGACGCATTCGTCCAGCGCCGCCGCGAATGGACCTTGGGCCAGAAAAGGGTAAACGCGGCTGACCGGGTCACTGGCGCCGAAGGCCGGATCGGCCGGCAATCCGGGCGCCGGCGCTTGCACCAGCAGATTGAACTGGCCGCTGAGTTTGGCGCCGCTGGCCAGGGTGATGCTGGCCTGCAGGCGCAGTGTGGTGTCGACGGCCGTCTGCGGCGCGCTGAACACGACGCGGCGTGTGTTGGCCTCACCCAGGACCACGCTCGGGCCATCCAATTGACGCCATTGGATGCTTGCCGAGTCCCAATCGGCTTCGCTCAATTTCGCGCTGGTGACGCGCAGCGAGGTCTTGCCGCCGGCCAGCACCGAGGGTTCGCCGCGCACAACGGCGGCGTCGTCGCCGAGCGCTGCCTTGGCCTCCATCTGCACGCTATGGCTGAAGCTGCCGCCCTGGCCGTCTTGATAGCTCAGCTCGAAGCGGTAGGCCTGACCGGCGGCGGGCTCCAGCGAGATCGCTTGCGAGCGCGCCGACAGCGGGTTCAGCGCCGTGCCCGCGGTCTGCCGCCAGCTCAAGGTTTTGAGTTCTTTGCCGCTGCACGCAAGCAGTGCAAGCTCGGTGTTACGTCCCTGCAGCGGCGCGGCTTCTTGGGCCAATTTGGCGACCGAGCCGGGTAGGCATTCGGCGCTCAAAGGCGGCACGGGCACGGGCACGGGCAGAGGCGCCGGCGTGGCCGGATCGCTTTCGCCGCCTCCCCCGCAGGCGCTCAGCAGCAGCACTTGCGTCAACAAAATCAGCGGCAGCGCGCGGCGCCGAAACTCGCTGTGGATTTTTGCCGTCATTTCGAATTCACTCCCCCAAGTGCCGTATTCATGCTCGGTCATGGCCGCTGCTCGCCGGCCGGCTTTGTTTGCCATGCCCAACTGAGTCGATGTTACAAGCTGCCGCGCGTCGCCTTCGGCCGCTGGGTCTTCCCTTCAGATTGCTTTTGATCAGCGACGGCTTTATTCGTCATCATTGGCCGGCGCCTGTTCCTGGTCGGCCTGGGTTACCTGTTGGTGCCCGGCTACCGGCGCTTTCTGAACCAGCCCCATGCCGAAGCCGAGGGGGGCTGTGCGCGCGACTTGCAGCCGCCGATTTTTCTGCCATCCTGGCTCCTAGGCCGAGATTGATGTGCCGCGCCGGAAGAATATTTTCGCCAGGATGAAGGGGCTGAAAGGGACAAAGGCAGGGCCGGCGAGTGAGTCCAACCCGACCCGCATCCTTCAGGCTTGCCGGCGCCCGGCGATCAACACCGTCGGCAGCTTTTGCAGCTGTACTTGCGCCTGCTTCGTCACGACCCGGGCCGCCTGTGTGCGCATTTTTTGCTCAGTCTCGGCCTGCTCGGCCAGATTCATGCCGAGCACGGCCGACGCGGCAACGGCGCCGAGGGCGGTCAAGCAGGTGGTCAAAAGCGGAGTGGGCTGGCGGGTGTTCATGACTGCGGCTCCTTGGTGTTGAGGGGGCTCCTCTGTTGCAATGCCTGCAGTGTCCGCAAAGCCGCCCTGCGGAGCCACAGCCGCGCGATGAAGCGCCCGCTTGGCCGGGCGAAATGAGAATAGCGGCGATGAACGGAGTGGCTCTCTCAGCGGTAGGCGTCGACCTTGCGGCTCAGTGCGCAGGAACTCGTGTAGCGCGACAGCAGAAGGTCGGGGTGCAAGGCAAGGTTCAACACTTTTTGGCGGCGCTGGAATTCCACCTAACGCTGATTGCTTACGGCATAGTCCATGCGGCCTTGATTGAGCTTGCGCAGATTGGCAGCGGCGTTGGGCGCGTCCTCGCGGACAAATCCGCTGCCCAGCGCTTGCTCCAGTTCCGGATAGACAAAGCCATGGACGGTGCCAATCGTCAGCCCGCGCAAATCGGCCAATGAGCTTGGCCGCTTGGCGCGGGCCGCAGTCAGAATCACCTCGCCCTCAGGCAGCATCGGCTGGCTCCAGTCAAACGGGCCGGCAAACCACTCCGGCAACATCGCACAAACAAGGTCGCCCTGACCTCGCTCCAGGGCCGCGAGACGGGTGCGCTCAGTACTTGGCGCCAAAGCCAAAGATCGGCTTGCGCATCGTCCACAGTCCTGCCGTGATGTCCGGCAATGGGAGGGTCTTGAAACCCGCGGCAATCGACTGCTCAAACTGCCCCAAATCGACCAAGACATAGGCCCGACGAGCGAGCGCAACATGGCGTAGAAGGCCTCGGCCTGCATGGCGCCGTCAGGTCGGCACGGCCGTGAAGGCCAGCAGGTCTTCTTCGCGCAGACCCAGATAGACCGGTTGGCCGGCGCGCCGGTGGATATTGATCTTGGCGTTGTAGACCCGGTGCAGCCGGCCATGCTTGTCGCTGATCTCGAACTCGCTGATGCCGAAAGCGCCGGCCGCATTGCGGCTGCCGGTCAGGTAGCAGGCGATTTCATCGATCTCGGCGCCGGCCAGGGTCAGGCCGTTGAGGACCTTCAGCGGGCGCCGCGTGCGCGCGACAAAGTCGACCGAATCGATGCGCTGAACCTCGCCGCTATGTTCGTCGCGCATCAAGGTGTTGAACTTGCCGAGCAGGATCTGCCCCGGCAGGGCGCGTTCGATCATGCGGGCCAGCTCTATCGTGACCTGGCCGACCAAGTAGCTGAACGAGGTCGGGTTCAGCCCTTCGCTTTGGTAGAACTCATAGTGCGAGCCGACATGGAAGGCGGCGCGTAGCTGGGGCACCGATTCCGGCCGGCGCGCCCGCTCGCGCGCCAGCGCGTTGTCGGCCAGAATGAATTGCAAGAGTTGGTACAACTCGACATTCGCCTCGATGCCGCGCATGCGGTTCCAGATATAGAAGCCGTCGCCGGTGGTGGTGCGGGCGAAATTGATATTGATCTCGCGGTCCAGCAGCTTGGCATAAGCGGCATTGACCGAGCAGGACAGGCTGTTCAGCTGCACCACCTGCTGCAGCGGCGTCAGCAGCGAAAAGCCGACCGCGTCGAACAGGATCACCGCCCGGTCCTCGACCAAGCGAATGCCATAACGGGCCACGATAGCGGCAATCAAATCCAGCCCCAGGCCCGCATCGGGAGCGAAGGGCAGCGCGATGAACTGGGGCGTCAGGTCCAGCTCGGCGGCCACCTGGCTGAACTGTGCGGCCGGCAGATGCGTCTGGTTAGCCAGTAACTCGTCGAGCAAGCGGCCGCGTCGCACGGCCTCTTGCGGTTCGGTCGCGCCTTGAGTGAATTCGGTCAGCAGAGGATGGGGCGCGACCAGCAGTTGCAGGCCGCTGGCGCCGTTGAAGCCGGGGGTCCAGGCAAAAACCAGGTTCTCGCCCAAGTCCCAGAGCGCGTACAACAGCTGATCCAGCACGACGATGTTGTCGCGTACCTGGGCCTCGCTCAGGCCGGCCGGCAGGGCGTAGGCCATAAAGCCGTCAAGCCATGATCTGCGCTTGCGGATTTCTTCTGTCACTCGGCGGCTCCCCTGATCAACACTGGAGTCAGTATTGTCAGGGAAACGCGCGCGGTTTTTAGAGACGGCGCACGGCGGGCTTGGCCGAGGCGAGCATCAGCTGCTGCCGCTGGCTGTTGACGCTCAGGCCGGTGACGACGACGCGCGGCAGCTGCACGATTTCGGTCCGCACCGCCTTGCCGGTGATGACCACCCGATCGAGTTGCTGCTGGGGCTCGGCGGCTTGGGCGGTGGCGCCGGCAAATGAGGCGGCGGCGAGGACGATTTGAACGAAGGTTTGATTGCGCATGATGGGCTCCTTGGGTGAACATCGAAGCGCCTGCTGTGAATCAAAGGGCTGCTTCGTTGAACTCAGTATCGGAAACCAGCCGGCGCGCCGCCATGGCCGTGCGATGAAGTGCCGGCGGCTCAGCCTGGCCTGCAGTTGGCGCCGATGAAAGGGTTTACCCGGGTTTTACAAGGCCGCCCCTGGCCCGGTCCGGCGCGTCAGAAAGCGCGCCGAGACGCCTTCGCCCTATGATGCCCGGTTGCTTCGCCATTCTGCTCACCATGTCCGACCCCCAATCTTTGTCACAGCCGTCTTTGCCTTTGCCCTCGCCTTTGCCGTTCGAGATCCCGATGATTCGTGTGCGCGGCGCGCGTACCCACAATCTGAAAAACATCGATGTGGACCTGCCGCGCAACAAGCTGGTGGTGATCACGGGCCTCAGCGGCTCGGGTAAATCGAGCCTGGCTTTTGACACCCTCTATGCCGAGGGCCAGCGCCGTTACGTGGAGAGCTTGTCGGCCTACGCACGGCAATTCCTGCAGCTGATGGACAAGCCGGACGTCGACGTGATCGAGGGTTTGTCGCCTGCCATTTCGATCGAGCAGAAGGCCACCAGCCACAACCCGCGCTCGACCGTCGGCACCGTCACCGAAATTCACGATTACCTGCGTCTGCTCTATGCGCGCGCCGGCACGCCGTTCTGCCCCGACCACAACTTGCCACTGGAGGCACAAAGCGTCAGCCAGATGGTCGACGCGGTGTTGGCGATGCCGCAGGACTCCAAGCTGATGCTGCTGGCGCCGGTGGTGCGCGACCGCAAGGGCGAGTTCATTGAACTGTTTGAATCTCTGCAGGCGCAGGGTTATGTGAGGTTCCGGGTCGACGGCGCGACGATTGATGCACCCGACTTCCCGCTGCTGAAGAAGACCGAGAAACACGATATCGATGTGGTGGTGGACCGCATCAAGCTGAAGGCCAGAGACGCCAACGACGCCGACGAGAGCGCCGACGGCCTGCGCCAGCGCCTGGCCGAGAGCTTCGAGGCGGCGCTGCGCTTGGCTGAAGGGCGCGCCCTGGTCTTGAATATGGACAGTGGCGTCGAGAAGGTCTTGTCGAGCAAGTTTGCTTGCCCCGCCTGCAGCTATTCGCTGTCGGAGCTGGAGCCGCGGCTGTTCTCGTTCAACTCACCCGTCGGCGCCTGCCCGTCTTGCGAGGGCCTGGGCCAGCTGACCATGTTCGACGCCGACAAAGTCGTCGCCTTCACGTCCCTGTGACTGTCCAGCGGCGCGGTGAAGGGCTGGGACCGGCGCATTGCCTATACCTTCTCGATGCTGGTGGCGGTGGCCGCGCATTACCAGATCGACATCGACC
>NZ_JANNMI010000403.1:0-8435 GCF_031397715.1 Roseateles sp.
GTCAGCGCCGCCAGCAACAAGCTGACGGACACCACGGCGAGCGCCATGCGCAGCCTGATCGAGCCAAGGCGAGATAGGAGGGGTGGTGCAGCTGACGCAGCGGCAGCTGCAGCTGCATGGTCGGCAGTCGATATAGGGCGCTGGCTCACGGCTGTGCTCGGGCAAGGTGATTGGTCTTGGCTGGCTTGAAAACAACAAGCCAAAGCAGTGACAGGGCTCAACCGCCATTGTGCATGGCCGGCCGAGCTCTGCACCCATCAAATCACCAGGGTATTCCCAGCGTCGAGCGGGTTCAGCCGTTGACGAATTGCATCTGCGTGCCGGCCAACTCGATCACGTCGCCGTCCTTGAGTGCGATCGACTCGCCTGTCAAGGCTGAACCGTTGACGCTTGGGCGGGCCGCACCTTCGACATGGGCGAACACATAGCCGCTGGGGCGTTTGGTGATGGAGGCGACTTGAACGCCGGGCTTACCGACCGTCGTCACCACCTTGATCAGGCTGACCTCACGACCGGCCGCCGCGCCGGTCAACACCCGTATCGATGCCGGCGTCGCATTGGCTGCGCCCGGCAACACGCCAAAGCCCGAGGGCACACCATGGCCACCGGGTGAAGTCAGCGCCGCGCCGGGCTTCAGAATCATGGTCTTTTCGTAGTCACTGGCATCCTCAAGCAAAAACTTGATTTTGTACTTGCCGATCTCGACGATGTCACTATTGGCCAGCAACTGCTTCTTGATGGCTTTGCCGTTGATGTACGTGCCATTGGTCGAGTTCAGGTCTTCGATAAAGACGTCCGTGCCGACCATCTGCAAGACGGCATGCTCACCGCTGACCGCCAAATTGTCGATCACGATATCGTTATAGGGACGGCGCCCAAGCGTGGTCTTGTCCTTGGTAATTTGGACATCTTTGATAACCACCCCATCGAGCGAAACCACCAGTTTGCCCATGCTTTGACCTCGATCCTGTTGTCTTCTGGCTTGCGTCGGCGTTGTTATGCACCGCCGTTGATATTTTCGCGAACTGCTTCAGCGCCGCCCAAATGGCCACCAAGCCTTGGCTTCGGATTTGGCGCGACCTTCGGCCCTGACCAACACCATTGCAATGTTATCCCGGCCACCCATGTCATTGGCTCCATCTATCAAGGCTTGCGCCGCTTCAGACAGGGAAGGGTGGTTTAAGAGCAACTGACAGATCGACGCGTCATCCAGCATATCGGACAGGCCGTCAGAGCAGAATAGGTAGACGTCCCCAGGCTGCACCTCATGCAAATGCAATTCCAGCATCACCGCGTCTTCAACACCGACAGCGCGGGTCACCAGGTTCTTGTTGCTGGACTGGGCCGCCTCTTCCGCCGTCAGCAGCCCGGCATCAAGCTGCTCCTGTAGCAAGGAATGGTCGCGTGTGATCTGCATCAGATGACCACCGCGCAGGCGGTAGGCGCGCGAGTCGCCCACATGGCCCATCAGCAAGCCCTCTTCACGGAACACGCCGACCACCAAGGTCGTGCCCATGCCGGCATAGCGCGGGTTGGTGTTGGCGGCGTTGAAAATCGCGCGGTTGGCGTTGTCGACGCAGATGTCCATGGCGCGCCGCACGTCGGCCGCCGTGGCGCTGGCGCCCGACTCCTTAAGCCAACGGCCGAGCTCGGCGCGGATGAAGCTGGTCAGCATTTGACTGGCCACTTCGCCGGCGTTATAGCCACCCATCCCATCAGCCAGCACGCCTAAGCCGACGGCCTCGTCCATGGCCACCGAGTCTTCGTTGTTGTCGCGGGCGCGGCCCACATCGGTGGCGCTGAAAAACTCCAGGGTCATGGCTTTGTCTTTGGTTGCTTGTCCGCAGGATTCTGCCCTGCTTCCAGCCCATTCAGACGGACTGTTTGTGCGAAAGAATCGGCAGAAACTGGCACCGCGGAACCGGTGTCGAAGATCGGCAGCGCCTCGGCTGCATCGGTCGCGCCCATTTGACCCAGTACCGCGTCCAGGTCCTGCGCCATTTGCTCGCACTGGCGTAGCGCAGTTCGGGGCGTTTCTCCAGCGACAGGGCCAACACGAGGGCGAGCGCTTCGGGTAGACCGGGCCGGAAATGGCGCACATCGGCCGGCGTCTGGTTGGCGATTTGGTACATCAGCTTGGCCATCGAGTCGGACTGATGCGGCAACTGCCCGGTCAGCAACTGATAAATCATCGCGCCGAGCGAATAGAGGTCGCTGCGCCCGTCGACCTTCAGCCCTGCCAACTGCTCAGGCGACATAAAGGACGGCGTTCCCAGCACCAGCCCGGTGCGAGTACGGCTGCCATCGGCGATGCGGGCAATGCCGAAGTCCATCACCTTCAACACATCGCTGGCCAGGTCCAGCATCACATTGGCGGGCTTGATATCGCGGTGCACGACGCCTTGGCGATGCGCGTAGTCAAGCGCACGGGCCAAGCGCGCGCCTATGCGCACCACCTCGCGCACCGGCAGCAACTGGACCGCGCGGGTGTAGTGGCTGAGGTCCTTGCCCTGCACAAACTCCATCGCAATCCAGGCGTCTTCACCGGCCTCACCGGCATCCAGCACCTGCAGAATATCGGGATGCTGGAGGTGACCGGCCGCGCGCGCCTCGCGCATGAAGCGCTGGCGCACATCGACCAAATCTTCGGCGGCGAACTCACGCTGCAGCGACAGGCGCTTGATCGCCACCAAGTTGCCATCGCTGAGCTGGCGGGCCAGATGCACCACCGCCATTGCGCCGCGGCCGAGCTCGCGTTGCAATTCATAACCCTGCAAGCCTACGGCTGCACGGGTCGCTTGCACAGCCAAAAACGAAGCCCCGTCGGAGGCGGCCAACGTCGACTCCGCCGCCGGGGGGCTGAACTTGCCCAGAACACGCCGCCAGAAGCCGCCCATCATGGTCCCGGTTACTGCTAAGCGGTCTTGGCGCTGCGTGTCGCCAGCAACTTGCCGGCCGCCAACACAAACAATGCGCCGGCTACACCGCAGCCGTAATGCCAGGCCGGCAGCACCGCCGTCGTGCCGGGCTTGTCGCCCGGCAGGGCCGGCACCCAATCCTTCAGGGCCGGGTCACCGATGATCATGGTGCCGGCGATCCAGCCCAGCAACATTGCACCGACCGTGATGACCATGGGAAAGCGGTCCATCAATTTGATGACCAACTGGCTGCCCCAGACGATGATGGGAATCGACACCAGCAAGCCGAAGATCACCAACGGCATCTGGTGATCGCCACCGGCACCCTGTGCGGCACCCGCGATGGCGATGACATTGTCCAAACTCATCACAAAGTCGGCCACGATAACGGTCTTGACCGCCGCCCAAAGCTTGTCGCTGGCCTGAATGTTCGAGTGCTCGTCTTCATTCTCCGGTATCAACAGCTTGACGCCGATCCAGACCAGCAATAGACCGCCGACGATCTTCAAATAGGGCACTTGCAGCAAGGTCAAGGCGAAGAAGATCAGCACCACGCGCAGCACGATGGCACCCGCCGTACCCCAGATGATGCCCTTGGTACGCTGGGCGGGCGGCAGCTTGCGGCAGGCCAAGGCGATCACGACCGCGTTATCGCCGCCGAGCAAGATGTCGATCATGATGATCTGGCCGACGGCCAACCAGAACTCGGGACTCAGAAATGTTTCCATGGGGGCTCTTCAGAAATGGCGCCAGGCCACTTGCTTGAAGCAGCACAGCGCCCGACTATAACTAAGCGATTGACCGTCAAAAGTGCGCGCAAAAAAAGGGGCTGTCGCCCCTTTTAAGTCTTTGCTGAGTGCGAACCGCTTACAGCAAGGCCTTCAACAACTTGGCCATCTCGGACGGGTTGCGCGTGATCGTGAAGCCGCAGGCTTCCATGATCGCGAGCTTGGCATCGGCCGTGTCTTCGCCACCGGAAATCAAGGCACCTGCATGGCCCATGCGCTTGCCGACGGGTGCGGTGACGCCGGCGATGAAGCCGACGATGGGCTTCTTCATATGGTCTTTGCACCAGCGCGCGGCTTCGGCTTCGTCCGGGCCGCCGATTTCGCCGATCATGATGACGGCGTCGGTATCCGGGTCGTCATTGAAGGCCTTCATCACATCGATGTGCTTCAGGCCGTTGATCGGGTCGCCACCGATGCCGACGGCGCTGGACTGACCCAGGCCGATTTCGGTCAGCTGAGCCACTGCTTCATAGGTCAGCGTGCCGGAGCGCGAGACCACGCCGATCCGACCCTTGCGGTGGATGTGGCCGGGCATGATGCCGATCTTGATTTCATCGGGGGTGATCAAGCCTGGGCAGTTGGGCCCCAGCAGCAGCGTGCGCTTGCCGCCGGCCGCTTCCTTGGCACGCATGCGATTGCGCAACTCCAGCATGTCACGGACCGGGATGCCTTCGGTGATGCAAATGGCCAGATCCAATTCGGCCTCAACGGCTTCCCAGATCGCAGCGGCAGCGCCGGCCGGCGGCACATAGATCACCGACACGGTGGCACCGGTGGCCTTGGCGGCCTCGGTCACATTGGCAAAAATTGGAATGCCTTCGAAGTCCTCACCGGCCTTCTTGGGGTTCACGCCGGCAACGAAGCAGTTGCGGCCGTTGGCGTAGTCGCGGCAGCCGCGGGTGTGGAACTGACCGGTCTTGCCCGTGATGCCTTGGGTGATGACCTTGGTGTCTTTATTGATGTAAATGCTCATGACGTTCTTTCTAGCAAAGACTTAGGCTACGGCTGCAACAATCTTGGTGGCCGCGTCGGCCATCGAATCGGCGGCGATGATGGGCAGGCCGGACTCGGCCAGCATCTTCTTGCCCAAATCTTCGTTGGTGCCCTTCATGCGGACCACCAAAGGCACCGACAGATTGACAGCCTTGCAAGCGGCGATCACGCCTTCTGCGATGGTGTCGCACTTCATGATGCCGCCGAAGATATTGACCAAGATGCCCTTGACTTCAGGGTTCTTCAACATGATCTTGAAGGCTTCGGTGACCTTCTCGGCCGTCGCGCCGCCGCCCACGTCGAGGAAGTTGGCCGGCGAGCCGCCGAACAGCTTGATGGTGTCCATGGTGGCCATGGCCAGGCCGGCGCCGTTCACCAGACAGCCGATATTGCCGTCCAGGCTGATGTAGGCCAGGTCGAACTTGCTGGCTTCCACTTCGGCCGCGTCTTCTTCGTCGAGGTCGCGGTAGGCAACGATCTCGGGGTGACGGAACAGCGCGTTGGCGTCGAAGTCGAACTTCGCGTCCAGCGCCTTGATGCCGCCCGGCTTGCCGTCCACTGACCCCTCAAGAATCAGCGGGTTGATTTCGGCCAGCGACGCGTCGGTGGCCATATAGCACTTGTAGAGCTTTTGCAGCACATCGCGCGCTTGGGCTTGCGACGCGTCCGGGACGCCGATGCCGGCCACCAGGGTTTGTGCTTGTTCGTCGGTCAGGCCCAGGGCCGGATCGATGATGACGCGCAGGATCTTCTCGGGCGTGGCATGGGCCACTTCCTCGATGTCCATGCCGCCTTCGCTGGACGCCATCATCGCGACGCGCTGGGTGGCGCGGTCGGTCAGGGCAGCAACGTAGTATTCCTTCTTGATGTCGGCGCCTTCTTCAACCAAGAGACGGCGCACTTTTTGACCGACCGGGCCGGTCTGGTGCGTGACCAGCTGCATGCCGAGGATCTCTTCGGCCAGGCTCTTGACCTCATCCATCGAACGGCCGAGCTTGACGCCGCCGCCCTTACCGCGTCCGCCGGCATGGATTTGAGCCTTGACGACCCAGACCGGGCCGCCCAATTTCTGAGCGGCTTCGACCGCTTCTTGCACCGTGAAAGCCGCATGGCCACGCGGCACAGGCACGCCGAATTGGCGCAGGATTTCCTTGGCCTGGTACTCGTGAATCTTCATAGGGGTCTCGCTTTTGGAAAAGTCAGGAAGAGGAGATAGAAGCGGGCAACGCTGCGGGTGCGGCCGTCGGGGCCTCACCGTTGCGGAACCAGCGGGGGTAATGCGTTTTGACCGTGCTGCCGTCGCTGCGCAGCGCGTGGCAGCGGTCAAGCTGAAACGGCGCTTGGCCGGAACCACTACCTTCTTGGGTATCAAGCACGATGCCAGCGAAGGCTTGGATCACCGCCGACGGCAACAGCTGGCACATCTCGGTCAGGTGGGTGCAGCCCTTGGTGCCAGCCAGCCGGTCTTTGACGCCGAGCCTAAAGCCCCGCATCAAATTTAGTCCGACCAGGGCCGCATACGCGTCGCCATGTTGATCGCAGGCGCCGGGATAGGGCATCCAGCTCGTCTGCGAACCGGCTTCAACAATATTGGTCTGCGCGTCCACCACCAAACGCAGCAGCATCGCGTGAATAGGCTCACCGGCCAGGCGTTGGCCGCCGGCGACCGCCATATCGACGGTCTTGATATCCGTCAACGCAGCGTCAACGTCGTACAGGCCGTCCTTGCGTGCAAACACCTGCACATCAATGGCGCGGCGATGCATCAAACGGCGCTCGGAGGAGGGATTGGATAGGGACATGGCTGGAAAAACGGCTTCACACAAAACGCTGCCTGCGGCTTAAATGGGCAGCAGGCAGGGGTTTACGCAGAGCGCCAATGTAGCATGCTGGACTTCGCGAGGCTTTCGCGAAACTGTCAGCACGGCCGGATTCACGGCAAAGCCGGCTCGAAAGCCCGTCAAGGCTGCCAAGGTTGCGTCACTTACGTCTCATCCGCGCAGCGCAGCAAGCGGTGAACAAGCTCGGGCGCAAAGCCGCGCATGATCAAAAAGCGCATCTGCTTGGCCCTGACCGCAGCATCGGACGGCCACTCGCCACCAAACTTGCGCTGCCAGATCGCCTTGGCACGCTCGAACTCCTGCGCCTTCAGCTCAGCCATGGCCTCGGCGCTCAGACTCAGCCCATGTTGGGCCAGCTCCTGCTTGATGCGCAGACTGCCATAACGCGGCGCCCGCACATGGACGCGCGATTCGACAAAACGGGCGTCACTCAAATAGCCTTGCGCCAGCAGCCAGTCCAGCAGCGGGTCGAGTTCGGCGCTGGCCTCGGCGTCAGTTTCGGCCTCGGCTGACGCGTCCACCTTGGCCAGATTGCTGCGCTGAATTCTCTGCAACTTGCGTCGCAGCTCGACGCGGCTATGCTCCCGTCGGGAAAGCAAGCCGATCGCACGCATCTTGAGGGACTGAGTGGGCTTCATAGAACTTACGGTGCTGGCGCTTCGGGCTCCTTCAAGGCAAATCTGGCGGCGCATCCAACTCTAGCGACAAGCCGGCCCGCACATCGGTGCCCAGAGCGCTCGCGCCTGGCAAATCGCCGGTCAAACGCCAAGCAGGCGCCGGCTGCGTGTCGGCCCAATACTCATCAATGGCGCGGATCAAACCCTGCGCCAGGCTGAAAAAACTATTGGCGTAAAAAGCCTGGCCGCCCTGCTCTACCCGCACCAAGCTGTGCACGCGGCGGCTCTCGCTTGCGCCCGCGGCCGCGCGGACCGCGCCACCCTGGCTGTCGAGCCCGCTCGGCACGCTCAGCCCATTCAGCTCCAGCAGATGAATCGTCCAACCCTCGGGGTAGACCGCGTTGACGTGGACGATTGCCGCAGCGCCGTCAAAACGTTCCGCCGTTGCCCACCATTTGCAAACCGCCTGCGGATGCAACAGCGCTTGGGCCGCCGACCAGTTGCGCGCCTGATATTGCGCCCAAAAGCGCCGCACCAGGGCCAGCTCGGCCGGCTCGCCACCCATGACAGCTTAGGCCTTGACCCTGGCCGCCAACAAGGGCACGCCCAAGGATTCGCGCACCAAATTCTCGATTTCATGCGCGATTTCTGGATTTTCGCGCAAGAACTCGCGCGCATTGTCCTTGCCTTGGCCGATCTTCTCGCCCTTGTAGGCATACCAGGAGCCGGACTTCTCGACCACCTTGGCGATCACGCCCATATCGATGATTTCACCCTCGCGACTGATGCCTTCGCCATAAAGAATGTCGAACTCAGCGGTCTTGAAAGGTGAAGCCACCTTGTTCTTCACCACCTTGACCTTGGTCTCGCTGCCGATCACCTCATCGCCCTTCTTGATCGAACCGATGCGGCGAATGTCCAAGCGCACCGAGGCGTAAAACTTCAGGGCATTGCCGCCGGTGGTGGTCTCGGGGCTGCCGAACATCACGCCGATCTTCATGCGGATTTGGTTGATGAAGATGACCATGCAGTTGGCCTTTTTGATGGTGGCTGTCAGCTTGCGCAGCGCCTGGCTCATCAAACGGGCTTGCAGGCCCGGCAAGGAATCGCCCATTTCCCCCTCCAGCTCGGCCTTGGGCACCTGGGCCGCCACCGAGTCCACCACCACCATGCTGACCGCGCCGGAGCGGACCAGCGTGTCGACAATCTCGAGCGCCTGTTCGCCTGTGTCGGGTTGGCTGATCAGAAGTTCATCCAGATTGACGCCAAGCTTTTTGG
>NZ_JANNMI010000428.1:0-19487 GCF_031397715.1 Roseateles sp.
TACTATTGTCGGACGTCGTTTGGGGATGAGGTGAATCTGTGATGGACCGGCGAAAATTCATCGGCACGCTCGCTGGGGGCCTTGTCGCCCTGCCAATCGCCGCCGATGCGCAGCAGCCACGGAAAACGCCACGAGTGGGATGGTTGTCTTCAAGCGCGGCAGCGATGAATGAGTCTTTCCTCGATGCGTACCGGCAAGCCATGCGTGAACGCGGCTACATTGAGGGCCAGACCGTCATTACGGAATACCGATCCCCAGATGGCAGGGTCGATCGCCTCGCAGATCTCGCAACCGAGTTGGTGAACGTTCCGGTGGATGTGATCGTCACGTCGGGCACTCCGGCGAGTCTCGCCGCCAAGCACGCGACTCAGACGATTCCCATTGTGTTTGCTGCCAGCGCTGATCCCGTAGGTGCGGGGGTCATCGTCAGTCTTGCGCGACCAGGCGGAAACGTTACTGGCCTGTCGCTCATGTCGTCGGACCTCAGCGGGAAGCGAATGGAATTACTGCGTGAGGCTCTCCCGCGGGTCTCTCGGACCACCATTCTGTGGGACATATCGAATCCTGGAATGGCCCTCCGGGTGAAGGAGACGCAGGTTGCCGCTGATCGGTCGCGGGTAACACTTCTGCGCATCGGGGTGCGAAACCTTGACGAGCTCGAGTCGGCACTCGGCGGTCTCTCAATCGATCGGCCGGACGTAGTTTTGGTCACCGCAGAACCATTCACCCTCCGTCACCGGGAGCGAATTGTCGACTTCCTTGTACAACAACGTATCCCCGCCATGTTCGAAGATCGGGCGTTCGTCGACGCGGGAGGCTTGATGTCCTACGGGCCCAGCATTCGCGATAACTTTCGGCAAGCCGCCACGTATGTAGATAAGATCTTGAAGGGCGCTAAGCCCGAAGACCTGCCCGTCTCACAACCTACGAAGTTCGAGCTGGTCATCAATCTCAAGACTGCCAAGGCGATTGGGCTCACGCTTCCGCAGCCGCTGCTGTTGCGCGCGGACGAGCTGATTCAGTGACGGATCATTGCGGATTGTTCGCAGCTGTCGAGCTGCCTACCGCGTTTGCTGGTTAGCCTTATCCATGCCGCCTAACCCATTCGGTCAACAAAGACGCGCGAGGGCGGGGCTTCGCTCCCGCCGCGCGCGCCGGTTAAATAAGCCGTTAGACCGCACAGCAACGCACGCCATCCCCCACATACCAATCCCGCCTTCGCGGCGTATGCTTGTGTCAAACGGAGATCATCACTGTGCAAACTCGCTCGCCTATTCTGGCAGTCATCTTAGCAGCCTCTCTTGTGGCTGGATGCGCAGTTCATGGCCAGTTGGTGAGCCCCACTTCGCCCTTGATTGGTGCTTGGCTGGTTACCTCCGAACGAGGCCGCGGCGTCGGCAAGAACATGCTGACCTTCTCGTCTGATCGCACGTTCTTTCGAAGCGGCGATACGCATCCGACTCTCAGTGGCGGACATGGAGCATGGAAGCAATTGGCGCCCCGAGATTTTGAAGCCACCTACATCGCCTTCCGCTTCGACGAGGACCGCAAGTGGGTTGGCAGTACAAAGACCACGCTTCGCATCAAGCTAGGGGAGTCTGCCGACGAGTTTATCGGGACTGCGAAGTCGATTACGCGCGACCTCGATGACAAGACTCTTAGAAGTGGCGAATCCAACCTCCAGGGCAGGCGCATTAAAGTCGAGTCTCAGTAGTACAGAGAGTGCGGCCCAACCCAGCGGTCAACTCGAACGCGCCGTTCAGGTCTTCGTTCATTTCAGCACCAACCGGCGCGCCGGTTACCTGGTTTCGTTAGGCTTACTGAGAAGGAAACTGAGCCATGTCTTCTCGGAGAGAATTCATCTTTGCCTCGCTGGCTTCCGTCGGGGCAATGGCGGGTTTACCGTCGTGCTCAACGGAATCCGGTGTAGACAGTTACCAAGATGTTGCGGATCGCACGTGGCGTCACGGCAAGGGTGCCGCTGGCGACAAGGCCGCACTTCTGCATGAACTCGTGCGCTACGCGACTTTGGCGCCGTCGAGCCATAACACTCAATGCTGGAAATTTCGCCTAGAGGATGGCGCCATCTCGATTTTGCCGGACCTTTCGCGCCGGTGTCCCGCTGTCGACCCGGATGATCACCACCTTTTCGTCTCCCTCGGGTGCGCAGCCGAGAACCTGATCCAGGCGGCTTTGGCCAACGGCCTGAAGGGACACGCCGGCTTTGACGCCACAGGGGGTACTGCGCTGCGTGTGGCTTTGGAGCCGACAAACCCCGTCGCATCAAAACTGTTTCAGGCGATAACGGAGCGTCAGAGCACTCGCGGCGAGTATGACGGGCAGCCTCTCGCCCGGCAAGAACTCGAACTGCTTGAGAAGGCTGGTACCGGCAATGGCGTTCGGTTGATCCTCCTGACCGAACGGCAGGCGATGGAGAGGGTCCTTGAGTATGTCGTTCAAGGCAATACGGCCCAGATGAACGATCCCGCCTTCGTCGAGGAATTGAAGAAATGGATTCGCTTCAGCGATGACGAGGCCGTTCGAACGGGCGATGGGCTCTACGCGGCATCTTCCGGCAATCTGCCTTCGCCGACATGGCTGGGTAGCCTGCTCTTCGGCTTGTTCTTTACCCAGAAGAGCGAGAACGACAAATACGCGAAACACGTGCGGAGTTCGGCCGGCATCGCGATATTCGTCTCGGACACCCCGGGCGCGGCCCAGTGGGTGGAAGTGGGACGTTGCTATGAACGCTTCGCGTTGCAGTCGGCTGCGTTGGGCATTCGCAATGCGATGCTCAATCAACCCGTGGAGGTGTCTGCGCTGCGGCCGCAGTTTGCCGCTTTCTTGGATGTCGGTAAGCGCAGGCCCGATCTTGTCGTTCGCTTCGGGCGCGGTCCGAAACTGCCTTCTTCACTGCGTCGTCCGGTAGAGGCGGTGCTGGTTTGAATTCGCGCAGCCCTGCGGCCGATGATCGATTGATGAGCAATCTCCCCACCCGAACCATCAAGGCCGGCATTATGTACTTCGCGCTGGTATTCGGCACAGGCTTTGTGCTGGGATCGATACGCGTGCCCTTTCTGGTGCCGCGCCTCGGCGAACGGGTAGCTGAACTCATCGAAATGCCATTGATGTTTGTCGTGGTATTGGTGTCGGCGCGATTCATCACCAAGCATTTCAACCTGCCCGCCAATGTCTTGGCCCGCCTGGGGGCCGGGTTTCTTGCGCTGGGTCTGCTGGTCGCCGCCGAAGTCTTGCTTGCTGTCGTTCTTCAGGATCGGACGCTTGGCGAGTTTGTCGCCAGCCGGGATCCGGTCTCCGGCATCGTCTATCTGGCAATGCTCGCGCTGTTTGCGGTGATGCCGCTCGTTCTCGCGCGAGTTGGATCGGCTTCCCATGTGTAAGCCTGGATTCAACGAGCAAGTGCAACGCCAGTTAGTTTCGATGATACAGAGTGGCGGGTTTTTTGAAGCCGTGTCGCTTCCGCGGTCGGTGGTTGAGGTCGGCGGCGATCTGATTGAAGCGGGCTTGAGCGACAGCGGCCATGCAAGTTCCTTTGGGCAGATACTGGCGCAGCGGGCCGTTGAAGTTCTCGTTGCTCTGATCTGGCCAGCGCGCCGGTCCGGTGAGCTTAGCCGCCAGACAGCTCGAACCAATGTATCTTGATGATCTGATTTCGCCGAACTGCGAGCCCTGTGCTCCACCCGGAAGAATGCGACGTGATCATTGATCGTGCTCGGTACGCGGTTGCAGCCTCTGCGCTGGGGGGATGCCTGCTGGTCGCGCACGGCACGGCGGCCGGCGACGTGGCAGCCGGCGCACGGCTCGCCGCGGCGCGCTGCGTATCCTGCCACTCGTCTACGGACGCGAGCCACTCCACGCACCCGCTGCTCGAAGGGCAGCCGAAAGCCGCCTTCATTGCGCAGTGGCGTGCCTTCCGCGACCGCAAGCGGACCGCTCCGGTGATGGTGAGCCTCGCGGCGGAGTTGAGCGAGCAGAATGTCGACGACCTCGCCGAACACTATGCGGCTCTGCTACCCCCCCTCTCCCCGGAGTCCTCCGGCAGCGATGCCGGCCGCGCATTGGCCGATCGCTTGCGATGTGCTGACTGCCACGGTCCGGCGTTGCAGGGGACGGACGCCGGCGCGGCAAGGCTCGCCGGGCAAAAGGCCCGTTACACCGCCTGGTCGTTACAGCTCATGCGGGGAGGCACCCGGTCGCACGGAACCGCCGCGAAGCCAGACCCGCTCCTTGCCGACCTCAGCAACGCTGAGATCGAGTCGCTGGCCGCGCACATGGCGTCGCTGCGCTGACCTGTCTGTGCCCGCAGTGCGTTACCGATTGGTTGGGCCGTACAGCAGTGTCGTCTAACCCCAACATCGAACGTTAGGCATCACGTCGGCACACATCCACCGCGTGCATGCGTTGTGAGCGCTTGACATGCCATATATGGTATATCTATAATATGGTATGTGGCCAATCTTCGAGCACCGTCGCGTTGACAGGCAATGTGTGGTGGTGCCGCAAGAGGCTTTAAAACGCTACGAGAAATGGAAGGACATCGCGGCGATCTCGGGTCCGCTCGGGTTGCGCCAGATCTCCGGGTTTCACGACGAAACACTCTCCGGCACCTGGAAGGGCCATCGATCCTCCCACCTCGGTGCTCAGTATCGCGTGATCTACCGTGCCCTCCCCGACGAATTGACCTTTCAAGTCATGTCCATCACTGCACATGATTACCGGAGACCCTAGATGAAAGAATTTCGCTCCGCCAAGAAGCGTGCTCCGGTTTCGGTTGGTGAATCTGTGCGCATCCTGCGAGAGCTTCAAGGCTTTAGCCAAAATCAGCTCGCCAAGCTAAGCGGTGTTCCGCAAGCGACTCTCTCCGCCATCGAAAATGACCGCATTCGCCTTGGCGTTGAGCGCGCGAAAGTACTTGCGCGTGCACTTCGTTGTCATCCGGCCGTACTTGTATTCCCGGGCTGGGAAGTGCCCATTGAAACTGCGGCATGACCCGGCGGTCAACTCGGACATGCCGGTTAAGGTCTTCATTCTTGTCGACGTCTCCGGTGCACGCCGCTTGCCTTAGTTCGTAAGGGTCCGAACGGTCCACACACTTCACGAGAACCCATGTTTGACCACGTCAAATTCGGAGTCAGCGACTATGCAGCGAGCAAAGCGTTCTTCCTCAAGGCGCTTCAACCGCTTGGCGTAGCTGTTGTCTCTGAGGGGGCGCCGACGTACGGTGTCGAGCTTAGCCCAAAGGGTAAGGCTTCATTGTGCCTGTACCAAACCGAGGAGAAGCCGGCGCATCTTCACTTGGCGTTCACGGCCGAAAATCGCCAGCAAGTCAACGCTTTCTATGGCGCGGCCCTGGAGGCAGGCGGCAAGGACAATGGTGCGCCTGGTCTGCGCCCGCACTACCACGCGAACTACTATGCAGCTTTCGTCATTGGTCCGGACGGGCACAACATCGAGGTTGTTTGCCACGAATCCGAGGCCTAACCCTTCCATCGAGGGGACTTCCGCAAGCGGGCTTCGCCCACTTGCGGCCGCGCCTCGTTTCAAACGTCAGGCTTCGCAACCCACCACATGACGCACTGCATTGCAATTGCTCAGATCACGATGCACTGGACCACGCGAGAGAACGTTGCGTCCATCCGCTGGGCGATGCAACTAGCGCAGGCCCAGGGGGCGCAGATTTGTGGCTTTTCAGAACTCGCGGTCACCGGTTTTCACCGACAGATAGCACACGAGGCGACGCCTGCGTTGGTGTCGTCAGCCATGAATGAGCTTCAGACGTACGGAGCAGAGTTGTCGCTCGGTATTGCCGTTGGTGCGCCGACATTCGCTGACGACGGAGCCAGGTTCATCTCGCATCTACTGATCGACGAGCGCGGCGTGACAACCGCAACTATTCCTAAACAGGGCCTCACCGATCCCGAGGCGACGTTTTTTGCACGAGGGTCATCGCGTCCCATCGGCACGCTCCAGGGTCTACGCTGCTCCGCAGTGATTTGCCGGGAGGTCGAAGACCTTGGGTCAGTGTCTGCCGAACTACCACCTGGCGCGGTGGACCTTATCTTCGTTCCAGGTGCATTACGTCAGGATCCGGAGAAACCACGGACGAACCCGCCCGAGTACGTGCGCAACATCCAACGCCTGGCACAGGCCACAAGGGCTTACGTGGTCCAGACCAACTGGCCGAATGCCCTCAATCGTCCAGAAGAAAGCATCGAAGGTGGCGGAAGTACAGTCGCCTCTCCGGACGGTGAAGTCCTCTTTCGTCTCCCCGAGCAGGCGTCAGGCATAGGTATCTTCACACTCGGCTCGCATCACTTCGACTGGTATCCGCAGTGAAGCCTAACCCCTTGGGCAACTCGGACGTGCCGGTTAAGGCCTTCGTTCCTGTCGACGTCACCGGCGGCGCGCCGGTTACCTGGTTTCTCTAGGCAACACAAACCGATCTCGCGACGCGTTCGCATCAGAGAACAGTGACGACGCGTACGATGGTGATTACCCCACGACAAGGACAGAACCATGCCAACGTCACCGAAACGCGCTGCGCCAATCGCTGCCGAGCGAGCGCCGCGGAAGGCCGCCGAAACTGGATCCAAGCCCTTCCTGCGCTTCCACCACTCGCAAGAACTGCGCATGAAGACCATTGAAGTGCTCGAGGGCGTCGAGAATGCTGAGAAGGCAACAGCTCACTCCGGGCGCCTCACTGAACTGATTCTTGAGTTGACGGATTGCGGTATGGATCAGTACTTTCTGCAATCGCTGAAGGCCACGAAGGCGAACTTTGTAGTGCAGCAGTCCGCCGCACTTGGAATGTCTGGCGTACAGAAGGTGATGGGCACGGTCACTCGAAACATAATCGGCCGCATGAATGATCGGCAGTTGCTTTCGGTCTGCGGCTCCATTCGCAAGTTCATGGCATGAAGTCTGCACAACATCTGGTCACCACGGAAATGTTGCAGGCGTTTGCCGAAGCGTGGAATCGCCACGATATCGACGCTCTCATGTCGTTCATGACTGAGGATTGTGTTTTCGAAGCCTCTGCAGGTTCGGAAGTCTGCGGAACGCGGTACGTAGGCCGCGAGGCCGTGCGAGCCGGCTTCGCGGAGGTCTGGACAACCTTCCCTGATGCCCAATGGGGCAACGCGCGTCATTTTGTCTGTGAGGACCGGGGGGTGTCGGAGTGGACGTTTACAGGAACGCGGGTAGACGGCACGCGCGTCGAAGTCGATGGGTGTGACCTGTTCACCTTTCGAGACGGCAGGATTTTCCTGAAAAATTCTTACCGCAAGAACCGTCCGGCCCTTGGCACCCCGAAACGTTGAGTCCGCCCGGGCGACGGCACCGATGCCGCCCAGCCCGGCGTTCCGGGACAAAGGGGCGTAGCCTATCTCGCAGATGCAGGCGTAGGCGCAGGTGCAGATGCCACCGAACCTGGTGGCACCAAGCGGCAACGTTTGCGCTGGCTCTGGAGCGCAGCGACCAGCGTAGGCGGAGGAGAGAAGCGGGATTTTTTGTCGCTTCCATGTTGTTTCAACTGAGGGGAGACCGTAATGAAGCGTCTGTCTGTAATCGCCATGGGGCTGCTGGTTATCGGAGTCGCGGGTTTTGGCTGTGCACAAATGTCCGGTCAGGACACCAGGTGGATCACGCTGGTTGACGGCAGCGCGGGCCTGGACAACTGGAACCGCGTCGGCGATGCCAACTGGAGAGCGGAAGACGGCGTGATCGTGGCCGACAAGGGCAAGAGCGGCTTCCTTGTCTCGAAGAACTCGTACCAGGATTTTCAGATCAGGGCCGAGTTCTGGGCCGATCACACCACGAACAGTGGAATTTTCATTCGCCTTTCCGATCCGGCCAAGATCAATGCCGCGAATTCCTACGAGGTGAACATCTACGACCAGCGTCCCGAACCGGCCTATGGCACCGGGGCAATCGTCGATTTCGCCGCGGTTTCGCCTATGCCCAAGGCTGGTGGCAAGTGGAACACCTTTGAGATCACCGCCAAGGGCTCGCAGCTGACGGTCATGCTGAACGGCATCCAGACCGTCAATATTCAGAACAGCAAGTTCGCGCAGGGACCGTTCGCCCTTCAGTATGCCAGCGGCCCCAAAGACGCCCTCGGTGGCCCCATCAAGTGGCGGAAGGTGCAGATCAGGCAGTTGTAATCCGCCCCGCAGCACCCTTGTGGTCGGTAGCCTTCGCTGTTCGACAGATCGCCTGGTCTCGGGGACCCTCAAGCCAGTTTGATCCGTTTGCCATTCACGATAACCGAGGTGGAAAATGCCGCGCATTGCAATCGTTCAACGTCCACCAACTTTCCTGAACAAGGCCGAGACGACCGCCACCGCAGTGACCAGCGTGCGGGAGGCTGCCGGGGCCGGCGCGCAGTTGGTTGTCTTCCCCGAGACGTTCATACCAGGGTATCCAGCATGGATCTGGCGCCTTCGTCCCGGCGGGGACATGACGCTTTCTGAACGACTGCACTCCCTGCTACTCGCCAACTCCGTCTGCGTGGACGGCGACGACCTCACGCCTCTTCGTGAAGCCGCAAAGCAGAACAAGGTCACCGTCGTATGTGGCATCAACGAACGCGATACCGACTTCAGCAGGAGCACGATCTACAACAGCGTCGTCGTGATCGGGCCGGACGGCACGATACTCAACCGTCACCGCAAGCTCATGCCAACGAACCCCGAGCGCATGGTCTGGGGCTTCGGGGACGCCTCAGGCCTGCGGGTGATCGAAACGCCGTGCGGTCGGATCGGAACGCTCATTTGTTGGGAGAACTACATGCCCCTTGCACGGTGCGCCATTTATGCCCAGGGCGTCGACATCTACATAGCGCCGACCTACGACACCGGCGAGCGCTGGATTGCCACGATGCAACACATCGCGCGCGAAGGTGGCTGCTGGGTAATCGGGAGCGGCAGCGCCTTTCAGGCGCGCCACATCCCGGATGCCGTTCCCGGCAAGGCCGAGCTGTATCCAAACGCGGACGATTGGATAAACGCCGGCGATTCGGTAGTTGTCGCCCCCGGCGGCAAGATCGTGGCAGGGCCGTTGCATAACGAACTCGGGATCCTGTATGCGGACATCGACGTGGAACTCGTCGGGGTTGCCCGGCGCAGCCTGGACACCGTCGGGCACTATTCGAGGCCAGATATCTTTCAGTTGCACGTGAACACCGAGCCGCTCAAGCCCGTAGTGTTCAACGCTTTACCCGGATCGGACCGTTCTTGAGTGGTCAGCGCATCGCTCCAGGGGGCGCGGCGCAAGCAGCGCGTCCCTGAGCTCAGTCGTTAGCAGGCTGTTGAAAAGCGATTCGCCGCGATGAAAGTGAGCATTTTTCCGTGTCGTCTGACCCCTCCCGACGAAACAGAGTCCCTTGCAGGTCGTTCTGCGAGGTCGACATTTCGTGGAGTTGACATGCAATTTCTATTTTTAACAACCTGTTAAGCAATGGCCCCACGAATTCTTGCCATCGGTGGCGGCGGATTCCTGATGGAGGATGAGCCGTCCCCTATCGATCGATTCATCGCCCAGTTGACCGGTCGCGAGCGACCAAAAATATGCTTCATCCCCACCCCGAGTGGTGATTCAGTCGAGCACATCGAGAGGTTCTATGCAGCTTTCGAACCCTTGGGCTGTGAGCCTGCCCACTTGGCCTTCTTTCGCAAGCCATTTCTTGCATCGATCCCTTTGGCTGACTTTGCGGAACCACTACTCGCTCAGGACGCGATATTCGTAGGTGGCGGGAATACCAAGTCGGCGTTGGCCGTATGGCGCGAGTGGGGCTTGGACCTCGTACTTGCCGAGGCATGGCGCCGTGGCATCCTGCTCTCGGGCATGAGCGCGGGCGCGATGTGCTGGTTCGAACACGGCCTTACGGATTCCTACTGGGGCGCAGATCTGAAGCCGCTGCAATGCCTGGGTCTGTTGCCGGGAGGATGCTGCGTTCACTACAGTAGCGAACCGAAACGTCGGCGCCGACTGCACGAGGATGTCGCCGCAGGAGTATCCGGGCCGCGTGTTGCGATCGATGATGGCGCGGCGATGCTGTATGTGGGCACCAATTTGCAGGAGGTCGTTAGTTGGCGGCCGGAAGCCACTGCCTATCTGATTGCCGCGGAAAATGGGAAGGTGAGCGAGCACGCCCATGCTGCACGCTCCATTGCCTAGCCATGTACTCGACCGGACGGGCCGGTATCGCCTGTTTGCCTGGTACGTTAGATGCCTTTCGTGCTTCGGGGCGTTCGCAGTTCGTGACCGGTCAAGTCATCTACTTCACAGGCGGTTGGCCGTGAGAGAGAATCTGCTGGAGAACGGCAGGAGACCCCCCATGCGACTGCGATCTGACATTTCGATCGAGAAGACGCGACCGAACCGTCCGGGTCACGCCACTCATGTCAACTGTCAAACTTTGTAACTGCAGAGTGCGCCATGTCTGAAATCTTCGGTTTCGGAGCCTTCTCGCCCAGGGAAATCGCCGCGCAGGTCGAAACGATCGGCGTGACCAAGGCGCGTCTGCCGCTGCTTTCCATGCTGATGCTGAGTGTATTGGCCGGAGCCTTTATCGGCTTGGGTGCGCTCTACTTCGTAATCGTCAAATCCGATCCGTCCCTGGGCTTTGCCGCCCGGCAGGTATTGGGCGGGGTGGCCTTTTCCCTGGGATTGATCCTGGTGGTCATCGCCGGCGCCGAGTTGTTCACC
Source organism: Roseateles sp. (assembly GCF_031397715.1). Classification (GTDB taxonomy): domain Bacteria; phylum Pseudomonadota; class Gammaproteobacteria; order Burkholderiales; family Burkholderiaceae_C; genus Paucibacter_A. The sequence continues at coordinate 10,729 of NZ_JANNMI010000428.1, forward strand.
GGGAACAATCTGCTGGCAATGGCCTGGGCCGACGGGAAGATTTCCACACTCGAGCTGCTGCGGAACTGGGCGGTTGTTTGCGGCGGCAATTTCATCGGCGCAGTCGGGTTGGCCGTGTTGGTGTTTCTTTCCCGTCATCCCGATATGAACAACGGTGCGATTGCCCAGGAATATCTCAGGATTGCCGAAGTCAAGGCCGCCATGCCGTTCTGGACCGCCTTGTTCAAGGGCATCCTCTGCAATGCCCTGGTCTGCATGGCGATCTGGATGGCGCTGGCCGGACGAAGTGTTGTCGACAAGGTTGTGGCAATCGTCTTCCCCATCTCCGCGTTCGTTGCCGCCGGCTTCGAGCATAGCGTCGCCAACATGTATTTCTTTCCGCTCGCCATGCTGCTGCAGACGTTGGACAACATTGGGGCGGGCGGCAATACCATTACGTGGGTTGGCTTCTTCGGCAACCTCGTGCCCGTGATTCTGGGTAATATCATCGGCGGCAGTGTGCTGGTGGCCCTGGTGTATCACGTCATCTATCGACGGGCGCCAGACAAGGATCCAAATGCCTGACAGTCGCCTCGACGCGGGCCGCTGGTAAAGCGCGCTCGAACTTCATGGCGAGCATGACCTCTGACGAGGACGCGTGATGTTGAGCAGGTGGTTGCTGGTCGCCGTTTCGTTCCTCCTGATTGTGGCCGTGGTCGGTGGATGTGGCGGCCGCGCCGTTCGTGCGCCGGGTGCCGCGATGCAGGCAAGGAGTTCGGACAACGCCCTTGAGCAAACATGTATCCAGCAAGGCTGGCAAAGAGTCGACATTCAGGTGTCGGGCCTCGAGCGCCGGCTGATGTGGAAGGGACCGCGGGAGGGCTGGCAGAACGGGGCCATCCTGGTCCTGCATGGGGGCGGCGGCCAGGCCGATCACTTCTGTGCCGGCGGGAACCTGGTGCAGCCGCAGATCCGGTTTGCGGAGATGGCGCTGGCGCGAGGCTTCGCAGTCTTTGCCCTGGACGCGACCACGGACAAGGTCACCGACGCCGAAGGTCGCGCATGCGGCAAGCGCTTCGATTTTTCCGTGCTCAGCCGGCCCAACCTGGATCTTCCCTACATCGAGAAGATCATCACCGAGACCGTGCCCGCAAAGCGACCCAGGGGCAGCAATCCAGCCGTCTTCGTCACCGGTCTGTCCACTGGCGGGTACATGACGACGCGCATCGGCGGCGAGTTGGGCGACAGGATCACGGCGTTCGCCCCGGTGTCGGCCGGCGACCCCTACGGTACCGACACCATCTGCGACACGACGCTGTCGGAGCGCACATCCGCCAAGGGCATCCTGGTCGACCGCGAGACACGCAAGCAGATCGTGATTGATGGCGCCTGCGCGTCCAGTGCGGTGACGCACGAGGCGAAGTGGCCGGTCGCGAAGGGCCGCAGGCCGCCGTTCAAGCAGTTCCACAACGAGGCCGACGGCATCGTGGACATTTCGTGCATGCGCAAGGCGACGGCAATGCTCATCAGCAACGGCTTCGCGGCAAACCAGCCGTACATCGTTCCCAAGCGAGGCAACAAGGATCCATTCAAGCATCTCTGGCTGGAAGACTACAACACGCCCCTTCTCGATTTCTTCGCCAGCCAGGCGGCGAAGGGCGGTTGAGGATCGATGCTTTCATTGCTTCGAGGTAGCGCAGCACGGGCGCCCGTACACGCCGGCGATCAACTCGGTCGCGCCACGAGTACGCCGAGCTTGCAACGATCGTGGCCGCGATAGAATCTGAGGCCCTGAAGGGAGTGATTTTCGATTTGATCAACCGACCAGCAAAGGAAGACTGGACATGTCCTCGCGCAGCGTTCGACTTCACCGTGTACTTCGCGCCAAGCCCGAGAAGGTGTATCGCGCCTTCCTTGAACCCGATGCGATGAGCAAGTGGATTCCACCCTATGGTTTCACCTGCAAAGTGCATCATATGGACGTCAGGGTCGGGGGAACATTCCAGATGTCGTTCCACAATTTTTCCACGGGCAACGGGCACTCCTTCGGCGGAGAGTATCTGGAACTCGTTCCAGGCGAATTGATTCGATACACGGACAAGTTCGACGACCCGGGCCTGCCAGGCGTGCTGCAGGTTTCGGTGACGTTGAGGCCCGTACTTTGCGGAACCGAGATCAGCATCGTGCAGGACGGGATTCCGGACGCCATTCCGCTGGAGATGTGCTATCTCGGCTGGCAGGAATCGCTTGCCCAGCTGGCCACACTGGTTGAACCGGACATCCCGGGTTGAGGTCTGCGATGCCGGATCGCTCGGCCACCCGGGACTCTAACTGCCGGCCACCGGGTCCGGCTTGAGTCGAGTAGCAGGAGGTCTTCACACATGATCCGAAGCGAGCGGCTGACATCCCGACTGCAGGGCGAGTTCGTCGTCTTTCTCATCGGCATGCGCATCAACAAGCCGCTGCAGGTGCACAAGTGGCTGCCGGTCACCCGCGCCATGCCGCGAATGCTCAAGGAACTGCAAAGCAAGCCGGAGCTGGGTTTCCTCCATGCCGAGATGTGGTTCTCGCGCACGATCATTTTCGTTCAGTACTGGCGCTCGATGGCGCAGTTGCTGGCGTATGCGAGGAACCGGGACGCAGAGCACCTCCCCGCGTGGCGTGCCTTCAACCAATCGGTTGGCACGGACGGCTCGGTGGGAATCTGGCACGAAACCTACGCGGCCTCGCCGGGGACTTACGAGAACGTGTACGTCAACATGCCGCCGTTCGGACTTGGCCGGGCCGGAATCCTGCATCCGGTTTCGGGCGCCGGAAATTCCGCCGTCGGCAGATTGCGTGCGGACTAGAGTCCGGATTCGACGTTCGAATTGCTGGTGAAGTGGCAGAGGGCATTGGAATTCGATTCAACCGGAGGAAAGCGCAATGGCAACGGTGCGTGAAGGTAGCAAGACCGTCCTGATGGTGGTCGACGTGCAGGTCGGCGTGATGCGCGAGTCCTGGGACGCGTCGCGAATCATCGGCAATGTTTCGCGCGTTGTGGATCGGGCTCGCGCGCAAGGCGTGTCCGTGATCTGGGTGCAGCACTCGGACGACCAGCTGGCGTTCGGGAGCCCGGAGTGGCAATGGGTACCGGAGCTGGTACCCGCGCAGGGCGAGCCACTGATCCACAAGCACTTCAATTCGTCCTTCGAAGCGACGGCACTCGACGAGGAACTGGCCAAACTCGGAACTACGCGCATCGCGCTGGCGGGAGCCGCGACCAACTGGTGCATTCGCGCCACGGCGTACGGTGCCCTGGACCGTGGCTACGACCTGACCCTGATCAAGGACGCGCACACCACGGGCACCATGGAACTCGACGACGGCGTGAAGATCGAGGCCGCGAATATCATCCAGGAACTCAACATCGCGATGACCTGGTTGAGCTACCCCGGCCGCGTGACCGGCACCGCCACGGCCGAGGACGTGGAATTCTCCAATGCCGCCGGGGACGCCAGCCGGTGACGGATCGCCACGACGCGGTCATGGTCCTGGCGCTAGACCGTATAGGCTGATGCGGCGGCGAAATTCAATGGAGGTCACCCATGGCACATGACAAGACGCATCGGTTCCACGACTTCGCTGTTCGTCACACGGCTGCCTGGTGCAGCCAGGATGCAGCAAGCGTCGTGTCCGGGCAATGACATGAAGTGGTTTCGCACTACCGGGCAAACGCTCCTGATGCTTGCCTTGCTGACGTCCCTGGCGGGATGTTCCACCAGGACATTCTACGAAACGACCAAAGTCATGGCGGAGAACGACTGTCGCCGCCTGCCCCCGGGAGAAACCAGTTCGTGCCTGGCGCGCGTCAACCGGATGTCGTATGAGGAATACGAGCGCAAGCGGTCAGGCCAGAATCCATAGCCAGGCTCAACGTATGCACATCCGCCTCATCGCCCCCTCCGAATTCGAGTCGGCCAGCGTATGGCTTGTGGCTCACCACCAGGGTCCGCGGGTCTCCGATCGGGATGGCGCCCAATTCCGTGCGGACGCAGCAACCGTGCGAACATCGGTTGCCATGACTTCAATTCACCGCTGTGATCTCCCACCGGACGCTTTGTTGACGACGTATCGGCGGGAGGGCGCCTATACGGACTGCTATGCCACGGCGATTGCGTGGCGCGTTTCCCATGCCGAGTACGTGGAAGCGTTCTATACCACTGCCCTGTTCAAGGCTGAAAGGGTGGTCCTGGCATGGCTGGTCGCCAAGCCTTCCACCGACGACGAGGCGCGCCGGCTTGCCGATGGCACGCTTGATTCATTTGCGGCATGGCGCGTCGAGGCCCGGGGTACGGATCAGCTGCTGATGTCCGACTTCCAGGGGCGCACGCGGTCATGGCTGATGGTGACCCCCGCCGTGGGCATGGGGGCCGAAGGCACGCGGTTGTACTTCGGCTCCGCCGTTGCCGCCGTGGTGAACGCACGCACCGGACAGCGCACACTTGGTCTCGCGTTCCGCGTTCTGCTGGGCTTGCACAAGCTGTACTCCCGGGCGCTCCTCTTCGCAGTAAAGTGCCGTCTGACGCGACAACACCACCGGCGCAACGCATGAAGAACGCAATCATCATCACCCTCACTTGCCTTGCCACCGTCTCGGCATCGGCACGTGAGACGTCGCATGTTCCCGATCTTGCCCGCATCGCGGACGCCATAGCCTGGAAAGTATCGAACGCCACTGCCGAGCTCGTGAACGTGGACGGCAAGAGCGCGATCCGCCTGGTGGCCAAGGGCGATTCGGCCAACGGACTCGTCGGCTTGGCACTACCCACCGGTATCGAATTCGACACTGGTGTGATCGAGATCGAACTCAAGGGCAAGAACCTCAGGCAGCGCAGTTTCCTCGGAGTGGCGTTCAACGTGGTCGACGACCGGACGTTTGAGGGCGTCTACTTTCGACCGTTCAACTTCAGGGCCGAGCCACCCGTTGACGGCCGGTCGGTCCAGTACATTGCGTGGCCCGAACATACGTGGGAACACCTGCGCAAGGAAAGGCCCGGCCAGTTCGAAAAGCCCGTCCGCCCCGTGCCGGATCCGGACGGCTGGTTTCACGCGCGAATCAAGGTGACAAGCACAAACGTGCAGGTATTCGTGGACGATGCCAAGGCGCCCAGTCTTGTCGTCGAGCGGCTTTCGCGCGGCAACGCCAAGCGTCCGCTGGGGCTCTTTGTAGACTCGGCCGACGGTGTTTACGCCAACCTCCGGATTACTCCGGACAAGAAATGACGGCGCGCCTGGGGAACCCCGGTCTACCGGACACGTCCGACAACATGAAGTAACCAGTGTCGATTGCGCGCGAGGCGCTGCACGCGGAGTGCCCGGGACGCTTCAAACCTTGAAGTCGGCGTTGACCCGCGTTTGCTGCAGCGACTTGGTGAAGGCGTGCCGTGCCCGCAGATGCGGATCCTGGATGATGCCGCCGATGGTTCCCACCACCGCGCTCACCACTCCGGCCATCGGCAACGCCAGCACCAGCCCGGGCACCCCGGCGACCGCGCCCCCGATGAAGACCATCAGCACCGTGGGCATCGGATGCATGCGGATGCTGCGGCCGACGGTCAGCGGAATGAAGAAGAAATTGTCGAGCAGCCGCGCAAGGACGAACACGCCAATGGCCGCGTAGACGATCCCGGGATCGCCAGGAGACTCGGTGGCCGCGACCAACACGACTACGAGGCAGCCGATCGCCGAACCCACGACTGGAACCCATTGCAGCACGGCCGCCACCAGGCCCAGCACCAGTGCATTCGGCACGCCGACAATCGACAGGCCCAGTCCCAGGCACACCGTGTCGACCACCGTAAGTTTCAGCAGACCCTGGAAGTAGTTGCGCGCTGTCTCGTCGACCTTGTTGAACATGTAGATCGTGCGTTCGAAAAATGCATTGGGGACCTCGCCGGCGAGCAGCTTGGCGAATTGCCCGCCATCACGAAGCAGGAAGAACGCAAAGAATGGTGCAAGCAGGAGGAACGGCAGCCACATTGCCGCCGCAAGCAGGGCTTCACCGATCTTCTTTTGCAGTGTGTTCTCGCCGAACTCGGTGGCCATCTTGCCCACCTCTGCATGAAAGTTCATCCGGCGGAGGAAGGCAAACTGCTGCTCCAGCGCGATCAGTGTGCGATCGATGAGCTCACGGCCACCGGCGAGGTAGCGATTAAACGTCGCCTCCCCTGCGATCGACTGCGAGGCGAGCCAAGGCACCAATGGAATCATGATGCCGACTACCAGCAACGCGACACCGGCAGCCACCAGGCCTGCCGCCGCTTCGCGACTGATCCCCGCCAGCATCAGGCGGTGCACCACCGGATACATCAGGTAGTACAGGATGATCGCCAGCAACGATGGCACCACCAGCCACAGCGCCTTCGCGGACGCCACCAGCAGCAGTGTGGTGATGCCGATGGTGACGAGCCAGACCAGCGGCCCGGACGCAAGATAGGGAAGTCTCACAGCTTCGGTGGTTCGATCACCACAGGCCGTGTGGCAAGTTTGTGCCCGAGGTCGCGTGCAAGCTGTACCGCGATTCTCGAGGCGATGGCCCCGTGCGTCTCGATCAGGCGTTCGAAGTCGGCGCGGGAAAGCGCCGCCAGTACACAATCCTCCGCCGCGCGAGCCTGCGCGACGCGAGGTGCGCCGCCCAGCAAGGCCAATTCACCGAACACAGAACCTGGAAGCACTTCTGCAATCAATTCCACGGTCGGTTCCGTGCGTCTGTAGATCAGGATACGTCCGCTCAACACCGCGTAGAGCGCCTGGCCCTCGTCGCCCTGATCGAAGATGACTTCGCCTTTCAGGTAGTGGCGCTCATGAAGCAAGCCATCGATGACCCGCAGCTCCTTCGGCCTCAGCGTTGCGAACAGAACGATATTCCGGATCTGCGCAAGCCGAGGGCTTTCCGGTCGCCTGGTGAATCCGAATAGCCGCTGAAAGAAACCGAGCATTGACGCTAGCCTCGCGCGCGTGACAAAGAGTTCCGACCGGATGAACGTTGTTGACATCCGATGCGGTCGGCGTCGCCGGTAGTCAGCAAATCCCACGACATCCGTGCCGCGGAGAAAGCCCCGCCAGCAACAATGGTGCACGCCAAGCAGTTTGCCATAAAATCAATGCTAGGGTCGAGTCGGAGGCGCCCCGCGCGCAGCAGTACGTTCGGCCAAGCGCCTCAGGTCAAGCCACCGGCCGCGCAAGCATTTCGTTGACCGCAGCAAGAAACTCGACGAGGTTGATCGGCTTGCCGAGATAGCCGTCGAAGCCGGCCTCGATGATCAGCTTGCGATCCTGCTGCATCACCGACGCCGTCACGGCGATCACTGGAATCTTCGCCGTGGCTGGATCGGCGCGTAGCGCCCGCAGCGCGTCGATGCCATTGATTCCCGGTAGCTGGATATCCATCAGGATCAGGTTCGGCTGGTGCGCGAGCGCAAACGCAATCCCCTCCTCCCCGGTAACCGCCTCCAGCGTGGTGTGGCCCTTGACCTGCAACACGTCGCGGACCAGTTTCATGTTGCGCGGATTGTCTTCGACGATGAGTATCAGGCTCATGAGTGGCTCGGTATGGTGAAGAAGAAGGTCGACCCCTTGCCCGGCGTGCTTTCCAGCCAGATGCGCCCACCGTGCAACTCGACAAACCGGCTGGTGAGCGCGAGGCCAAGCCCGGTGCCCTCCTGCTTGCTTGTATAGTCGGCGCCCACCTGGCGGAATTCCTCGAACACAGCCTGCTGGTCCTCGGGTGCGATGCCGATGCCGGTGTCCTTCACGGCGACCTGGATTCCGCCTTCGTCACGCATTGCCGTCACGTCGATTCGCCCGCCGTCCGGGGTGAACTTGACCGCATTGGACAGCAGGTTGAGCAGGATCTGCTTGAACTTGCGCTGGTCGGCGTTGATGATCCCGAGATCGGCAGGCGCCTCGAGGCCGAGTGCGATGCCGTGCTTCATCGCGCGCTCGCGGATCAGCGTCATGGCGTCGGCGAGCGCTGCCGGCACATCGAATTCGCCCAAATCGAGGTCCATGCGGCCGGCCTCCACCTTTGACAGGTCCAGCACGTCGTTGATCAGGTTCAGCAGATGCTTGCCGGACGAGTGGATGTCGTTAAGGTAGTCGTCCTGCTTCACGTTCAGCTCGCCGAAGAGGCGTGCCAGCAGCACTTCGGAAAAGCCGATGATGGCGTTGAGCGGCGTGCGCAATTCGTGCGACATGCTGGCGAGGAACGCCGACTTGTGCTGGTTGGCAATCTCGAGCTGGCGGCTCTTGTCCTCGATTTCGTGGAAAAGGCGGGCGTTCTGGATCGCGATCACCGCCTGGTTGGCAAAGGTGCGCAACAGCGCAATGTCCTTGTCCGAGTACCCACCGGGATTCGCCCTGCCGACAGATATGGCGCCGATGCCTTTCCCTTCCCAAATCATTGGCGCCACGAGCAACGCCCGCAGTCCCTGTGCGTTCCATCCGGTGCGGGCGATCGGCGGCACGCTCGCATCCAGATCGATATCCGGATAGTGCAGCACGGCGTTGCGCTCGATGGCGAGCCCGGTGGCCGAGTTCGCATCGAGCGGAAATGGAAAGATTTTCGACGAACTCTCGAGCCCCGACCCATGGTACGCAGCCTGCCGTACCATCGCGTCGTCACCGACGATCGTGATCTGCCCGACCTTGCCGGCGAACAGCGCCTCGCAGCTGGAGAGAATTCGTTCAAAGACCGGTGCCGTATCGGCGATCGAACTCGAGATCGCGGCCAGCACCTC
>NZ_JANNMI010000415.1:0-8048 GCF_031397715.1 Roseateles sp.
GCTGGGCGAAGACAAGCGCTTTTACGAGCACAGCGGGGTCGACTGGCCGGCGGCGGCGCGCAGTGCCTGGGGTAATTTGTGGAACACCCACACCCGCGGCGCCTCCACCCTGACGATGCAGCTGGCCGGCCTGATCGACGCCGGCCTGGCACGCCCGGCGGCCGGCCGCAGCCTGCCGCAGAAAATCGGCCAAGTGATCATGGCCGGCCGGCTGGAGCGCAGCTGGAGCAAGGCGCAGATTCTTGAGGCCTATCTGAACAGCGTGCCCTTGCGCGGCGAGGTGGTCGGCATCAACGCGCTGGCGCAGACCCTGTTTGGCAAGCATCCGGTCGGCCTGAAGCCCGCCGAGGCGGCCTTGGCTGCCGCCATGTTGCGCGCGCCGAATGCGTCGCCGGCGCTGTTGGCCGCGCGTGCCTGCGCCCTCTTGCAGCTGATGGGCCGGGCACAAGATGCGACTTGCGCCGCGCTCAAGGGCGTCAACGGCGATATCGAGGCCCTGCTGGTGCGCCGCCCGGCCCGGCCCTTGGGTGAGCAGCTGGCGCCGCATTTCGCCCGCCAGGTCTTGCGCGCCGATGGGCCGGCGCAGCAGCGCAGCAGCCTGGACGCTCAGCTGCAACGTTATGCGATGAGCTTGTTGAAGCAGCAGCTGGGCGAGTTGTCCGGCCGCAATGTGGAGGACGGCGCGGTGCTGGTGCTCGACAACGCCAGCGGCCGGGTGTTGGCCTGGGTGGGTTCCAGCGGCGATTTGTCGAGCGCGGCCCAGGTCGACGGGGTGTTGGCGCGGCGCCAGCCGGGCTCGACGCTGAAGCCCTTCATCTACCAGCTGGCGCTGGAGCGGCGCTTGATCACGCCGGCCAGCCTGCTGGATGACTCGCCGGCGCAGCTCAGCACGCCGGCCGGCCTCTACCTGCCGCAAAACTATGACCGGGCATTCAAGGGTTATGTGTCGGCACGCAGCGCGCTGGGCAACAGCCTGAATGTGCCGGCCGTGCGCTTGACGGCGATGCTGGGCACCGATGCCGTGTTCGAGCGCTTCAATGCGCTGGGCCTGGCGCTGCCCGAAACCAGCGGCTTTTACGGCCTCTCGCTGGCGCTGGGCAGCTCTGACGTCAGCCTGTTGGGCTTGAGTAATGCCTATCGGTCGCTGGCGAACGGTGGGCAGTACAGCCCGGTGCGCTTGAATGCGCAAGTGTCGACCGCGTCGCGCCGGGTCAGCAGCGCCGCCGCCAGCTTCATCACCGCCGATATGCTGGCCGATAACAGTGCCAGGGCGCGCACTTTCGGCTTGGACAGCGTGCTGGCGACGGCCGGCTTCGCGGCGGTCAAAACCGGCACCAGCAAGGATATGCGCGACAACTGGTGCTTAGGCTTCACACAGCATTACACGGTCGGCGTGTGGGTCGGCAATGCCAGCGGCGGCGCGATGCATGGGGTCAGCGGCATCAGCGGTGCGGCGCCGATCTGGGCCGGGCTGGTGGCCTATCTGCAGCGGGGGCGCGCGTCCAGGCCGCCCGCGGTGCCGGCCGGTGTCGTGCAACAGCGCGTCGTGTTCGAGGCCGAACGTGAGCCGGCGCGGCCGGAGTGGTTTGTCCGCGGCACCGAGTTGGCGACTGTGCGGTCAAGCGACTTGATGCGCTCAAACACCAGCTTAGGCATCAGCAACCCACTGAGCGGCAGCATTTACGCACTCGACCCCGACATCCCGCCGCAGGCCCAGAAAATCCGCTTCGAGGGCCAGTCCGGCCAATGGGAATTGGACGGGCGGGTGCTGGGGGCTGGCCGCCACATCAGCTGGGCGCCCTGGCCGGGCCAGCATCAATTGCGCTTGCTGGACGGGCAGGGTCGGCTGATTCAGCAGCTGCGCTTCGAGGTGCGCGGCGCGGCGCTCAAGTGACGCTAAGTGGCTACAGGCGTGAAACCTGGATGTCGGATTTCGTACCAGCCGGCGGCAATTTGTCGCCGATCCAGGAATTGAGCAAGGTGTAGGTCACCGCCAGCACCACCGGGCCGATGAAGAGGCCGACCAGACCAAAAGCGAACAAGCCGCCGATGACGCCGGCAAAGATCAGCAACAGCGGCAGGTCCGCGCCTTTCTTGATCAACCAAGGGCGCAAGAAGTTGTCCAAGGTGCCGACCACCAGCGTCCAGAGCAGAAGCACCGTGCCCCAGACGTTGTCGCCACCCCAGTACAGCCAAGCCACCGCGGGCACCAGCACCGGCACCACGCCAATTTGCGCCAGGCAAAGCATCAGCATCAAGGCCGTCAGCAAGGCCGCCGCCGGGATGCCGGCGATCCACAGCCCGATGCCGCCCAGTACCGATTGCACCAAGGCCGTCACGACAATGCCCATCGCCACGCCGCGAATCGCCAGGCCCGCCAAGGTCACGATCGCATCGCCTTGCTCGCCTGCCAGGCGGCGCCCGAAGCCATGTACGGCGCGGGCCGCCGCCTCGCCGTTGCTGTAGAGAATGCCGGACAAGGCCACCGTCAGCAAAAACTGCAGCCCGATCAGACCCAGACTACCGGCCTGTGACGCAGCCCACTTGAACGAGACACCGAGATAAGGCTTGGCCAAGGCCACCAGCGGCGCGATGCCGTCCACGGTGATGCGGTGCCAGGCCGTGCTGAGGCTTTCGCCCACCAGCGGCACCGCCGCCAGCCAGTCGGGCGCTTTGGGCAGGTCGGCCACGCTCAAGGAGCCGACCAAGTCAACCACCTGATCGGCATGCGCGGCCACCGTGGTCAGCGCAACCGTCAACGGTACGAACAACACCAGCAGCAGCAGTATGACCATCACCATAGTGGCCAGGCCTCGGCGCCCCCACAAACGCTGCTGAAGGCCGAGCATCAACGGCCACGTTGCCACCACGATCATGGTGGCCCAGATCAGCGAGCCGATGAAGGGCGACAAGATCCACAGCGAGGCGAGCATCAGCAGGGCGATGCTCAGAATGCTGAGCATGGTGCGGGTGAGGTCGGGTTTGGCTGGCGTCATGATGAGGGTTTGAGCTGAGAGGCGCGGAGGCTCGATTCTGCCCGCTTCTGCCTGCTGCCCGGGCCATGGCTGAGGGATGAGTGAAAATCTGCCCATGGCCAAGAAACCCACCCATGTCAGCGAGACCCCGGCGACGCAATTCCTGCGTCAGCACAGAATCAGCTTTACCGAGCATGTTTACGATTATGTGGAGCGCGGCGGCACCGCCGAGTCGGCCCGCCAGCTTGGGGTTGCTGAGCACAGCGTGGTCAAAACCCTGGTGATGCAGGATGAACATGCGCAGCCGCTGGTCGTGCTGATGCACGGTGACGCCCAGGTCAGCCTGAAGGCGCTGGCGCGCCAGATCCCCTGCAAGAAGGTCGAACCCTGCAAACCTGAGGTTGCGCAGCGGCACAGCGGCTATCTGGTCGGCGGCACCTCGCCGTTTGGCCTGCGCAAGGCGATGCCGGTGTATGTGGAGGCCACGATTTTGGCGCTGCCCAGCATCTGCATCAACGGCGGGCGGCGCGGTTTTCTGGTCGGCATCGACCCGACAATCCTGCCCGAGCTGGTGGGTGCCAAGGCGGTCAGCTGCGCCGGTACTGACTAGTGCTGGTCCGCATTGTCGGATCTGCCTGGAAAAATTCAGGCGCAATGCGGCCACAATAGCGCCCCATGCAAGATCTACTTTTCCCCCTGCTGGCCGGCGTTCTCGGCTACCTCTGCGGCTCGCTGTCCTTCGCCGTCATCATCAGCCGCGTGATGGGCTTGTCCGATCCGCGCAGCTACGGCTCCGGCAATCCGGGCGCCACCAATGTGCTGCGCTCCGGCAATAAGCTGGCCGCCGTGCTGACGCTGTTGTTCGACGCCTTGAAAGGCTATGTGGCGGTTTTGTTGGTGCTGTTGTTCGGCGCGCCCTATGGTCTGGGCGAAGGCACGGCGGCCTTGGTCGGCCTGACGGCCTTTCTCGGCCATCTGTGGCCGGTGTTCTTTCGCTTCAAAGGCGGCAAGGGCGTTGCCACGGCGGCTGGCGTCATCATGGCCTTGAATCCGCTCTTGGGGCTGGCGACGCTGGCGACCTGGGCCATCATTGCTTACTTCTCGCGCTATTCCTCGCTGGCGGCCTTGGTGTCGGCCGCGTTTGCGCCGGTCTATCAAATGATGATCTGGGGCGGCGGGCCCATCGTCGGCGTCTTGGTCGTGATTGGCTTGCTGCTGGTTTGGCGCCATGCCGACAATATCAAGAAGCTGCTCAATGGCACCGAAAGTCGTTTGGGGCAAAAAGCCAGCGGCACAAGCCCGCCACCCGACAGCAGCAAAAAACATCCTCACGGCGTCGGCCCGCAGTCGCAGGGTCATTCGCACAAGCATCCCAAGAAGAAAGGTCATTGAAATGAATACAGAGCACCCCCAAGCCGACGACGTACGTCGCCTGCCCCCCGAGGGGGTCAAGAAAGATCGGGGCGGCCCATCCCTTTCTTGTGAAAGATTTGACGTCGGCGCCCGCATGTCCGAGATGGCGGTCTACAACGGTGTGGTGTATCTGGCCGGTCAGGTGCCGGAAGATGCAAGCCAAGACATCACCGGGCAAACGGCGCAGGTTCTGGCCGCAATTGATGCCTTGCTGGCACGCGCCGGCAGCGACAAGACCAAGATCTTGCGGGCGCAGATTTTCATCGCCGACGTGGCCGAATTCGCCGGCATGAATGCCGCCTGGGACGCCTGGGTGGTGGCCGGCCACACCCCGCCGCGTGCCACCGTCGAGGCCAAGCTGGCGCGGCCGGAGTGGAAGGTGGAGATCGTCGTCACGGCGGCAGTTTGAACCAACCCAGCTCGCGCCTGCAACGCGCACTGCGCGAGTACGGGCCATTGGTGGCGATTGTGCTGGTCGTATTGGGAGTTTCTCAAGCCGCCCAGCATTGGCAGGCCGGGGCTCAAGCCGAGAGTCTGCGGGCTTCTGCACGTCCGGGCGATATCGTCATGCTGTCCAGCACCAGCTGCGTGTTTTGCCTTCGGGCACGCACCTGGCTGGAGGCCGAGCAGATCGCCTTCAGCGAGTGCTTCATTGAAACCGACGCGGCTTGTGCGGCGCTGTACCGGGCGCAGATGGCCCCGGGTACGCCGACCTTTTTGGTCAAAGGTCAGCGCGTGGTGGGCTTTGACAAACAGCGCTTGGTCGAACTGCTGGCGATCGACAGGCCTTAGCCTGCGGGTGATTTTTCAGTCTTCGCTGTTGAACACCAGTTTCAACTCGTGGGTCTGCTTCTCGCCATTGCCTTCGAAGCGCCATTCCATCAACGCCTCGATCACCGCTCTGTCAAACAGCTTGGGCGGCGCGGCTTCCAAAATGACGACCTCGGTCACCTTGCCGTCCGGGCCGATTTGCAGCTGTGCTTTGACCGATCCGGCGCTGACGCCCTTTTTGGTCGCCGCTGCGGGAAATTCCGGCGGTACTTTCTTCAACACCTTGGGTGCGGCGATGGCGCTGGTGGCGATCAACAATGCGCTCAGCAGGCCGAGACCGGCGCGTGACCATTGAGACAGGAACGAGGGGGAGGTAGTCATGGCTTTCCTTGCAGCGTAATTGATGATGATGATGATGATGATGATGATGAGGGTTGCCGGCTCAGTGGACGCGGAAGAATCCGACCGCTTCCAGCAAGCGCGATGAGCTGCTGGTCAATGCTTCGGTGGACTTGCTCAGCGCACTGACCAAGCTGGCGTTTTGCTGGGTGCTGCGGTCCAGCTCGTTCATCGAATGGTTGACCACGCCGACACCGGTGGCCTGCTCCTGCGCCGAGTGTGAAATCTCCTCGATCAGTTGGCCCATATCGTTGACCTCATTGACGACGCTGCTGATGGTGACGCCGGCGTTATTGACCAGGGCGGTGCCGGCCTCGACCTTGACGGTTGATTCTTGAATCAGCACCTTGATCTCCTTGGCGGCGCCGGCGGCACGTGAAGCCAAGGCCCGCACTTCGGAGGCCACCACGGCGAAGCCGCGGCCATGCTCACCGGCCCGGGCCGCTTCGACGGCGGCGTTCAGGGCCAAGATATTGGTTTGAAAGGCGATGCCGTCAATCACGCCGATGATGTCGCCGATCTTGTGCGAGCTGGCGCTGATTTCCTGCATGGTGGACACCACTTGAGACACCACCTTGCCGCCGGCCGAGGCCGAATTGCGGGCCTTGGTGGCGATGCCGGCGGCCTTGCGGGTCAGCTCGCTGGCACCGCTCAGATTGGCCGCTATCTGCTCAACCGAGGCGGCAGTGGTTTGCAGGCTGGAGGCCGAGCGGGCCGTGCGGTCCGACAAATCAACGTTGCCGTTGACGATTTGGCCGGTACTTTCGGCCACGTCGTTGGCGGCGGCGCCGACGCTGCCGACCACGCCGGCCAGGGCTTGCTGCATCGCCTGCATGGAGTCCAGCATCTGCCCCAATTCGTCGGAGCCCAAGGCCTCGAACTGATGTGTCAGATCGCCATTTCGAATCGCCTCGGCGGCGGCTTGCGCTTGTTTGATCGGCACAATGATCGACCGCACGATGGCCAGGCCACCCACGCTGCCTATCACCACCGCAACGATCACCAGCACCACGGTCACCAGCACCGAATTGCGCGCCAACTCGCCGCCCGAGACGGCCAGGTCGTTGGCATGTTCGAACTGCAAATTGACCAGGCCCTTGAGGCCTTCTTGGTAAGTTTGCTGAGCCGGCCGCACATCGGTGATCAGGCTTTCACGGGCCTCATCCGGGCTGCCGTCGACCTGCACCTTGCGGAACTTGGCCACCGAGGCAAAGAACTTGCCTTGCGCGTCTTTGACCTGGCCGAGCAGCTCGGTCTCGCGGCCCGCCTCGGGGCTGCTGAGCAGCCCCGCGAGCTGCTTTTCGCTTTCCTGCAGGGCGCCGTCGATCAGCGTTTTTTGTTTCTTGATCGCGCCGGCCGAGTCCAGCAGCAGCAGGTCGCGTGAGGCGCGGGCCACCACATTCACCTGTTCTTCCAGCGCGTTAGCGGCGGCGATTTTGACCAAGCTGTCCTTGGCCGTCATGTCCAGATCCTTGGCCAGGCGGTTGGCGCTGTAGGCGCCGTAGCCGCCGATGATGGTGAGCAAAATGATCAGCAAACCGTAGCTCAAGGCCAGGCGTTGACTGATACGAAGCTTGCTGAGGAAGTTCATTAGGGCGCTTTCTTGCGTGCCGCAAAACGCGGTTGTGCCGCTCCACCCCATGTGGATTACGGTCGACCACAGCAACTTCGACCGCGCCCGGTATTTCTTGAGCGCTTTTCTCGGCTTTATTAATCTATGGCGAGGCCGAGCGTAACGGGATCACCGCGCCCCAATCGAATGATTTGGGCCGCTTCGCCGGTCAAATCAATCACGGTGGTGGGCTCCAGCGGGCAGGCGCCGGCGTCGACGATGACCTGCAGCAGCCGGTCGAAACGATCGGCTATTTCGCGAGCGTCATTCATCGGCTCGGTCTCGCCGGGGGCGATCAAGGTGGTCGCCAGCAGCGGCTGACCGAGCAGGGCGAGCAAATCCTGCGTCACGCGGTGCGCCGGCACGCGCAGCCCGATGGTGCGGCGTGAGGGATGAGAGAGGCGACGCGGCACCTCTTTGGTGGCCTCCAGAATGAAGGTGAAGGGGCCCGGTGTGGCCAGTTTGAGCAAGCGGTACTGGCTGTTGTCAACGCGGGCGTAACTGGCCAGCTCGCTGAGGTCGCGGCACAACAAGGTCAGGTGATGCTTGTCATCGATACCGCGAATGCGGCGCAGCGACTCGGCCGCGTTTTTGTCATCCAGGCGGCAGACGAAGGCATAGCTGGAGTCGGTCGGGATCGCGCCGATGCCGCCCGCATTGATGATTTGCGCGGCTTGCTTCAGGAAGCGTTGCTGCGGGTTTTCGGGGTGGACTTCAAAGTATTGGGCCATGGACCGATTGTGTACCGGTGAGCCTTGGGTCTAGGAGCCCGGGCCGCACAAAAATCGGCGGCTGCAAGACGGCCGCAGCGGTCCATTTTTCACCGTCTTATTGCCCCATTGCCGAGCTATGAGGCTGCAAATCCGGCAAAAACTGTC
>NZ_JANNMI010000417.1:0-17635 GCF_031397715.1 Roseateles sp.
CGCGCCCGGCAACGCCATCAACGGCAGCACGGTCACCGTCACCGGCGGCGTGCCGACTGCGACCTATGCCGCCTTCTCCGGCACCTCGATGGCCGCGCCCCATGCGTCCGGCGCGCTGGCCGTGGTGATGGAGCGTTTCTCCTATATGAGCAATGCCCAGGCGCTGGAGGTACTGAAGACCACGGCGATCCAGAACGGCAGCATCAACAATGCCGCGGGCACCGCCATCATCAATCCGACGGCCGGCCAGCTGACCCAGGTGCCCGATGCCCGCAATGGCTGGGGCACCGTCAGCCTGCGCCATGCGATGAACGGGCCGGGCCAGTTCCAGGGCCGCTTCGCCGTCGACACGCAGGGCCAGAGCGACAGCTGGTCCAACAATATCTCCGACGTCGCCATCAAGGCGCGCAAGCTGGAAGACCAGACCGAGGCCGGCAGCTGGGCCGCCACCAAGATCGCCAAGGGCTGGACCCAAGGCCTGCCGCCCGGTGCCAGCGCCGACGACCAGACCGAGTACGCGATGGGCGTGGCCCGCGAGACTGCACGCGACGCACGCGTCTATGAGGGCAGCCTGGCCAAGGCCGGCGCCGGCACTCTGGTGCTGAGCGGCGACAACAGCTTCTCGGGCGGCGTCGAGCTGTCGGGCGGCACCCTGGTCGGCCGCTCGGTCAATGCCTTCGGCAGCGGCAATGTCGTGGTGCTGGGCGGCACCCTGGCCGGCCAGGCCCGCATAGGCGGCGATCTGAACAATCTGGGCGGCCTGGTGGTGCTCGGCGAAGACTCGATCGCCA
The DNA here is from genome assembly GCF_031397715.1 of Roseateles sp. Taxonomy (GTDB): domain Bacteria; phylum Pseudomonadota; class Gammaproteobacteria; order Burkholderiales; family Burkholderiaceae_C; genus Paucibacter_A. The sequence goes on from NZ_JANNMI010000417.1 coordinate 792, forward strand.
CGCTGACGGTGCTGGGCAGCTTCGCCCAAATGTCGAGTGCCGCGCTGGAATTCGATGTGGGTCTGGGCGTGGCCGACTGGCTCAGCGTCGGCGGCAACGCGGTACTGGGCGGCACCTTGCAGTTGAACCTGTCCAGCGACGCCGCTCCGGGCAGCTTCACGCTGTTGACGGCAGGCCATTTGAGTGGCGCCTTCGCCTCGGTCGAGATCAGCGGCCTGGGCGCCGGCTACAACAGCCAGCTCTATTACGACGGCGACAGTCTGCGCTTCGAGATCACCGCCGTGCCCGAGCCGCAGACCTATGCCTTGATGTTGGGTGGGCTGGCGGCGCTGTTGTATCGGCGCCGGCGCGTGCGCGCTTAACGCCGTTTGAACACCACGTCCCAGACGCCGTGGCCGAGCTTGATGCCACGGTTCTCGAACTTGGTCAACGGGCGGTAGGACGGCGTCGGCGCGAAGCCATCAGCGGTGTTTTCCAGCAGCGGCTCGGCGCCCAGCACCTGCAACATCTGCTGAGCGTAGGGCTCCCAATCAGTGGCGCAGTGCAAATAGCCGCCGGGCCGGATGTGCTTGACCAGTTGCGCAATGAATGGCGGCTGGATCAGCCGGCGCTTGTTATGGCGCACCTTGTGCCAGGGGTCGGGAAAGAAGATGTGCACGCCGGCCAGCGAGTCGATTGCGACCATCTGCTCCAGCACGTCGACGGCGTCATGCTGAACGATGCGGATATTGCTCAAACCCCGCTCGTCGATGTGCTTGAGCAGCGCGCCGACGCCGGGCGCGTGGACCTCGCAGCCGATGAAGTCGGTGTCACTGAGCGTCTGCGCGATCGTGGCGGTGGCGTCGCCCATGCCGAAGCCGATCTCGAACACCAGCGGCGCTTCGCGGCCAAATATCTCGACCGGATTCAGCCGCTCCAGCTTGTAGGGCAGCACGAACTTGGGCCCCAGCTCGGCCAGCGCCTTGACCTGGCCCGAGCCCATCCGGCCGGCACGCACGACAAAGCTCTTGATGGGGCGATGCTGGGCCGGGTCTAGCGGTTTTTCTGAGGCTGGCGTGTTGTCTGACATGAAGGGGAAAGCTGAAACGAAACAGGGTCGGAAGTCTAGCCGACGCGGGCCAAGATAGTCGCTGCCGGTTGCCAGCCGCTGCCGTCTTCGCTCAAGCAGCAAGCCGCCTGCAGCTGCGCCACCACGCGCCTCGCCGCCTCCAGGTCCGCCGCATGCACCAGCGCCAAGGGCTCGCCGGCGCGGATCTCTTCACCCAATTGCCGCATGCCGCTCAAACCGACGCGGAAGTCGATCACGTCAGTCGCCTTGCGCCGCCCGCCGCCCAGCTCGACGATGGCGATGCCGATGTCGCGGGTTTGCATCGCGCTCAGGCGGCCGCTGCGCAGGGCCGGCGCCGCGATGATGACGGGCGCGGCGGCCAGATAGGCGGCTGGCCTTTCCATCAGGTCGAGTGGGCCGCCGAGGCCGGCCACCATGCGGGCAAAGCGCTCGGCGGCGGCGCCGCTGTCCAGCGCTTGCTGCAGCTTGGCCATGGCCTCGGCCTGGTCGCGCGCCAGGCCACCCAGCAACAACATCTCCGCGCCCAGCGCCAGAGTGACTTCATGCAGACGCGCATCACGCACGCCCTCGCCTTTCAAATAACGGATCGCCTCCGCCATCTCCAAGGCATTGCCGACCTCGCTGCCCAGCACCTGGTTCATGTCGGTGATCAGCGCCCGCGTCGGCAGGCCGGCGCCATTCGCCACCTCGACGATGCTTTGCGCCAAGTCCTGTGCCATCTCGGGTGTGTCGGCAAAAGCGCCGTTGCCGCACTTCACATCCATCGCCAGGCCTTGCAGACCTGCGGCGAGCTTTTTGGACAGGATGCTGGCGGTGATCAGGGGCACGCTCTCGACCGTCGCCGTGACGTCGCGGGTGGCGTAAAAGCGCCCGTCGGCCGGTGCCAGGTCGGCGGTCTGACCAATCACGGCGCAGCCGACGCCGCGCACCACGCGGTCAAATAGTTCTGCAGATGGCGTGCAGCTGTAGCCGGGAATGGCGTCGAACTTGTCGCGCGTGCCGCCGGTGTGGCCCAGGCCGCGGCCCGAGATCATCGGCACATAGCCGCCGCAGGCCGCCACCAGCGGTGCCAGCATCAGTGACACCTTGTCGCCGACGCCGCCGCTGGAGTGTTTGTCCAGTACCGGCCCCGGCATATCGGGCCAGCTCATCACGCGGCCGGACAACATCATCGCTGTCGTCAGCGCCACGCTCTCGGCCCTGCTCATGCCGCGCAGAAAAACCGCCATGCCCAGAGCGGCGACCTGGCCCTCGCTCCAGCTGCCGTCGACCAGGCCGCGCACAAAGTGTTCAATCTGCGCCACTGACAGCGCCGCGCCATCGCGCTTGGCGCGGATGATCTCCTGGGCCAGCATGGTCAGTAGCTGCTGCTGGTGGCCACGGCGGCGCTACCGGACAAGACCGACTCGATGTCGCTGAGCAAGGCGCTGGCACCGAAGCGCAGCCGCTGTGGGCCAATCGCCGCCGCACCCAAATAGGTCTCGAACAGCTGCAAATAGACCTGCGCCTCGGCGACCGTGCGGATGCCGCCCGAGGCCTTGAAGCCGGCCGACCCGAGGCCGCTAACCTTGATTTCATGCAGGATCACGGCGGCCGCTTTCGGCGTCGCCGACAGCTTGGTTTTGCCGGTGCTGGTCTTGACGAAATCGGCGCCGGCCATCAAGGCCAGCCGCGCGCCCTGCGCGATCAAATCAGGCGTCAGGAGCTCGCCGCTTTCGATGATGACCTTCAGCGTCAGCGGCCGCGTCGCATGGCGAACCTCGGCCAGAAACTCCGCGCACTCGACCGTCTGACCCTTCATCAAGGCCCGGTAAGGCAGCACCACATCGACCTCGTCGCCACCGGCGGTGGCGATCTCTTGCACATCGGCCAGCGCGCGCGCCAGGTCCAAGTCGCCGGCGGGGAAGTTGGCAACCGCTGCAACGCGGATCGAGGCCGGCAGCAGCGCGCGCGCCTGGGCGACAAAGCGCGGCCAGACGCAGACAGCAGCAACCGGACCGAACGGGGTTTGCGCCCGCGCACACAAGGCCTCGATATCGGCCGGCGTGTCGGCGTCATTCAGGCTGGTCAGGTCCAGGCATTGCAGCGCTTGGGCAGCGGCGAGCTGCAGAGTTGTCGTCATGGCGCTGCCGCCACTTGCAGCGAAGGCAGCTCGGCCAAACCGGCCACCACCGCGCCCAGGAAGTTGGCGGCGCGCTCGCCCGACAAGCTGGCTTGTTGCAGCGTCAAAGCATGCGTCAGCGCCTCGGCCGACAGGCCGGCGGCCATATTCGTCATCAAGGCCAAGCCCATCACGCGCAGGCCGGCGTGGCGGGCCAGGATGGTCTCGGGCACGGTGCTCATGCCGACGGCGTCGGCCCCCCAGGCGGCGAACATGCGGATCTCGGCCGGCGTCTCGAACTGCGGGCCCAGCGCCCAGCAATAAACGCCCTCACCCAACATCAGGTTCTGCGCCTGCGCGACCTTCTTGGCGTGCGCTCGCAGCTCGGCGTCATAGGCATGGCTCATGTCGACAAAGCGTTCGCTGCCCTGCTCGCCGACCAGCGGCGAGCGCTGCGGCGCGTTGATGTGGTCGCTGATCAGCATCAGGCTGCCGGGGCTCATATTCGCTCGCAAAGAGCCCGAGGCGTTGGTTTGCAAGAGCACTTGCACACCCCAGCGCTTCAAGCTGCGCAGGGCGCCGGCCATGCCGGTGCAGTCGCCACTCTCGTAGGTGTGGGCACGGCCGCGCAGCATCACGACACGCTGCGCGCCGATACTGCCGACGACGATCTCGTTGACATGGCCTTCAACCTTGGGTTGCGGGAAAGCGGCCAGCTCGGCATAGGACAGGTGTTTGGCGTCTTGCACCAGACTGACCGCACCGGCCCAGCCCGAGCCCAGCACCACGGCCACGGCGGGCGCGGCACCGAACAAATCGTTCAGCTTGGCGACGGTGGCGTCAATCGCGATATTGAGGGTCTTGTTTTCTTCAATCATTACTTTTTAACTCCACTGACGGTGAGATGTTCGGGGCCGAAGCTGAAGGGCAGCAATTCGCCCAGCGTCCACTGCTGTTTGATGCCTGCGGGATCGCCGGCGATGATCAACAAATCTTGGCCGGCAAACTCGCGCAGCTTTTGCCGACAACCGCCGCAGGGCGTGATCACATCCGGGCCGGGGCCGGTCACCAGCACGGCGGTCGCACGTTTGCCGCCGGCCATCACCATCGCGGTCAGGGCCGAGGCCTCGGCGCACCAGCCTTGCGGGTAGGCGGCATTTTCGATATTCGTGCCGACATGGATGCGGCCCTGCTCGTCCAACAAGGCGGCGCCGACCGCATAGCCCGAGTACGGCGAATGGGAATGCGCGCGGGCAGCCAGCGACGCTTGCAGCAACTGGTCTTGAACGTCTTGGTTGAGTTTCATTTTTTCAACGCTCCTTCACATAAGGCCGGCCCAGCGCCTTGGGCGCCAGGGCCTGGCCGATAAAGCCGGCCAACAAGACGACGGTCAGCAAATAAGGCAGAGCCTGGATCAGCTGTACCGGGATCTCGGCGCCGCCCAAGCCGACCGGCAAATGCGCGCCCTGCAGGCGGATCGCCACCGCGTCCAAAAAGCCGAACAGCAAACAGGCGAACATCGTCGTTAAGGGTTTCCACTTGCCGAAGATCATCGCCGCCAGCGCGATATAGCCGCGCCCCGCCGTCATATTGGGCGAGAAGGCCGCATTCTGCGCCAGCACCAAGTAACTACCCGCCAAGCCGCACAGCAGGCCGTTGATCATCAGCGCGGCATAACGCAGCCGCGGCACGGACACACCGGCGGCGTCGACCATGGCCGGGTTCTCGCCGACCGCGCGCAAACGCAGGCCCGGCTTGGTGCGTTCCAGAAAAAACCACATCCCGGCCACCAGCGCAAAGGCCAGATAGACCATGATGTTGTGGCTCAGCAAGCCGTGGCCGACCACCGCACCCAGCCAAGGGCCCAGGTCCGCGACCGCGCCGTCCAGCTCGCTCCAGGCCGGGATCAGGCCGGTCAGGCGCACCTCGGCCGCCACCGGCGGGGTCTGCCCGCCCTGTTGAAACCAGGCAATGCCCAAGACCACGGTCAAGCCGGCCGCCACCATATTGATGGCCACGCCCGACACCACCTGGTCGCCCCGGTGCGTGACGCAGGCAAAGCCGTGGATCAGGGACAGCGCGCAGGCCACGGCGATCGCGGCCAGCAGCCCCAAGCCGGTGGATTGGCTGACACTGGCAGCGGCGGCGGCGGCAAAGGCGGCGAACAGCATCTTGCCCTCCAGGCCGATGTCAACGACGCCGGAACGCTCACTCACTAGGCCGGCCAGCGCGCACAACAACAGCGGCGTGCTGACGCGCAGCGTCGACGCCAGCACGGAGCCGATCAAGACCTCATCCACGGGCGGCCTCCTTACGCTTGAGCACTGAGTAAATACGGCCAAACAGCGGCGCGCTGACGCTCGCCATTGCGCCGGCAAACAAGACGATCAAACCCTGCGCCGTCACCACCATTTCACGGCTGAAGCCGGGCAGCTCGAACGACACCTCGACGCCGCCTTGATACAGCACGCCGAACAGCAGCGAAGCCAACACGATGCCGACCGGGTGGTTGCGCCCCATCAGGGCGACGGCGATGCCGGTGAAGCCGGCGCCGGCGACGAAGTCCAGCGTCAACTTGCCCTGCACGCCGGAGATCTCATTGACCGCCACCAGGCCGGCCAAGGCGCCCGACAAGCCCATCGCCAGCATGATCTGCCAGCGCGGCTTGATGCCGGCGTAATGCGCAGCACGCGGCGCATTGCCGACCGCGCGCAAGGCGTAGCCGGCCGCACTCTTCCACAAAAACCAATGCACGAAGAAGCAGGCCAGCAGCGCCAGCAGCAGGCTCAGATTCAGCGGCGACGAGGGCAGCTCCAGGCCAAACTTGGCGGCCATCTCGTGCAGCGCCGGCATGCGGGCCGAGTCGGCAAAGGCCACGCTCTCCACCGACATGCTGCCCTTGGGCCGCAGCCAGTTGACCAGCAAATAGACATTCAGGCTACTCGCCAGGAAGTTGAACATGATGGTGGTGATCACCACATGGCTGCCGCGCCAGGCCTGCAAGGCGGCCGGCACCAGGGCCCAGGCCATGCCGAACAGCGCAGCGGCCAGGACCAGCAGCGGCAGCAATATCGCGGCGGGCAACAAGGGCCCGAGGCTGAGCGCCAGCAGGCCCAAGCCGACACCGCCCAGCGTCGCTTGGCCCTCACCGCCGATATTGAACAGGCCGCCGTGAAAAGCCACCGCGACGGCCAGGCCGGTGAAGATAAAGGTGGTCGTGTAATACAGCGTGTAGCCGATGCCGCGCGCATTGCCCAAAGCGCCCTGCAAAAGCACGCTGAGCGCTTGCAGCGGGCTCTGGCCAATCACCAGCACGACCAGGCCGGCGACGGCCATGGCAACGGCCAGATTCCACAGCGGCAACAGGCCGACATCGATCCAGCGCGGCAGCGCCGTGCTTTGATGGGCGCTCATGCGGCGATCTCGTCAACTTGCGCCGCCATCAGCAGGCCCAAGCTCTTCTCGTCACAGTCTGCAATCTCCAACTCTCCGGTCACGCGGCCACCATTCATCACGATCACACGGTCCGCCAAGGCCAAAATTTCGTCCAGCTCGCTGCTGACCAAGAGCACCGCACAGCCGGCATCGCGCAGCGCGCGCAGCTGGCCGTGGATGAACTCGATCGCGCCGATGTCGACGCCGCGCGTCGGCTGGCCGACCAGCAAAACGCTTGGCGCCTGACCGATTTCACGCGCCATCACCAATTTTTGCTGATTGCCGCCGGAGAACTTGGACGAGCCCAGTTCAACATCGCGCGGCCGCACATCAAAACGTTCTTGCATCTGCGCCGTTTGCTCGCGCATGAGGGCCTGATTCATGCTCAAACCCGCCGGCCCGCTGCGGTAGCTGGGTAGGTTCTGATAACCCAGCACGGCGGTTTCCCAAGCCGGGAAACTCATCACCATCGCGCAGGCATGGCGGTCTTCGGGCACATGGGCGAGTTTCAGCTCGCGCGCTTGGCGCGGGTTCAACCAGGTGCCGCCCGCCGCATCAAAGGTCGTCGAGCCGAGCTGCAGCAGGCCCGCCTCGGGGGCCACCATGCCGGACAAAACCTCCAGCAATTCGCTCTGGCCATTGCCCGACACGCCGGCCACGCCGACGATCTCGCCGGCACAGAGCTTCAAGCCCACCCCTGCCAAGACCGCCACCCCATTGGCGGCACGCATCTGCAGGCCGCTGGCCAGCAGGCGGACCTGCGCTGGATCGGCCGAAACCTGGCTGGCCTTGCGGCCCAAATTGACCTTGCGCCCGACCATGGCCTGGGCCAGATCCTCGGCGCTGGTGTCGGCAATTGAGGTGGTCTGCACGATCTGACCGGCCCGCATCACGGTGACGGTGTCGCACAGCGCCATCACCTCCTTGAGCTTGTGCGTGATCAACAGAATCGTCACGCCGCCGGCCCGCAAGCGGCGCAGCGTGTCGAACAGTTGCAGGGTTTCCTGCGGTGTCAGCACGGCGGTCGGCTCGTCCAGAATCAGCACCCGGGCGCCCCGGTACAGCGCCTTCAAAATCTCCAGCCGCTGCAACTCGCCGACCGGCAAATCGCCGACCAGCGCGTCCAGTCGCACATGCAAGCCGGTCTCCTGCATCAAGGTCTGTAACTTGGCCCGCACCTGGCGCGCGCCGCTGACCAAGAAGAAGCCCGGCTCGGCGCCCAGCATCACGTTGTCCAGACAGCTCAAGGTGTCCACCAACATGAAATGCTGATGCACCATGCCGATGCCCAGCGCGATCGCCTGCTGCGAGTTGGCGACAGTGACCGGCTGGCCGCCCACTTCAATGGCACCGGAGTCGGCCTGGTAATAGCCGTACAGGATCGCCATCAAGGTGCTCTTGCCCGCGCCGTTTTCGCCGACCAGGCCGTGCACCGTGCCGGCCGCAACTGTCAGGCTGACCGCGCGGTTGGCCTGCACGGCGCCGAAGCGCTTGGAGATCTCGGACAGGCGGACGGCGGGCGCCAACGCGCCATGGCTTGCTGCACTACTCATCAATATTTGCAGACGCCGTCCGCCATGTAGTCGGCAACGCGGATCTTGCCGGCAATGATGTCGGCCTTGATCGCCTCGACCTTGGCCTTCAAGGCCGGCGTCACCAGCTTGGCGTTGTGCTGATCCAGCGCGTATTCGACCCCGCCGTCCTTCAGCCCCAGCACGGTGGTGCCGGGCTTCCAGCCCTTGAGCACGTTGTAGACCGCCACATCGACGTTCTTGACCATCGAGGTCAGCATGGTGCCGGGCTGCAGATGGTTCTGGTTACTGTCCACACCAATCGCCAGCCGGCCGGCGTCCTTGGCGGCCTGGTAGACACCCGAGCCGGTGCCACCGGCGGCGGCGAAGACCACGTCCGAGCCCTTGGCGAATTGCGCCTTGGCCAGCTCGCCGCCACGGGTCGGGTCGTTCCAGGCGCTCGACGTCGTGCCGGTCATGTTCGAGAACACCTCGGCCTTGGGATTGGTGGCGCGAGCGCCTTGCTCGTAGCCGCACTGGAACTTGCGAATCAGGGGAATGTCCATGCCGCCGACAAAGCCGACCTTGCCGGTCTTGCTGGCCAGCACGGCCATGGCGCCGACCAGATAGCTGCCCTCATGCTCCTTGAACAGCAGCGACTGCACATTGGGCAGCTTGACCTCGGCATCGATGATGGCGAATTGGGTCTTGGGGAATTCCTTGGCGACTTGCTCCAGCGCCGAGGCCTGGGCGAAGCCGACGCTGATGATGGGGCTGGCGCCACGCTCGGCCATGCGGCGGATCGCCTGCACGCGCTGGGTGTCGTTGCTGATCTCGAACTCGAGATAGGGCTTGCCGGTCTCTTTCTTCCAGCGCTCGACGCCCCGGTAAGCCGACTCATTGAAGGACTTGTCGAACTTGCCGCCCATATCGAAGATCACGGCGGGCTTGGTCTGAGCCTGGGCGGCCAGCCCAGCCAAGGACAAAGCCAGCGCCAAGGCGGTGCGCGCAGGGGAAGCAAAACACTTCGGAGAAGCAATCATGGCTGGGGAGCTTAGGCTAAAAATCATCTGCACAAATAACCGGAACAATGGTCTCGCCCGGGCGACCCCGGACAAGGAGCACGCATTGTAGGAAATTTGCGCGTGCAGCCGGGTAAAGGTAAACGCTAAACGTTTGCGCGCTCGATTTTTGGCAACTGAACGCTGTTTGCGGTCGCCCCAAGGAAGCCGAACTTGTGCCCCGTTATTGCCTTCAGGTTGGGTGTTTTATGCCGCCAGAGTCTGTCCAGACAAGGGCATTGCATTGGCAAAGCCGCTGCCCCGCACTCAAGTACAGTTCAGCGCCGCCATCGGCGCTACGACAACCTGCTCCAGTCTCCCGAACCGACCCTCACGCATGCGATCCACCTCGTTTTTCTGCCTCGCCCTTGCCTGCATTGCCAATGCCTCTGCGCAGGACAGCTCGGTAGACCTGACCTCGCTGCCGTTTGAGAAGTTGACACAGACCGATGTCATCACCGCCTCAAAACTGGCCCGCCAAGTCAGCGATTCCCCCGCCGCGGTGTCGATCGTGACCGCCGCCGATATTCGGACCTTCGGCTACCGCACGTTGGCCGACGTCATCAACAGCATGCGCGGGCTTTACACCACTTTTGATCGCCGCTATGAATATCTGGGCGGGCGGGGTTTCGGGGCGCCGGGAGATTATGTCGGCCGCATCATGGTGCTGATCGACGGCAGCGCGACCCAAGACAATCTCTATAACCAAGCCTATATCGACAATGCGGGTCTGATTGACCTGGATTTGATTGACCGGGTCGAATATGTGCCGGGCACCGGCTCGGTCACCTACGGCAATAACGCCTTGCTGGGCATCATCAATGTCATCACCAAGAAAGGCAGCGATTTCAATGCGCTGCAGGTGGCCGGCGAGGTCTTCAGCAACGGCGGCCACAAACAGCGCATCAGTGCCGGTAAGCGGCTTGACAACGGGCTGGATGTGCTGCTGTCGGCCTCTTGGCTCAAAAGTGACGGGCAGGATCTCTACTTCCCCTACTTCGATACCCCGCGCCAAAACAAGGGCTGGGCAATCAATCAGGACTTCGAGGAAAACCGGCGCCTATTCGGCAAATTTGAATTCAATGGCTTGAGCTTGCAAGCCAGCAGCGTGAGCCGAACCAAGGCCGCGCCCTTGCCCAGGCGCGAAGATGGTTTCAATAAAATCTATCAGCTGGTGGATGAGACCAGCCACGCCAGCGCCAAATATGACTTCAATCTCAGCCCTGATTTCAAATCGGTGTCGCGCTTGTATTACGGCCTGTACGAGGACAAAACACTACGCGAATATGGCGATGTCAATCCAGTCGCGCAGTTTCGCCTGAATCAAAACAAAGGCCAATGGTGGGGCCTGGATCAGAAATTTGCGCTGACACGTTTTGTCGGGCATTTGATCGTGTTCGGCGCCGAATACCGGGATGATTTCAAGCAAGAGTTTTCGCCGGTGGCGCTGGACTCGAACCGCGTCGAGCAGTTCAGCTATCACCGATTCCCCTACACCAACAAGACCTACAGCCTGTACGCCACCGACGAATTCATCTTGAGCCCCCAGGTCAGCGCCAATCTGGGCCTGCGCTACGACAAACCCGATGCGATTGACTGCTCGGTCGACCCCTGCATCCGTTTCGCCCACAAGGCGGCGCTGAGCCCGCGCCTGGCGCTGGTCTACCAAGCGGCGCCGGAAACCACCGTCAAGGCCTCCTACAGCCGGGCCTTTCGCCTGCCCAATCCCTATGACGTCAGCGCCTCCAAGCAGTCCGATGCGTTCAAGCCTGAGCAAGTGACCGCGACCGAGTTGGTCTTGCTGCATGACGTCAGCCCGGCCCTGCGGCTGACCGGCTCCGTCTACCGCTACATCCTGGCGGATCAACATTACCGCTCGGCCGCCACCGGTTTGGATGTCTTCGCGGGCCGCAGCAAAACCCATGGTGCCGAGCTGCAAATCGATCAAAGCTGGGCCGGCGACGTGCAACTGCGAGCCAGCGCCGCTTGGCAAAACGCGACGGACGCGGAAGGCCGCAAGCTGGTCAATTCGCCGCGCTCGCTGGCCAAATTCAACCTCAGTCTGCCGGCCATGGACAGTGCCCTGCGACTCGGCATCGAGGCGCAGTACCAAGGCTCGCGCATCACCAAAGAGTTGCGCGACAACAACTACATCGTGGTGCGCCCAGGCCGCCCCTTGGGCGGCATCACCCTGCTCAATCTGACCCTGACGACGGCGCAGCGCTGGAACGGCGTCGGCGCCGCCTTCAGCATCAAGAACGCTTTGGATCGGCGCTACGCGGTGCCGAGCTCCATCGTCCGGCATCAGCAAGACGGCCCGGTGCTGGACAGCATGGAGATGGACGGGCGAACGTTCTGGCTGCAACTGAGCTGGGACTTTTGGAAATAAGGATGAGACGTCCTTTTCTCCACAATGCCTTGTTGCTGCTGACTGGCCTGTGCGGGCCGGCTTGGCTGCCCTTGAACGCCCAGACACGAGCCGTGCCCGAGTACATGATGAAGGCCAGCTATCTCTACAACTTCATGGTCTTCGCCGAATGGCCCGCCAGCACCGACGGCCCGAGCCCGCCGGAAGGGCTGCTGCTGTGCGTGCTGGGTCAGGACAATTTTGGCCAGGCCTTGAACGATCTGGAGGGCAAAACCGTCAACGGCCGGCGCCTCAGCGTGAGCCGCCTGAATGGTTTGACCCATGTCAGGAAATGCCAGCTGCTGTTCGTCACCGAGCAGGAGGCGCCGAATATGCAGGCGATCCTGAAGCATCTGGCCGACGCGCCGGTGTTGACCGTGGCCGACACGCCGGTGGCGGCGGGCGCGGCAATTCTGTTGTCGCTGGACGGCAAGCGACTGATTTTTGATGTCAATATGCAGCGCACCAAAAAGGTCGGCATCACGCTGTCATCCAAGGTCTTGCAACTGGCCAGAAGCACCCACTAAAGCCGCGTCGCGGCGCCAAGAAATCCATCCGTGAGCACATCAAGCACCCGTCCAAACCGAGACCTGCATCAACCCAGCCAAGGCTCCTTGGTCACCCGGCTTGAGCACATCCTTGCAGCCGCCTTGGCCGCCGCCCTGTTGATATCGCTGCTCTTGATCACGCTGCAAGAGGCCGCCATGCAACGGGCCGCCGTCATCGAGGGCAGCCAGGCCTGGCTCAACACCTTGGCCGTGCAAGCAGCGTCGCCGCTGGTCTTTGATGACGACAAGGCGGCTGGCGAAATTTTGCGCGCCGCCAGTATTTATCCCGGCCTGCAGTCGGTCTACATCCTGCGTGCCAATGGCAGCATCATCGCCAGCCACTTGAGCGAAGGGCAGACGGGCATGTCTTTGGCCGAGCTGCAGACGCCGGCACCCAGCCGGCTGTTTGACAGCGCGCTGCTGCTGGTCTCGCCCGTCATGCTGTCCGAGGCGCAGGTCGGCAGCATCGTCGCCCAGGTTGACCTGACGCGCATGTCGCGCTCGATTGTTCAGTTCGGCCTGGCCTTGCTACTGACGCTGGGGCTGTCGGGGGCGGCCGCCTTGGCTCTGGCGCGGCGCTTCTTGCACCGTGCGCTGGCGCCCATCACTGGCCTGAAGCAGGTGATGGATGAGGTCTCGCAGCGTGAGAAGTTCACCGTGCGCGCCCAAGTAGTGGCGAATGATGAAGTCGGCGCCTTGAGCGCCGTGTTCAACCGCATGCTCGATCAGATCGTCAGGCGTGACAGCCAGTTGGAGGAAAGCAATCTGCGCCTGCTGGCCTTGAAAGACGCGGCCGAGCAGGCCTCAATCTTGAAGAGCGCCTTCTTGGCCATGATGAGCCATGAGTTGCGCACGCCGATGGCCGGCATTCTGGGCATGCTCAAGCTGGGTCTGCGCGGGCAGATGGAGCCGCTGGCGCGCGAGCGGGTCGAGTTGGCCAGCAAGAATGCGCAAGCCCTGCTGCAAATCGTCAATGATTTGCTCGACGTCTCCAAGATCGAGGCCGGCAAGCTCAAGCTGGAAAACGTGGACTTCGCCCTGCGACCCTTGCTCGACGACGCGATGCAATTGCTGACCGAACGCGCGGGGCAAAAAAGCATTCAGCTTGAGCTGCATCTGGACCCGCAAATTCCGGCCTATCTGCAAGGTGACCCGACCCGGCTGCGCCAAGTACTGTTGAACCTGGTCGGCAACGCCATCAAGTTCACCGAACGGGGCGGCGTCACGGTGGCCGCCAGCCTCGGCGCCAGCACGCCGCATCCCGGCATGGTGTCCGTCTATCTCGCGGTGCAGGACTCGGGGCTGGGCATCAGCGAAGAAGCCCAGAGCCGCTTGTTCCAGAAATTCGAGCAGGCCGATATGTCGACCACGCGCAACTTTGGCGGCACCGGCCTGGGGCTGTCCATTTGCAAGCAGCTGGTGGAGTTGATGGGCGGGCGCATCGGCTTGCACAGCAAGTTGGGCCAGGGCAGCACTTTTTACTTTGAGGTGCCGCTCGCGATTGGCCAGCAACCGACGCAAGAGCCGCTCGAAGCGCTGCCGCCACATGAACATCAACTGCATGTGCTGGTGGCCGAGGATGCGCAGACCAATCAGCTGATCATCAAGGCCTTGTTGAGCGATATGGGGCATCAGGTGAGCCTGGTGAAGAACGGCGAGCTGGCGCTGCAAGCTCTTGCTCAAGCCGCCTTTGACCTGGTCTTGATGGATGGCCGCATGCCGGTGATGGACGGCCTAGAGGCGACCGCCCATATTCGGGCCGGCCATTGGCGGGAGCTTGTGTTCGCCGACACTAGCATCCCCATCGTTGCGCTGACGGCGAATGCGTCCGAGCAGGACCGGGCGCGCTTCCTGAGCGCTGGCATGGTGGGCTTTTTGAGCAAACCGATTGATGAGCGCGAGCTGCACCGGGTGCTCAGCCAGGTGATCGAGGACCGCCGTCGCTCGGGGCTGGCGCTGAAACCGCGCGGCACCCAGGATCCGTCGACTCAGGCAGACGGCGCATCGACACCCGAGGCGGATACGCCGCCGGCACCGATCAGCAAACAAGAGCTGCGAGCGCAACGCGTTCGCGAGCTCAAAAGCCAGATGTCATCGGCCTTTCGAGAGCAGCTGCCGCTGCGCCTGCAAGAAATTGATGCCGCCGTCGACAGTCAGGACTGGCATGCCGCCGCCATCACCGTGCATGGCATCAAAGGCTGCCTAGCCTTTATCGAGCCGAGCGGCAATAGCTACGAGCTGTGCGATGCACTGGAGCGCAATGCCGACCTGCGCCAGGGCGAGGCCTTTGTGACCAGTTATCAACAGTTGAAGCTGGCGCTTGAGCAAAACTTGAGTCGCTCGCAACGGTCCTGAACTGCGGGGCGGGCTGCCGAGCAGATGGTTTCGTGCGCCTATTTTGTGCGCCTATAATGAGAATCATTCTTGATTACACATGATTGCACACACGCCGAGCTCAGACCCCCCATGAAAAGCGCATTGAATGACAGTTTGGCGATGGCCGCCATCGGCGCGCCGATGAGCGTGGTCGGCGTGAGCTCGCCCAGCTACGCCCCTGAATGGGCGGCATGGCTGGAAGAGCTCGGTTTTTGGCCCGGCGAGGCGGTCTGCGTGATGGCGCGCGGCCTGCCGGGCGCCGACCCGCTGGTGGTGCGGATCGGCCAATCCACCTTTGCACTGCGCCGGGCCGAGGCGGCTTGCATCAGCGTGCGGGCCCAATCTCTGAGCGAGGCCTGAGCTGATGCGTGAAGCCATCATTCACCTGCATCCCAGCGGGCCCTTGTTGGCGCTGGTGGGCAATCCGAATTGCGGCAAGACCGCCCTCTTCAATCGGCTGACCGGCAGCCAGCAAAAAGTCGCCAACTATGCCGGCGTGACGGTCGAGCGCAAAGAGGGACGCCTGCGCAGCGCCGCCGGCAAGACCTTGCGTCTGCTCGACCTGCCCGGCACCTATAGCCTGCACCCACGCTCACCGGACGAACGGGTGACCTGCGATGTGTTGGCCGGCCGCGCGCGCGGCGAGAAGCGGCCCGATCTGGTGATCTGCGTACTGGACGCCACCAATCTGCGCCGCACCCTGCGCTTGGTGCTGGCGGTCAAACGACTGGGTCTGCCCTGCGTGGTGGCCCTCAATATGACCGACTTGGCCGATCGCCGCGGCATCCACATCGACGCCCAAGCGCTCTCAAAAGCGATCGGGGTGCCGGTGATCCGAACCGTGGCCACCCAAGGCATTGGCGTTGACGAGTTGAAACTGCTGCTCGACCAAAGTGCCGTCTGGTCCGCCGGCATCAACGCCGTACCCGAGTTGAACTCGGCCATTGAGCAAGCCGCCGACCATGAGCAGGTACGCAAGATTTTGCAGGCGCTGGACCTGGACCGGGCTTTGCCGCATTTACCGAGCGACCGCATCGACCGTGTCTTGCTGCATCAGGTCGTCGGCCCGCTGATTCTGCTGGCTGTTTTGTTCTTCTTGTTTCAGGCCGTCTTCAGCTGGGCCGAGGGACCAATGAACCTGATCGAAGCGGCGATGGGCTGGCTGGGTCAGCAGGCCGGCGCCCATCTTGCGGAGGGCTGGCTGCACAGCCTGATTGTTGACGGCCTGATCGCCGGCGTCGGCGGCGTGCTGGTCTTTTTGCCGCAGATCCTGATCCTGTTCTTCTTCATCCTGGTGTTGGAGGAATCCGGCTATCTGCCGCGCGCCGCCTTCTTGCTTGACCGTTTGATGGGCAGCGTGGGCCTGTCCGGGCGCAGCTTCATCCCGCTGCTGTCGAGTTTTGCCTGCGCCATCCCCGGCATCATGGCGACGCGCTCAATCGCCAATCCGCGTGACCGCTTGGTCACCATCATGATCGCCCCCTTGATGACCTGCTCGGCAAGGCTGCCGGTCTATGCCTTGCTGATCGGCGCCTTTATCCCGCAGCAAACCCTGCTGGGCGGACTTGAGCTGCAAGGCTTGGTGCTGCTGGGCCTGTATCTGGCCGGCATAGGCGGCGCCATGGCCGTGGCCTGGGTGCTCAAACGTTTCACCAGCGGCGCGCAAGTGCGCCCGCTGATGATGGAGCTGCCCAGCTACCACTGGCCCAACCCGCGCAATGTGCTGATTGGCCTGTGGCAGCGCGCCGCCATCTTCATCAAGCGGGTGGGCGGCATCATCCTGACGCTGACCCTGTTGCTGTGGGCGCTGTCCAGCTTCCCCGGCAAACCCGAGGGCGCGCCCGGCGCGGCGATCGAATACAGCGTGGCCGGCATGCTGGGCCGCGGGCTGGCCCATGTGTTTGAGCCGATCGGTTTCAACTGGCAGATCAGCTTGGCCCTGGTACCGGGCCTGGCCGCGCGGGAAATCGCCATCAGCGCGCTCGGCACCGTCTATGCGCTGTCGGCCAGCGCCGAAGACGCCGCGCAAGCGCTGACCCCCTTGATCGCGCAAAGCTGGAGCCTGCCGACCGCGCTGTCCTTGCTGGCCTGGTTTGTGTTTGCCCCGCAATGCCTGGCCACCTTGGCGGCGGTGCGGCGCGAGACCGGCGGCCTGCGCATGCCCTTGATCATGGCCGGCTATTTGTTCGGCCTGGCCTATCTGGCGTCCTTCATCACCTTCCGGGTCAGCAGCTGGCTGCTGGCGGGCTGAGGCCCGCAGCGCCAGTCAACGCATCATGGCGCGGATCGAGCCGCACACGCTCAGCAGTTGCGGCCCGTCCATGCGCCCGATGATG
>NZ_JANNMI010000008.1:0-20594 GCF_031397715.1 Roseateles sp.
GTTCTAGGCCGGATTCCCTTGAGCATCCCAGGCCCTTGGCAGCACCCGGCGTTCGCGGAGAAACGACGGAGTTGCGTGGTGCATAAGTTTTGAACAGAAGGACGCGAAGTTCACGAAGAGTGTGAAGGGGATTGGATCTCCGTCTTCCTTCGCGATCTTTGGGACCTTCTGTTCAGGTTTGATCGGACTCGTCGGCGCTGGCCCGGCGTTTTGTTTCTTGAGAGCATCCCAGGTCCCGGGCGGCATCCGGCGTTCGCGGAGAAACGGCTTATTTGGCGGCGTTTCGCAACGCGGACCACTTTGTTTCTCATGATTTCTTCGCGAACTTTGCGGTCTTCTGTTCGGATCTAACTCGTGCCGCTCCGTGCTGAACTGGCGGGGCGCAAGAATCTTGAACAGAAGGACACGAAGAGCGCAAAGAAATTCAGGCCAGCTTCGTAGTCCTTCGTTAACTTTGCGTTGTTTCGAATTGCGGAACGTTTCGTTTCTTGAGAGCTGAATCAAAAAGTAACTCGGGTCGGGCAAGCTATGGATGAGGCGCACAAGCTCGATGGAAAGCGCTGAGGTGACCGCGCTTGCCGTGCAATATACAATCGCTATATACGCATTCATCGGGAGACATGCATGGCTATCGGAACCGTGTTCGTCAACAACCGCACCCAGGCTGTGCGCCTCCCATTGGATGTGCGCCTGCCAGAGGGTGTTCAAAAGGTAGAAATACGTGCCAAGGGCAACGAGCGCATCATTGCCCCCCTCGGTCAAAGCTGGGACAGCTTCTTCCTCGGCGGCCCCAAGGTCAGCGACGACTTCTTGCCTGAGCGCGCCGGCCAACACCAGTCGGAGCGGGAAGCGCTCTGATGCTGCTGCGCTACCTGCTGGACACCAATATCGTCATTGACGTGTTGAAGCGGCGCCCGGTCGAGGTGCTGGCCAGCTTCAACGCCAACGCCAGCCGCATGGCAATCTCATCCATCACGCTGGCCGAACTTTTGCACGGTGCGGAAAAAAGCAGCCGCGTGAGCGATAACCTGTCCGCCATCGAAGACTTTTGCAGTCGCCTAACTGTTTTACCCTACGGCGCCAAGGCCGCCCAGCATTACGGGGCCATTCGTGCCGCCCTGGAAAAAATCGGCCAAGCGATTGGGGTGAATGATCTGCACATTGCTGGCCACGCACGCAGCGAAGGCTTGGTGCTGGTGACGAACAATCTGTCGGAATTCGAGCGCGTGCCTGCGCTCGAAATGGAGAACTGGGTCGGTGCGGGCCAGTGAGCTGCGGCTTGGCCACACGTAGTGCGAACAGAGCAAAAAAAGGCTGCGACCCATGACGGTCGCAGCCCCACTCAGTGGCTTGCGCAGTCGCTAACTCAAGCCTTGCGCTGACGGCGCTGGTTCAAGGACACCAAGCCCAGCAGCCCCAGGCCCATCAGCGCCCAGCTGGCCGGCTCGGGCACGACGGCCGCTTGATCCACCGAATTCAGCTTGATGCTCCACAGCCCACCTTTTTGGTCGGGGAAGTTGGGGTTGCTGCTGCTTTGCGTCCAATCGACCAAGGCAATGGGCGCGCTGCCGTCCAGCATGAAGCCGGCCGACAGCAACTGGCCATTGGCGTAGTTGTCAGCGGCGCTGAGCGTCAGCAGGTACTGCCCGGCGCTCAAACCAAGCAGCTGGATGCCGGCGTCGAGCGAGCCTTGGCCGGGGCCGAGCTGGTCGTTGTCGTCCACTTCGGTGATCAGGCTGTAGTCATTGCCGGCCTTGGCCCAGAGTTGCAAGACCGGGTCGAAGTTCAGACCAGCTTGCCAAGAGTCGGTCCAGGCCTTGAATTCGGCGCTGTCGGCGGCCAGGCTGAAGCTGATGCGCACCACGTCGGTGTTGTAGACGGCTTGGCCGGCGAAGTCGAAGTCGGCGGCTTGGGCCGACGAGAAAGCAGCGGCAGCCAGCAACGCGGCGGCGAAATTGCGTTTGAGGTTCATGGCGATAGATCCAGTTCGTAAGTTCAAGGAGCCAGCGCGGCCGGGTTGGCGCGGTTCGGCGTTTGCGCAGCAGGCGACAGGCGGTTGCTGCCGTCCACCACCTGGAAGGCGGTGGCAAAGGTCTGAATATTGCTGGGGCTGGCGACGGTGTCGACATACCACCACTCGCAGACGCAGCGGTTCGCGTCGGCGTCGATCAACATATAGCCGCGTTTGTCGAGGTTGATGTACTTCAGATGCGGGTTGGCGGGAGTCAGCTGCGCAATCGTGCCAGCGGCAACCTGTGGGTTGTCCACGCCGGGCGAGGAGATCGAGGTGCCGACGAACTCAACCGCGCGTGAGCCTTGGCCGGACGCCTTGTCGTAGCCGCCGGTCGCCAGGTTGGCATTGTTCGGGTCCTGGCTCAAGTCGGCCGCCCAGCTGCTGTGGATATCACCCGTTAGGATGACGACGTTGTTGACCGGGGCTTGGCCCTTGTTGGCGTCGCCTTTGAGCACGTCATAGACCCGATTGCGGGCGGGCTGGTAGCCGTCCCAGGCGTCGGAGTTGAAGAACACGCCGCCGCCGAGCGAGTTGGGCGCGCCTTGCACCTTGACTTGCGCAAACATCACGCCCTGGCCGAGGACCTTCCACTTGGCCGTGCTGCCGCGCAGCTTGTTGAACAACCAGCTCTCTTGCTCGGCACCGAGCAACTGGCGGGCCGGGTCCAGATAGGCACCTTGCTGGATGAAGTAGCCGTCGGCATTGCCGATATTGGTGCCGAGCTGGGCCGAGCGGCCGGTCAGGCGCTGCTCCAGCATGATCAGGTCGACCAGATTGCCGAAGGCATAGCTGCGCGCGTTATTGCGCGGCTTGGTCGGGTCAACCACCCGTACCGGCATCCACTCGTAATAGGCCTGCAAGGCGGCACCGACGCGGGCGGGCCAGGTGCCTTCATTGGCCTGGTGATTTTCGGCGCCGTCGACAAACGCGTTGTTGGCGGTTTCATGGTCGTCCCAGATCGCCACCAGCGGGTGCTGGCGGTGCATCGCTTGCGAGTCCGGGTCGCGCTTGTACTGGGCGTGGCGCATCCGGTAATCGGCCAGCGTGACGATTTCGTGGGCGGGCTCGGTCGCGCGCACTTCGCCGTATTGGTTGTTGCCGTACTCGTAGATGTAGTCGCCCAGGTGCACGACCATGTCCAGATCGGCGCGCTCGGCGATGCGGCGGTAGGCATTGAAATAACCGTAAGCATGGTTGGAGCAGCTGACCACGGCCATGCGCAAATTGCTGACCACGCCGCCAACCGGCAGCGTCTTGGTGCGGCCGATGGGCGAGCTCACGCCGTCGACCGAGAAGCGGTAGTAATACGTGGTGTTGGGGCTCAGGCCTGTGGCATCGATTTTGACGGTGAAGTCGCGCTCAAAAATCGCCTTCGTGCGGCCGGTCTTGACGATCTGGCTGAAGGCCGGGTCTTTGGCTATGAAAAAGTCCACCACTTGCGAGCTGCGGCCATTGGTCGGCGTGACGCGGGTCCACAGGATCACGCGGTCGGACAGCGGGTCACCACTGGCTACGCCGTGCTGGAAGTTGCTGTTGATGGCAACGGCTGCGGCCGTGCCGGCCAGGGGCAGCAGCGGCGCGGCCACCAGGGCCGCTGCGGCCGAGCCTGAGTTCTTGAAGAAGGCGCGGCGGCTGCTGCCGACACGAACGGGCTTGATGATTGATGGGCGACCCATGATGGACTGTCCTTGTTTGGTGTGTGGCGCCGCAAGTGGAGGAAAGGGCGCTGACGAATACTGCGGAAGATGCCGCTTTGTCGAAACGGGCCCGCTCTACAGGGCGGCCCTGACCGGCACGACTGTAAGAACGCTGTGTGACGTGTCTATGCACATCTCACACGGCATTCGGCAGGGGGCGGCCGGCGAAGCTGGGCTGACGCCTTGCTACCATGGCGGCGGATTTTTCAGATTGCCAATACAAAAACCGCGATGGGAGCCCTTATGAATTTCACCTTCTCGACCAGGCAGAAGCTTGCCGCCAGTGTGCTGACAGGTGCTGCGCTGTCGCTGTCGCTGCCGCTGCCGGCCTATGCCGCCAGCTCGACCGCCTCTTCCGCCTCCGAGGGCGCCAGCAGTGCGGCCAGCAGCGGTTCCAAGTCCTTGGAAGCCTCCAGCGGCTCGTCCACCAAAGACAAAAAGGTCTCCGCCGGCGACTACAAAATCATCGACGTGGCGGCCGCCGCCGACCGACCCGGCATGCTGCGCGTGCACTTGCAAGCAACTGCCGCAGCAGCTTCAGACGCCCCCCACAGCCTCGCGGACTTCTACCTCGTGCTGCCCCAGCTGGCCTTCGAGAAGAGCCAGTTGAGCGCAGGCCAGTTGGTGACGGCCCGCGAACATGCATATGGCCTGGAGTTTGCTAACGGCCAGAGCCAGCAGCCGTTCTTCTTGGTGTTGAGCGACGCTTGGTACCGCGAGCTCGATAGCCGCGCCGTCGTGCTTTGATTCGAGTCCTTGGACTGCTGGCGCTCGCGCTGCTGGGTTGCGGCCAATTGCAGGCCGGTGGCCTGCGTTTTTGCGAGCCGCCGCCCCAGCCCAGTGCCGCTCAGCAAGACAAACAGCTGCGCTTTATCGCCATCGTCAAAGACGAGTTGGAACGCAGCGGTCAAGGCGTCGCCTTGGTGTCGCGCGCCGGCACCGACCTGAGTCGTTTTGAAATGCGCTAT
This sequence comes from Roseateles sp., assembly GCF_031397715.1. Classification (GTDB taxonomy): domain Bacteria; phylum Pseudomonadota; class Gammaproteobacteria; order Burkholderiales; family Burkholderiaceae_C; genus Paucibacter_A. The sequence continues at coordinate 4,680 of NZ_JANNMI010000008.1, forward strand.
TCGCACGCCGGTTTGGCTTTGCGGGCCAGTGACAACACACCCTGGTCGGTGCGCCAGTTGTATTACGTCTGCGACGAGGCTTCGCCTAAGCTCTACGACCAAGGGCTGGCGGGCTTTTTGATCGGCGCCAATCAGGCGCAGATCGGCTATTTGTCGGTGGTCTTGTTGCCGCCGGCCGAGGCCGCTGCGCTCGAGCGCGCTGCGCTGGACAAGCGCCGCGCCTTGCAGCTCTTGGCGCCCCGCTACAGCGCCAACGCCTACCCCTTCAGTGACCGCTATCAAAACTGCAACCAATGGGTGGCGGAGTTGCTGGCGGCGGCCTTGGGCGATCTGGTGCCGGGTGCGGAGGCGGACGTTCGCCCGCAAGCGCAGGCCTGGCTGCAAGCGCAGGGTTATGAGCCGGCCACGTTCGAGATTGGCTTCACGCCGCTCTTATGGGGTGCGGCCGCCTTCATGCCCTGGGTGCACAACGACGACCACCCGGCCGAAGACCTCACAGCCGCCCGCTACCGGGTCAGCATGCCGGCCTCGATCGAAGCCTTTGTGCAGCGAACCATGGCCGGCGCGCAGCGCATCGAGTTTTGCCATAACGGCCAACATGTGCTGATGCGGCGCGGCTGGGGGCCGGGCCTTGCCGAGGGTTGCGTGGCCGAGCCGCAAGACAGCGTGATTGCTTTGAATTAGGCGAGCCCCAAGAACTCGCTCAACTCGGGCAGATAGTCCTCAAAGTCCGACAGCCCATGGTCGCTGGCTTCCAGCAGGCGGGTGTGGCAGTCGGCGTAGCGCGCGTGCATCTCGCGCCAGTCCAGCAACTCGTCGCCCTTGGCAATCACGGCCAGCAAGCGCTGCGGCGTGCTGGTCAGGGCCGAACTCAGCGCTTGCAGCTCGGCGATGAACTCGGGGCGGAAGAAGAAGCGCTCGGCCGGGTCTTGCCAGCAGCTTTGCTCGCCAATGTACTTTTCCAAGTCCCGCGCCGGGTGAACGGCGGGGTTCAAGAGCACGACGCGGCTGCTTTGAAAGCGCGGCCACTCGGCCAGCACGGTCGCGTAAAAGCCGCCGAGCGAACTGCCCATCAGCGCGCAGCCTTGGCTCGGCCAGTCGGCCGTCAAGTCCCGCAGCAAAGCCATCGCCTCCGCCGGCGAGGGCGGCAGCTGCGGGCAGGCAAATACCAGCTCGGGGCGCTGCGTGCGCACCCACTCGGCCATGCTCAAGGCCTTGGCCGAACGGGGCGAGGAGCGAAAACCGTGCAGATAAAGCAGGTGGGTGGTGCTGGGTCGGGTTTCCATCCGCGCAGTCTAAAGGCCAGGGTTGAGGCTCGCCCGCGCATGGGGTAAACCCTTCTCTGGGTGACTAAATGCGACGAATGGCGGAACGCATTGTGCGAAGCACGCTCGGCCGCATTGACGGCGCGCGGCGGCTGGTTCACAGTGGCCGACTTTGTCGCGCGGGCAACGCTGATGGGCGCCCGTGCTGCCAACTTTTTCGGGCTCAGGCCATCCGCTTGAGCCTTGTGCAATGTTTCAGGATGGTCTGAATGACTTCATATGTTTCGCTGTTCGGCGCGCGCCGGCTCACCTTGTCGGCCGTGGCTGCCGCCGTTTCATTGCTGAGTGCTTGCGCCACCACCGGGCCCAATGCGGCCGCGCCGGCGGGCGCAGGAACTGCGGCCACGTCAGCGCCAGCCAGTGCGGCCGGCCCAGTTGCCGCCGCTGCGGTGGCTTTCCCCAATGCCGCCGCTTCGGCCCCCAATGCGAGCGCCAAACCACCCGCCGACCCGACCGCGCCCAAGCCCTTCGCCGAAGTCAGCAAGGACGCCAAGGTGCAGGCCGGTCTGTTTCCGATCTGGCGCAAGGACGACAAGGTCTGGCTTGAACTCCCCAAGGCCATGATCGGCAAGCCCTTTTTGTTCACCGTCAATATCGCCAGCTCGATTGGCGAGCGCGGCCTTTATGCCAGCCAGATGGCGGCCGACCAGCTGGTCGAGTGGCGCCGTATCGGCAACCAGATTCAGTTGGTGGCACTCAACACCGCTTTCCGCGGCGAAGGCGGTGCCAAGTTGGCGGTGGCCCAGGCTTTTTCGCCCAGCCTGATCGCGGCCGGCCCGGTCGGCAGCGCCGAGCACCCGCAGAGCAAATCGGTGCTGGTCGATGCCGGCATCTTCTTGACCGACATTCCGGGCCTGTCCACGCGGCTGGAGGTGGCCTTCCGTCTGCCCTATGCGCCGGACCGCAGCAACTCCTCCTTCGAGGCCACGCGGGCCGACGCCAAGCTGAGCACCTTGACCGCCCGCATGCACTTCTTCACGCCGCGTATCCCGGCGCCGCCGCTGGTGGCGCCGCCCGCTCCGGTGCCGACACCGCCGCAGACCACGCCCGATCCGCGCAGCATGTTCTTCAGCTTCGTCTACAACTTCCAGGCGCTGCCTGATTTGCCGATGCCGACGCGCAAGCTCGACCCGCGCATCGGCCACTTCATGGAGTCCTATTCCGACTACGGCAGCGACAGCAAGGCCAATGTGCGAGTGCACCTGCTCAAGCGCTGGCGCTTGGAGAAGCAAGACGCCGCTGCTGCGCTGAGCGAGCCGATTAAGCCCATCACCTTTTGGCTGGATAAAAATATTCCGCCTCAGTACCGCGCGGCGGTGGAGGCCGGCATCCTGGAGTGGAACAAGGCCTTCGAGAAAATCGGCTTCAAGAACGCCATCCACGCCAAACAGCAGCCCGATGATGCCGATTGGGACAATATGGATTCAGGCCACGCGTCGATCCGCTGGTTTGTCGGCTCCGACGTGGGTTTCGCCATTGGCCCCAGCCACGCCGACCCGCGCACGGGTGAAATTCTCGATGCCGACATCGGCATGAGCGATGTGTTCGCGCGCGGCTCGCGCCGCTTCATCAGCGATGACCTGGGGGCTACCCCAGCCGTTGCGGCGCTGGCGCTGGACCGCCATGGCCACAAGCATGGCGCCGCCGACTATTGCAGTTATGCGAATGAGGCCGCCGCCGAGATGGGCTTTGCGCTCGACTTGCTGGAAGGGCGCGGCGACATCACCCCCGACAGCCCGGAGGCCGAGGCCTTTGTGCAGGCCGTCATCAAGGACGTGATCACGCATGAGGTCGGCCACACGCTGGGGCTCAAGCACAACTTCAAGGCCTCCACCTCGGTGACCCTGAAGCAGTTGCAGGACAAGGCCCACACCGAGCAGTACGGCATCTCCAACTCGGTGATGGACTACAACGCCTACAACCTGTCCTTGAAGGGCGAGCCGCAGGGCAGCTATACCAACACCACCTTGGGCGCCTATGACTACTGGGCGATTGAGTACGCTTACAAGCCCTTGCCCGCCGAGACCGAAGTGGCCGAGCTGGCCAAGATCGCCGCGCGCAGTACCGAGCCACAGCTGGCCTATGCCGATGACATCGACGCCGGCGTGGGCGGCCCCTACGACGGCTTCGACCCCGAAGCCAACCGCTTCGACCTGGGTGACGATCCGCTGGCCTACTTCAAGCGCCGATTGGCGCTGAGCCAGGAGCTGTGGTCGCGCGTGCAGGACCGCAAGCCGGTGCTCGGCGGCGACCCGCTGCGCGACCGCCGCTCGATCGTCGAGAGCTTCCGCCAACTGGCCCGTTCGGCCGAGCTGACCGGCAAGTATGTTGGCGGCATGCACGCGCTGCGTGACCTGCCCGGCACGACCGGCCGGCCGGCTTTCAGTGCCGTCGAGCCTGCGCGTCAGCGTGAGGCCTTGAAGTTCATCTCGAGCGGCTTGCTGTCGGCCAATTCCTTCCGCTTCCGCCCCGAGTTCCTGGCTTCGCAGACCTTGGACTACAACGAATGGGAGCGCACACAGTTGTCGATTCCGGCCGCCGTGGCCGTCGTGCAGGCCACCGTGCTGGACCGGCTGATGTCGGCCAACACCGCGCGCCGCCTGATCGATATGCCGGCCTTTGTGAGCGAGAAGGAGCGCAAGGGCCTGGTGTCGCTGTCCGAGGTCCACAGCACGCTGAATGCCGCCGTTTGGAGCGAGCTCAAGACCGGGGCCGAGATCGACGGCATCCGGCGCAATCTGCAGCGCGAGCACCTGAAGCGTTTGCAAGCCGTCTTGACGCGCGGCGGCGGCCCCGGCCTGTTGGCCGATGCCTACGCGATGGTGCGCTTCCATGCGGTGCAGCTGCAGTCCGATTTGCGGGCGGCATCCGGCAAGGGCGGGCTGTCGGTTGAAACGCGCGCTCATCTGGCCGAAAGCCTGGACACCTTGAGCAGCGTGCTGAAGGCGAATATGCAGCGCAGCTGATCGCGCGCGGCGTTTGAAGCGGGCCGGCGTTAGAAGCGCCGGCCTTTTTTTGCTCGAAACATCCTGTGAGTGGCTTCACTTGGTCAACAATCGCGCCCGTGATGAGAGGTTGAACGAATGAGTTATGTGTTTGGCGCTGTCGACAACGCCCTGATTTGCGGCTTCGTGCTGGCCCCCGGCCGGGCCGGCCGCGCCATCGGCTTGGCCGAAGCGCTGAGTTGGCTGGCTCAGGGCGCGGAGCAGAACGCCGAAGAATTCATCTGGCTGCATTTCAACCTCACCGACACCACGGCCGAGAAATGGATGCAGGTCAATTTGAGCCTGCCGCCCGAGTTCTTTGAGGCGCTGCGTGAAGGCTCGCGCTCGACCCGCATCGAAGACGCCTCCGACAACCTGATCGCCGTCGTCAATGATGTGGCCTTCGAGTTCTCGTTCGACCCGTCCGAGATTGCCTCGCTCTGGGTCAGCGTCAGCGCGCGCGTCTTGGTCAGTGCGCGCGTGCATCCGCTGCGCTCGATCGACCGGCTGCGCCAGGCGGTCAAAGACGGCGCCTGCTTTGGCTCCAGTGTCGAGCTGCTGAATCATTTGATGAACGACCAGGGCGATGTGCTGGTGCGCATCGTGCGCGAGGCGACGCTGCAGGTCGACAGTATCGAAGACGGTTTGCTGGTCGGGCGCTTGCAGCAAAAGCGCGGCGAGCTGGGCAAATTGCGGCGCGTGCTGGTTCGTCTACAACGCTTGTTAGCCCCCGAGCCGGGCGCGCTGTTTCGCCTGCTGCGCCAGCCACCGCCCTGGGTGAAGGCCCATGATCTGGACGAGCTGCGCCAGGCCACCGAGGAGTTTTCGCTGGTCATCCGCGATTTGTCGGCGCTGCAAGAGCGCATCAAGCTGCTGCAAGAAGAGATGGTCGCGCAGGTGGGTGAGCAGACCAATCGCAGTGTTTTTACCTTGACGGTGGTGACGGTGCTGGCCTTGCCCATCAACATCATGGCCGGCATGTTCGGCATGAATGTGGGCGGCATCCCGCTGTCCGAGCATCCGCATGGTTTCAGCATCTTGGCCCTGGTGGTGCTGGGGTTCACGGCGGTGGCGGGGTGGTTGGCGTTCAGGAAGAAGGATTGATTGCCATTTTTCGGCCTTGACCTGCTTCCGGTTCTGATTTTCGAGTGCGCCTCGAAGATCAGAATCGCTTGCCAATTTGTGCTTATGCGTGAATAGCGACGGGCAGCCGGCTAACGTCAGTCCTCAACGGCCTCTGGTTTTTTGATCCGTTGCCGTTGCCGTCGCAACAGCAGGGTCATGAAATCCTCCACCAACTCCCGATGATCCGGCGTCAGCGCTGAGAACTTGCTCGACGTCATTTCCGGGTCAGTTGCCACCGGTTTTTGAGCAGCGTTGCTGCGGCTGGACTTGCCCGTGCGTTGCGGGGCGGCTTCCGCCCTCCGGTGCAATTCCGAAACTGTGACCCCGAGCGCATGGGCGATGCGCGCCAAGGTTTCGGACGAGTAGCCCTGCGTACCGCGTTCAATGCGAGACAAGTTGCTGGCGTTGGTCTCGGCAGCAAAGGCGATTTCCTCAAGCGTGGCTTTGAGTGCTTCCCTGATCTCCCGAATGACTGGCCCAATTTTCATGGGCGCTATGGTGGTTTGCATTGACGCAACGCGCAAAGCGTAAGGCGTCAAATAGAATGACGTACCACGTCAATATTAAGTACGCCTCATGCCATTTCTTGATTGGGTCAACAAGGCCCAGGCGCAGCGCAGCACGGCTGACGTTCCCTATCACCTGCTGCAATTCCAGTCAGCGCATGGCGACCCACAATCGGAAAATCTGCTGATCCAGGGCGATAACCTGCTGGCACTCAAGGCGCTGTTGCCGTTTTACCGTGGGCGGGTGAAATGCATTTACGCCGACCCACCATTCAATACTGAGCAGGCTTTCCCGGACTACGACGATAAATTGGAGCATTCGCAGTGGCTGACGATGCTTTTTCCTGCGCTCCAGTTGCAGCGTGATTTGTTGGCGTCGGATGGGACTTTGTTCATACACATTGATGACAATGAATTGGGCTACTTGTTGGCAATCGCCGACGAGGTCATGAACCGGAAGAACCGCGTTGCGATTGTGACTTTTAAGCAAGGCGCTGCTACCGGGCACAAATCCATCAATCCCGGCATGGTGAGCACCACCAACTTTATGGTTGTGTACGCCAAAAACAAAGCAAGCTGGAGGCCCAATCGCCTGTTTACAGGGCGAGAGCGAGACAAACGCTACGGCCAGTTTCTGGTAAACCCCGATGCTCCTTGCTCTCAATGGCGGATAACCACTCTCTCCGCAGCTTTTTGTGCGGTCAATGGGCATAAGAAACTCAGTGACTTAAAGAAGGAATTAGGACCATTGGTGTTGGAAGAGCGGCTCAATGAATTCGTCATTGCGCATGCGAGTCAAGTGATCCAGTCCGTGCGGCCTGACTACGACGCGGTTAGTGAGGCGGCACAAAAGCTGATTGACAAATCCATAGCGGAACCGGAAAGCATTTTGGTTTTGGAACGAGACGGCTACTCGACTATGTATTTCAGAGGCGGTCAACGGCTAATTTTTTATAGCGGAAAACTGAAAGAAATTGACGGGGTAATGGTCGCAGGTGAGCCGTTGACCACGCTTTGGGATGACTTGCTTTCCAATAATTTGCACAAGGAAGGTGGCGTAGAGTTCCCAAAGAGCAAGAAGCCCGAAGCGCTACTAAAGCGAATTTTTGAATTGACGACGCGCCCAAATGACTTGGTACTGGATGCCTATCTCGGGTCTGGTACGACAGCTGCAGTAGCTCACAAAATGGGACGGCAATACATTGGCATTGAACGCGGTGAACACGCAGTAACCAAATGCCTGCCGCGTTTGAATGGTGTTGTTTCAGGCGATCAAAACGGCGTCTCGCAGTCCATTGGCTGGCAGGGCGGCGGCGGATTTCGCTTTCATAAGCTGGGCGAGCCTGTATTCGATGCCGAAGGCGGCATTCACGCCGCCGTGCGTTTCGGCGCGCTGGCCGCATATCTGTGGCACTTCGAGACCGGAAACCCAGCCCGCCAAACATTCGATTCGCCGTTATTGGGCGTGCAAGAAGGCACCGCCTATGTGCTGCTTTACAACGGCATTCTGGGCGACCGCCGACCGGCTGGTGGCAATGTGTTGACCGCGAATGTGCTGGCGCATTTGGATTCCGTATTTCCCCACACCGGGCCGCGCGTGATCTATGGCGAAACCACGCGCCTTGGTGAAGCCCGTTTGCGTGAAGCCGGTATCACGTTCAAGCAAATTCCCTACGACATCAAAGCGCGCTGAACATGTTTGCCCTCAAGGACTATCAACAGAAGGCACTGACAACGCTCAACGGCTTCTTTTACAAACTGCGCGCCAACGGGCTGGACGATGCGTGGCTGGCGTGCGCACCCTTGCACGAAAAGAACGGCCAGAGCTGGCAGGCGAAATACAACCCGGCCGCAATGGGCGATGTGCCCGCCGTGTGCGTACGCATTCCAACCGGCGGTGGCAAGACTTTTCTCGCTGCGCATGCCGTCGCCCAAGCGGGAAAAACCCTTCGCGACACTGCTGCACCCGTGGCCTTATGGCTGGTTCCCTCGGATGCCATCCGCAGCCAGACGCTGGAGGCACTCTCCACGCCCCGCAATCCGTGCCGGGAGGCTTTGACGCAGCACTTTGGTGAGCGCGTGCGTGTCTGCGCACTGGATGACTTGGCGACTGTTGGCCCTCAAGAGGTGGGCAATTCGGCCATCATCATCGTGGCGACGATTCAGTCCTTCAACGTCAAGGACAAAACGATTCGCACGGTGTACTCGTTTGATGAATCACTGGCCCCCCATTTCCAAGCGCTGACACCGCAACAGGAAAGCCGACTTGACCGGGTGTTGGAGGCGGACATTGCCGCGCAGCCGTATTTGACTGTGGCCGACCTGGGCCGCGTGAAAGCCTCATTGGCCAATTGGCTGACGCTGCACCAGCCTATCGTGATCGTGGATGAGGCGCACAACAACCGCACCGCGCAGGCTTTTTGCACGCTGCGCGATTTGCACCCGGCCTGTTTGATCGAACTGACGGCCACGCCGATGCCCGACAGCAATGTGATTTTTCATGTTGGCGCGCAGGCGCTGGCCAATGAGGACATGGTCAAGCTGCCGATTGTGTTGATGGAGCACAAAACCGGTTGGAAAGATGCCGTGCGTGATGCGGTGCTGACACGCGACCGGCTGGAAACTATTGCTTTGGGGGAGGCTGACTACATTCGCCCGGTGTTGTTGTTTCAGGCCGAGGACGTCAATGGTGAAGCGACGGTGGAGGCGCTGCTGGCGCACTTGATCAGCCTGGACGGTGAAAAGCTGGATCGCAAGCAAATTGCCATTGCCACGGGCGAGCTAAAGGAGTTGGACGGCGTCGTCCTGGCCAATCCGACTTGCCCGATTCGCTTTGTCATTACGGTCAAGGCCTTGAAAGAAGGCTGGGATTGTCCGTTTGCCTACGTACTGTGCAGTTTGCAGGACATGAAGAGCGGAAAGGACGTTGAGCAGTTGTTGGGCCGCGTCATGCGCATGCCTTATGCCCGCCCGCGCCAGCAGCCAGAGTTGGGCAAGGCCTATGCGCATGTGGTGTCCACGGCAACCGCCCGGGCTGCCGACGCCTTGGTAGACCGGCTGGTGAATAACATGGGCTTTGAGCGGTACGAGGCGCAAGCGGCGATTGTTTCCTCGCAAATGGCCTTCGCTTCTTTTGATGATGGTAGGCAGCAGTCGTTGTTGCCGCTTGAGGCCGTGATTGCTCTACCGGTCGTACCGACTCAGACCATTCCTGAAGCGTTGAAAGGCAGTATCGAAATTCGCCCAACCTCGACCGGCGCCACGGTGATCGTGCGCGGCGAATTGACGGTAGAGGTGGAAGATTTTTTACTGGCCGCCTGCAAGCCAGGTAAACAGCAGCAGGCAGTGCAAGAGTCGATTGAGCGGGAGCGCGCCCGCCAAGACGCTCAACTGGCGCCCGCCTCGCGCGGCGTGCCATTCGCGCCGCTGCCGCAACTGTGTTTTGAATGGGACGGTGAATTGCAAGCGGTTGAACGCCGCGTTTTAGCCGAATTGGGTGACTTTGATCTGTTCGCTGAAGTGGTGAGTTTGGCCGGTTTCACCGTGCATGAAAGCGGCAGCCTGTTTGAAATTGACGTGGCCGGCGACAAGGTGGTTTACAACAACGCCGATAGTGGCCAACTGCAATTGAATGAAGTGACTGCGCATGCCGATGAACATGATCTGGTGCGCCAACTGGACCGCAGCTGTCGGCAGGTAGACGTTAGTCAGGTCGCCTTGCTCAAGTGGTTGCTGGCGCTGGTGCGGCATCTGATTGGCGACCGGGGCCTCACGCTGACTGCTTTGGTGCGTGGCAAATATCTGCTTGCCGAGGCGATTCGCCGTGAAATTGACCGGCGTCGCCAATTGGCCGTTAACAGTGGTTTTCAGAAGGCGCTGCCAGAATTTAGGGCGGCGCCGGTGTTGGCAGATAGCTTTCGCCATGCTTTCACTTTCCGCGTTAACCAGTATCCGGCCCGCCCGCCGTTTTACGCTGGACGGTTTCGGTTCAAGAAGCACTACTACCCGGTAATTCACGACCTGCGTGAAAAGCGCAAGGATGGCAGCGCGGCAGAGGAGTTTGTCTGCGCGAGAGCCATTGACGGTCATCCTGAGGTCAAACACTGGGTGCGCAATGTGGCGACGGATGAGAGGTTTTCATTCTGGCTACCGACTGCCACCGACTACTTCTACCCTGACTTCGTGGCGGAGTTGAAGGATGGTCGCGTTTTGGCTGTGGAGTACAAAGGGCAACTGCAGGTTCACGAAGACACCCGTGAAAAGGATCAGATCGGCAGGCAGTGGGAGGCGTCGAGTGACGGCAAATGCCTTTTCTTGATGGCCGTTGCAGATGACCTTGGGCGGAATGTGGCGACCCAAATTTCTGACAAGATCGGGAAATCGATCGGGGTCAGGGATGCGCGATAACGCTGCCATGAGCTTCGCGCACAGCATGGCAGGTGCCACGAGCGATCGAGCAATTGGTCGAGCAGTTCCTCGTTGACGGCGCCAGTGACGATCAGCGCTTTATCGTCACATCCAGGAGAGTCCCCCGATCAGCCGCTCAGCGCTGCGCGCCGGGTCCACTGCGATGCTCGAAAACCGAGGCCGCGCCCAACTCACTGCGCGCCCTGCGGCCGCTACGTTCAGACAAGGGGCGCGAAGTCAGTCATGGATGCGTGCTGCGCACGCGCCTCGGTGTTCTGCGCTTCTCGTCGGCTTCAAAGGGGGTTTTGGTCTTCAGCCAACAGCTGCGTCCCCAGGGCATTCGGGCATCCGGCTGCCCGAGCATCCGCTTGGGTTCAGCGTCCTCGCATGCATCGTGCTGGTGTGCATGGTGCTGTCTATGCGCGCAGTTAGTTAATATGCGTCAGACTAAAGGTGCGGCATCCTTATTGCCAAATATCTTGTCGCAACGACGGCTTCCGCCTATGTTTTTAACTTTTCTGCCAGCTGATCCTGATGTTCAAAACATGCTCTCTGGTCTTTGCGTTTCCAGCGTTGATGGCAGCTGCGGCGCCCGCAGCTGCCGCACCGGCCTACAACAAATGCATCGTCAACGGCTCGACCACATACCAGCGTGAGCCCTGCCCATTCGGCGAGGCCCGCAAGGACCCGACCGTCGAGCAACTGAATGCCGAGCGAAAGAAGCGGCTGCTTCAAGCCGGCAATTTCCCCGCGATCCAGTCAGTACCGGCGCCAAGTAGCCAGGCTTCGGCAAGTCTTGGGGCTGCAGCAGCCCCCAAGTCGGGCAAAGAGCAGCCCACGTCTGCGGTCAGACCGCCAGTCGAGCCGACTCAGTCCTTCAGGTGTGATGGCCGAACTAGCTGCACCCAGATGAGCTCATGTGCCGAGGCTAAGTACTTTCTGAGCCACTGCCCCGGGATCAAGATGGACGGTGACGGGGACGGTATTCCCTGTGAATTGCAGTGGTGCAATTGATACGTAAGGCCAGCCCTCCCATCTTGAATCTCAGGTGATTGCACAGCACGCTCGTGTCCACCTCAACTCTTGGTGGACACGTGAACACTTTTCCTCAACAAGCCATCCACGGCCGCCGGCGCCGGCTGATCCGTCAAGATGGGATGGCTGGCAGCTTACGGCCTGGCGCCACCGCGGCGTCTATTCGGCCTTGTTTGATGTGCGCTTCGAGGAAGCCCGCGCGCGCGGCTTTGAATGGATGGCGGTGGACGCGTCCTTGATGAGCCGCCCGATCTTGGAGGCGATGGGCTTCATGCCGATTTGTCCGACTTGGCCGATGCGCTACCGTGCTCAGGCGGCTTGCCGAAACTGACCCGAGCCAAGAGCCCCAAACCGCCCTTGCCAGGCTGCAGGCTGACCGTTGCACCGTGATGATCGGCGATGGCCTTGACGATGAACAGGCCCAAACCCTCACCCTGACTGGCTGCACCCCGCCGACGCCGTTGGAAGAGCTCGGGCAGCAGCCCCACATCCAGCCCCGCGCCCCGATCTTCAACTTCGAGCAGTACTGCCGCCGCTGTCGTTCGGGTGCGCACAACGATGGGGCCACGGCCGTGGGTGATTGCGTTGTCGAGCAAATTGCTCAGCAGCTCATGCAGCTCGCCCGGCCAGCCTTCTAGGGCTGCCGGCTCCAGTTCGAAACCCAGATCGATGCCGCTGCGTTCAGCGCGGTCAATGAATTCGGCCGCGCAGTCCTCGACCAGCAGGGTCAGATCAAGGCGCTGCGTCGGCAAGCCGCTGCCGGCTTCCGAGCTGGCTTTCTCCAGGCTCAGGATGCGCTGCACCAAGCGCTGCAGTCGCGCGACCAGGCTTTGCATCAGCTGCAGCCTTTGCGCTTGCGCTTGCGCTTGGGCTTGCGCTTGAGGGGCTGCCGCGTCGGTGGCCAGGTCTTCAAGCGCCATTTCTATTTGCAAGGACAGGCTGGCGAGCGGTGTGCGCAGTTGGTGGGCGGTGTCACCGATGAACGCGCGTTGGGCGGCCGCGCTCTCGCGCAGCCTGGCCAGCAAGCTGTTGAGCGCCGCGGCCAGGACGGCGGATTCGTTGGTGTCACCGGGCGGCGCGACCGGGCTCAAGTCACGCGCCTGACGCGCCTCAAGCTGACTCGCAAAGCGCTCCAGCGGCTGCAGGATGCGGCGGGTGCTGAAGTGCAGGCCCAGCATCGCCGCCACCAGCAACAGCAAACCAAGACGCACCGAGCGGGCGCGTATCTGCGCGCTGGCTTCAAGGCGCTTATTCAGCGTCTCGGCCACCACGATGCTCGCTTGCTTGGTCGGACCCTGGCGGTGCAAGGTCAGCACGCGCACCGCTTGCCCGTCGAGCCGGCCCAGCAGGCTGACGTCTTTGGCCGGCGGCTGGGCGCTGACAAATGCTGCCAGCCGCGCGTCGCCCCACACCAGCTTGGCCTGGCCGTCGAAGACCGCAAAAAACAGCTGGTCCAGCGGGTCGGCTTGCAGCAAGGCCTGGGCCGACTGGGGCAGATCCACGTCCAGGTCGCTGTCGGTGTCGATCTCTACTCGGGCGGCCAAGGCCACGGCATTGTTCAGCAGCGCTTGATCGAAGGCTTGATCGGCCAAACGCTCGGCGCCGCGCAGATCCAGCAGCAAGGCAAGCGCCAGCACCAGCGTCAACCACAGGCCCAAGGTGGCGAGCAGTCGCGTGCGCAGCGAGACCCGCTTGAGGCTTGAGCTCAGGCGCCGCATCAGCGCCAGTCGTGTGAACTGCTCGCCGGTGCTTCGGGCCGCACCGGCGCTTGCTCCAGCAAGCGGTAGCCCAGGCCGCGCACGGTTTCCAGCTTGAGGCGGGAGGCTGCGAGCTTGAGCCGCAAGCGTGAGACATGCAGTTCAACGGCATTGGCGCTGAGCTCGCGGTCCCAATGCCCGAGGCTGTCAATCAGCTTGCGTTTGGGCACCAGCCGCGGGCTCTGCAAGGCAAGCTCCAGCAGCAGCGCCCATTCTTTGCGCGTCAGCGGCAAGGGCTGCTGGTTCAGGCTGGCGCTGCGCTCCGCCATGTCCAGCGTGAGTGCACCGAGTTGCACGCAGGCGAGCTTGTTGGCGCTGGCGCGGCGCAGCAGGGCCCGCAAACGTGCCAACAGCTCCGGCAACATAAAGGGCTTGGCCAGGTAGTCATCGGCGCCGAGGTCGAGGCCGCGCACCTTGTCCTCCCAGTCATCGCGTGCGGTGATCAGCAGCACCGGCACGGCGCAGGCGCGCGCACGCAGCTGGCCCAGCAGGCTCAGCCCGCTCATGCCCGGCAAACCAATGTCGAGCAACAAGGCGTCGTAGTGGACATCGCGCAAGGGCAGGCCGGCTTGTTCCGCCTGTGCCACGGCGTCAACGGTATAGCCCTCTCGGCATAAAGCCTCCACCAGGCTGGCGCGCAGGTTGGGGTCATCCTCGATCAGCAAGATGCGCATGGGTTTTTGGTGTCAGCTTTTGCTTGCCGGGCAGCAAGTCACTTCAGTTTGCGGCTGTTTTGAGCGGCCCAGCTTGATCAAAGGCAAGCCAAGCAGCCCTTCGGTAACACTATGTTTTTGACTGGGTTTCGACAGCATGGCCCCGCTAGATTCAGGCCTACCGCATTTGATCTATCTAGCAAGGAGGCTTTCATGCAAGGCAATCGACTTGTCCTGTCCAGCGTTGTCGCAGCGCTGCTGTCATGTTCTCTCGCCGCCGCGGTGGCGCAGACGCAGCCCATGCCACCGGTGCCGGCCGGGCGGCTGCTGGCGTCGAACTGTTTCCAATGTCACGGCACCAATGGCAAGGGGCCGGGTTTTGAGCGCCTGGCGGGCAAATCGAGCCTGGAGGTCTACAAGGAGCTGAAGGAAATGCAGGCCGGCGGGGAGGGCCAGGGCTTGATGACCAAGCACGCGCTGGGCTACACCGATGCGCAACTGCGCGAGCTGTCGCAATGGCTCTCGACTCAGCGTTGAGTCAGCCCTGAACCTAGAGGAGTCTGCAATGAATCGACGTCAACTTATTCAAGCGGCCATGGCCGCAGCGGCCGGCATGGCGGCCTGGCATCCCCTGGCCAGTCGCGCCGCCAACTCGGGCGGCAGGGTGATCGTGGTGGGGGGCGGCATGGCCGGCGCCACCGTGGCCAAGTACTTGCGCATGTGGAGCAATGGCGGCTTGCAAGTGACCTTGATCGAGCGCAACCCCGCCTACATCTCCAACATCATGAGCAGCCTGGTGTTGACCGGTCAGCGCTCAATGAGCAGCTTGCGCTTTGGCTATGACGCGCTGAGAACTCGCCACGGCGTCAAGCTTGTCACCGACGAGGTGTTGGAGGTCGATGCCGTCAAGGGCTCGGTCATGCTGGCCTCGGGTCAGCGTTTGATGGCCGACAAGATCGTGCTCGCGCCGGGTATGCGCTTTGATCTGCTGCCCGGCCAAACCGACCCTGCCCGCATGCCGCATGCCTGGTCGGCCGGCGTGCAAACCGAACAGTTGGCCAAGCAGTTGGCTGCGATGCGGGCGGGCGGCACGGTCGTGCTGACTATCCCCAAGACGCCGTACCGCTGCCCTCCCGGACCCTATGAGCGAGCTTGCTTGCTGGCCGACTGGCTGAAGGCGAAAAAGCCGCGCAGCAAACTGATCGTGCTGGACGCCAACCCCGACATCGTGGTGGAGAAAGACAATTTCTCCGAGGCCTTTTTCGGCTTGCATGCCAACGTGATCGAGTACCACCGCAATGTAGAAATATCATCGGTTGACGAGCCGCAGATGATGCTCTACACCAATGGCGGCGCGGTGCATGGTGACGTCATCAACTTGATCCCGCCGCAACGGGCCGGCAAATTGATCGAGCAAACCGGCCTGGCGACGGCCACCAACGGTCGCTTTGCGCCGGTCGATGTGCTGAGCTACGCCAGCTTGAGCGCGCCCAAGGTCCATGTGATCGGCGACTCCAGCGCCACCACCCAGCCCAAGGCCGGGCATATTGCCAACCAGGAGGCCAAGGTCTGCGCCGATGCGTTGGTACGTTACTTCTGCGGCTTGGCACCGGACCCTGCGCCGGTCACAAACTCGGCCTGCTTCTCGACCATCACTCGCACGCAGGCCTCTTGGTTGAACGTGGTGTTTCAGTACGATCCATTGACCAAGACGATGCAGGCAGTTCCTGCCAGCGCCAGCGCCTCCCTGGGTTGGAGTGGGGATAATTTTGAAGACATGAACGAATGGTTCAAGGCCTTGATGGCCGACTCGTTTGCCTGATGGGCGCATAGCGGTTCATGGTGGGGCCAAGCCCGGTCTGATGGCAGAATCCGCGAAACTTCCGGAGGCTCGGCATGCTGATCGATTCGACCTTGGCCCTGACGCAAACCCCATGCACGTCCACCCGATAGGCCGCCGCCTCGCGCTGCTGCTATGTCTGACTCTCAGCGCCTGCGTTTACGTGCCTCGGACAAAAATTGCCGACGATCCCGAATGCCAGGGCGTGCAGAAATCCATGGTCCTTGAGGAGCAGCAAGTCACGGTGATGCAGGGCTGCACGAACAATAGCTGCCTCACTGTG
>NZ_JANNMI010000035.1:0-3627 GCF_031397715.1 Roseateles sp.
GGCCATGGCCTTGGCGACGATTTCCGGGCCGATGCCACAAAGATCACCCATGGTGAGCAGAATCGCTTTGCTGGAACGGTTGGTGTTCATGCCGGATTCGCGATCTCGATGAATTGCTGGGTCAGGCCGAGTTCACGGGCCAAATGAGCAGCCACAGCCTGGATGCCGTAACGCTCGGTGGCGTGGTGGCCGGCTGCAATAAACGCCACCCCGGTCTCGGCGGCCAGATGCGCTTGCGGCTCGGAGATCTCGCCGGTCACAAATACATCAACCCCAGCCGCGATGGCCGCCTCAAAATAACCCTGCGCACCGCCGGTGCACCAACCCACACGCTTGAGCTCCCGGCCGTCACCGCCCACCACCACCACCGCCCGCTGTAGCTGCAGCTCTAGCTGAGCGCCGAGGGCGGTCAGTGACTGGGGTTGCGCCAAATTGCCGGCAAAACCCAGTTCCTGCTCACCAAACCGGCTATCGGCCTGCCAAGCCAAAAGCCGCCCAAGCTGGGCGTTGTTGCCGAGTTCCGGGTGGGCGTCCAAGGGCAGATGGTAGGCAAACAAATTGACATCGGCGGCCAGCAAGCGGGCCAAGCGCTGCTTCATCCAGCCGGTCACGCGCCCGTCCTGACCGCGCCAGAAGAGGCCGTGGTGGACCAGGATCGCGTCGGCGCCGGCGGCTATGGCGGCCTCGATCAGCGCCAAGCTCGCGGTCACCCCGCAGACAATGTGCCGAATCTCGGCGCGCCCCTCGACCTGCAGACCATTCGGCCCATAATCCTTGAACAGATCGACCTCGAGCAGGCGCTTCAGATAGAGATCGATGACGTGACGTTGAGGCATAGGGAGACTTTTGATTGCGTAAGCTTTGGTTGATTTTCGCTCAGGCCACCACCGTCGTGTTGGCTGTACTGTTTGTGCTGAGCACGCTCAAGCCGCAATGGCTGCGGCCAATGCCCGCTGTCACCTTGCCTCAAACCAGCCAAACTTCCGGCGCGGCTGCGGCCTACCCACCGGCCGAAGCCGGCAGTGCCGGGCTGCGCGCAGGTTACAGCTTAGCGTCAAGGCGTGCCGCACCGGCCGTGGTCAGCATCACGGCCAGCAAAGCGCCCCAGCGTCACCCTGAAACGCAGGATCCCTGGTTCAAGTTTCACTTCGGCCAGCGCGGTCAAGGCAAGCAAACGCTGCGCCCGCAAACCGGCCTGGGCTCGGGCGTGATCGTCTCCGCCGATGGCTATTTGCTGACCAATAACCACGTGGTGGAGGACGCCTCGGACATCGAAGTGATGCTGACCGATGGCCGCCAAGCGCGCGCCACCCTGGTCGGCACCGACCCCGAGAGCGACCTGGCGGTACTGAAGATTGAGCTGGAGCGCTTGCCCGTTATCCACCTGGGCGCGGCCGACAGTCTGCAAGTCGGCGATGTGGTGCTGGCGATCGGCAACCCCTTCAATGTCGGGCAAACGGTCACGTCGGGCATCGTCAGCGCCCTCGGGCGCAGCCAGCTGGGCATCAACACTTTCGAGAACTTCATCCAGACCGATGCCGCCATCAACCCCGGCAACTCCGGCGGCGCGCTGGTCGATGTGGACGGCAATTTGGTCGGCATCAACACCGCCATCTACTCGCGCAGCGGTGGCAGCTTGGGGATAGGTTTTGCGATTCCCATCAGCTCGGCGCGCCTGGTGATGGAAGCCTTGCTGCGTGACGGTCAGGTGGCCCGCGGCTGGATCGGTGTGCAGACCCGCGAGCTCACGCCCGAATTTGCCGAGGCCTTCAAGTTGCCGCTGACGTCCGGGGTCTTGATCAGCGGCGTGCTGGCGAATGCGCCGGCCGCCAAGGCCGGTGTCAAGCCCGGCGATGTGCTGACCAAGGTCGGCACTACCGCCGTGCAAAGCCCCGCTCAACTGCTGGCGGCGGTTGCCGCACTCAAACCGCTGGAGCCGGCCACCCTGGCGCTGCAACGCGGCTCGAAACAGCTAGAAGTCGAAGTGATGGTCGGCCAGCGACCCAAGCCGGGCCCGCTGCAAGACACTGAGCGCTGAGCTCAGGTGGCCTCGTCCGGCGCCTTCGAAAAACGATTGAAGTAGCCGGCGGCGAACACGCCGACCTCGTACAAGATACACATCGGGATCGCCAGCGCCAGCTGCGACACCACATCCGGCGGCGTGATGATGGCCGCGATGACGAAGGCCAGCACGATGAAGTAGCCGCGGAACTCGCGCAGCTGCTCGACCGTCACCAAACCCATGCGGCACAACATCACGACCACCACCGGCACCTCAAAAGCAGCGCCGAAAGCGATGAACATCGACATCACAAAGCTCAGATAGGCCTCGATATCGGGCGCCGCCGTGATGCTCTTGGGCGCGAAGCTCTGGATGAACTTGAAGACCTGGCCGAACACAAAGAAATAGCAAAACGCCACGCCGATGAAAAACAGCACCGTGCTGGAGAACACCAAGGGCAAGACCAGGCGCTTCTCATGCGAATACAGCCCCGGCGCCACAAAGGCCCAAACCTGGTAAAGCACCACCGGCAGGGCGATCAAAAACGCCGCCATCAAGGTGATTTTCAAGGGCACCAAGAATGGCGAGATCACGCTGGTGGCGATCAGCGTCGAGCCAACAGGCAGCTGCGCCACCAAAGGCTGAGCCAGCAAGTCATACAGCGCCGACGGGCCCGGAAAGATGGCCAACACGCCGAAGGCGAGCCCCACCGCGATCGCAGCGCGCACCAAGCGGTCACGCAACTCGATCAAATGGGAGACAAAAGGTTGCTCGGTGCCGGCGAGTTCATCGTCGGGCTTGCTGTCATTGCTCATGCGGTGGGGGCGTCGCTATCTGACTGGGGTCAACGTGAAATAGGACGGAAGCGTGCGACGCGCGCAGCGCCCGACTGAGCGTGGCGACGTACACCCTGGTGCAGCTTGTACCACTGAGGCGTGGCGCCGCGCTTCAAACGCCAGTTCTTCTTGGGCCGCTTGTAAGCGGTGGCTCCGAATGAGCTGCCGTCATAGCCGTGGCTGCCGGCGATGCTGTGGTTGTCACCGACATCGGACCAAGTCTGCTCGAAGGCCTGTCCGGCGCTATTGACTTCTTGCTGGACGGTTTGCCCCACATCGCGCGCGGCCGCCTCCATCTCGGTCTTCATCTTCTTGAGCTCTTCGAGCTCGATCGAACGGCTGACTTCGGCCTTGACGTCGGACACATAGCGCTGCGCCTTGCCGAGCAGGTGCCCGACGGTGCGCGCTACGCGTGGCAGGCGCTCGGGCCCGATCACGATCAAGGCGACGGCGCCAATCAGCGCCAGCTTGTCAAATCCGAAGTCAATCATGCAGCGTCACACCGGCTGACTATCACAACTTGGTCTTGGCCTCGACGTCGACGGTGTTGCTGTCGGTCGCCTTGCTGGTCACTTGCTGGGTCGGTGGCGTAGTTGCCGACATAGGTGCCGCAGCATCGGCGCTGCTGCCGCCCTCCTTCATGCCGTCCTTGAAACCCTTGACGGCACCGCCCAGGTCGCCGCCAATGTTCTTGAGCTTCTTGGTGCCAAACACCAGCACAACAATCACCAGCACGATCAGCCAGTGCCAAATACTCAACGAGCCCATTGTTTATCTCCTACAAGCAAT
>NZ_JANNMI010000058.1:0-5671 GCF_031397715.1 Roseateles sp.
ATGTGGTGGAGAAGATCCGCGATGAGGTCGCCAACAAGGCCGCGCAGGTCTACTGGGTTTGCCCGCTGATCGAGGAGTCCGAGACGCTGGACCTCAACAATGCAACCGAAACGCATGCTGAGCTGTCCGCCGCATTAGACGGTTATGTGGTCGGGCTCTTGCATGGCCGCATGACGCC
The DNA here is from genome assembly GCF_031397715.1 of Roseateles sp. Lineage (GTDB taxonomy): Bacteria > Pseudomonadota > Gammaproteobacteria > Burkholderiales > Burkholderiaceae_C > Paucibacter_A. The sequence continues at coordinate 179 of NZ_JANNMI010000058.1, forward strand.
GGCCGACAAGGCGGCGGTGATGGCGGAGTTCACGGCCGGACGCATCAGCGTGCTGGTGGCGACGACGGTGATCGAGGTCGGCGTCGACGTGCCCAATGCCAGCTTGATGGTGATCGAACATGCCGAGCGCTTCGGTCTCAGCCAGCTGCACCAGCTGCGCGGCCGGGTCGGGCGCGGCGCGGTCGCGAGTGTCTGCGTGCTGCTCTACACCGGGCCGCTGTCCGACACCGGCAAATCGCGGCTGAAGGCGATGGCCGAGACCAACGACGGCTTCGAGATCGCCCGCCGCGACCTCGATATCCGCGGGCCGGGTGAGTTCATGGGCGCACGCCAAAGCGGCGCCGAACTCCTGCGCTTCGCCGATCTGCAAGAGGACTCGGTGCTGCTGCAAGCGGCGCGCCGCTTAGCGCCGCAGTTACTGGACAAGCATCCGCAGGCGGCGCGGCGACAGGTAGAGCGTTGGCTGGGGGCGAAGGCGGAGTTTTTGAAAGCCTGAGCCGGATCGACCCTTGGTCCACCATTTGGATCAGCCAAACGGGTGATGACAGGGTCACGCCGATCGTCTTGAATCCATCCATCACCAACCCTCGGGAGATGCAGATGAACAAGCGCTCATTTCAAGCCGGCTGCCTGGCCGGCGCCTGCACTTTACTGCTGCTCGGCTGCGGCGGTGGCAACGACGACAGCCATACGCCGGAGCCGCTGGCGCCGGCCCAGGCCGCTGCGGCCGCCGATGACTACAGCCTCGATTGGAACGCCGCCAAGACGCTCTCCGTACAGGCCAATGACCAGTCCAGCGGCGGTACCGCCGTGCTCAGCGTCTTGGAGCAACCCAAGTACGGCAGCGTCAGCGTGGCGGGCCAGGAGCTGGTCTACACGCCGAATCCCGGCTTTTTTGGCGAGGACAGTCTGCGCTACAAATTGGCCGTCAGCAGCGCCGACATGTCCAGCAGCGCGCAGAGCGAGGCCGTGGTCAAGCTCAAGGTTGAGGCCAGCTTGACGCTGGCCGGCGTGGTCACAGACGGGCCTATCGCCAAGGCCAGGGTCACCGCCGCGCTGGGCGAGCAACCCAGCGTCAGCGTCGATGCGAACGAGCGGGGTGAGTATTCGCTCGCCCTGAAGACTTCCAAGCCGACCGACTTCCTGACCCTCAGCGCCAGCGGTATCGGGCCACAAAGCCAGGTGATGTTGAGCAGCCTGGCGGGTGAAGTCGCCGGACTGGCCCAGCGCGCCACGGCCGGCAAGCTGACCGGAGCCGAGGCGCCGGCCCTGCGCATCACCCACCTGAGCACGGCGCTGGCCGGCCTGCTGGTGCAGGCCAGTGCGGACGGCAAGGCGCCGACCAGCGACAAGGGGCTGAGTGAGGCAGCGGCCAAGCTCAACCCCGACGATGTGCTGGACGCCGCCGCGTTGATCCAGCTGGTGGTCGACCATGGCGTCGCGCTGCCGGCCGAAGCCAACAACACCCAGCAGTTGGCGGCGGCGGCGGCCACGCTGGCCTCCTTTGCCAGCGCGCAGCGCAAGGACAATGGCCCGCAGTTCGAGGCCACGCGCGCCGCGTTGCTGAACGATGCCGCCTTGCAGCAAGCGCCGCCGCTGCCGGCCAGCACCGGCACGGCCGGCGTCACGCTGATCTACGCTTACGGCATTGGCGGCTCCAGCAAGTCGGCCTATGTCTTCAATCTGCAGCCCGACGGCAGCGCCGAGGTGGTCAGCGACCGGGTCAGCAAGGCCAAATGGACGCGGGCGGGCAGCCGTGTGATGGTCACGATCGACAGCCCCGAACTAGAGGACGGGGGTTACAGCGCCGAGGTCGGGCCGGACGGTTTGCAATGGACGATTCAGGTCGCGACAACCGGCTACACGCTGACCGATATGGCGGCCGGCTCGGCGCGCTACAGCTTGGCCACGCTGGCGGTGGCCGGCTACCGGATTGCGGCGGGCGGCCCCAAGGCCGGACTCAGGGAAGAGGACGAAGCCCAGGCCTTTGCCATCCGCCGCTATGCGGACGAGGCGCTGGAGGGCTTCACACCGGAAGACTTTGCGATGGGAGTTCGCTGGGCCGGACCCATTGCCGCGCCTACCACCATCGAGCAACGCCGGGCCGGCGTGTCAACGCAGGACATGCTGAGCATCACCGGTGCCGACAGCGCGGAGATGGAGCGCGGCGGGCTCAAGGTGGGCTGGAAACTGGTCGGCGGCGCACTGGAGCTGAGCTTGCCGGACGCCAACTACCGCTATCGCCGCATGGGCAAAGGCCCCTTGGGCGAAGAGCACTGGTTGATGGAGCAGCGGGTAGGCGGCAAGCTGCTGGCGGCAAGTGAGATCATGGCCGTCAAGGCGAGCCCGGTGAGCCTGGACGCCGCAGCTCTCGCCAAGCGCTGGAGCGGCAACTTGAATGCGCACCTCCGCTACGGATCCTTCTACTCCTTGCGCGCCGATGGCATGAGCGCCATCAGCGGCTCAGGCATAGATCAGCCGGAGAGCGAGCGCTTCTATAGCCGCTTCTGGGCGCTGCAAGCCGATGGCCGCTTGTACATGGCCCGCGGTACGAACCCGCAGGGCCAGCCCTGCATGCCGACTGCAGCGGCTCCAAGCTGCAAGGCGCAGGGATCTGAGCGCTACTGGCGCTTTGTCGCCCAGCAGGGCAAGACCTTGTACCTGATCGAACAATTGCAATTCAGCGCACAGGATCCGTCCAACATCAGCTATCGCTTTGTAGCCATGACCGATGTGGGTGAGCCGAAGTAGGCACGGCGGCTACTCAGGCTGGCTCGCCGCCGGCAAGACGCGCGCGATCAAGGCGCCTTGATAGCGCGCATCCAGCGGTATAGCCACCGCCACGCCATTGCCGGCGGCCGCCGTCACCGGCGCGCCGTCCTTGCCGCGCATCTCGGTCAGGGTAAGTATCTCGTTACCGCTGGGGTGAATGATCTCCAGCCGGTCGCCGACCTCGAAGCGGTTTTTCACCTCGATATCGGCCCAGCCCTGCTCATCAATGCTGCGCACCCCGCCGACAAACTGGCTGCGCCGCGCTTTGGAGTGGCCGTCCAGATAGTTCTGCGTGTCCTGACTGCGGTGGCGCTGATAGAAACCGCTGGTGTAGCCGCGGTTGGACAGGCCGTCCAGCTCGGTCAACAAGCTTGGGTCGAAAGCGCGGCCGGCCACCGCATCATCGATCGCCCGGCGGTAGACCTGCGCGGCACGCGAAACGTAGTAGCGGCTCTTGGTGCGGCCCTCGATCTTCAGCGAGTCAACGCCGATCGCGACCAGGCGCTGCACATGCTCGACCGCACGCAAGTCCTTGGAGTTCATGATGTAAGTGCCATGCTCGTCCTCCAGGATTGGCATCAGCTCGCCGGGGCGCTGCGACTCCTCGATCAGATAGGTCCGGTCGGCCAAGGGATGGCGCTCGATTGCGCCGGCGGTGGCGAAGTCCTGGTTGGCTTGGCTGACGGCCTTTTGAAAATCGAACTGGATCGCTTGCGCCTGACCGGCCTCGTCCTCAAACGCTCGCCCAAGCTTGTAATCCCAGCGGCAGGCATTGGTGCAGGTGCCCTGGTTGGCGTCGCGGTGGTTGAAGTAGCCTGACAGCAGGCAGCGGCCCGAGTAGGCGATGCACAGCGCGCCATGCACGAACACCTCCAGCTCCATGTCCGGGCATTCCTGGCGGATCTGCGCCACCTCATCCAGGCTCAGCTCGCGCGACAGGATGACGCGCTTCAGACCCTGCTTTTGCCAGAACTTGACGCCGGCGAAGTTGACCGTATTGGCCTGCACCGAGAGGTGGATAGTCATCTCGGGCCAGCGCTCGCGGATCATCAGCATCAGCCCGGGGTCGGCCATGATCAGCGCGTCGGGTTGCATCTCGACCACCGGTGCCATATCGGCCAGATAGCGCTTGATCTTGTCGTTATGCGGCAGGATATTGCTGGCGACCAGGAACTTTTTTCCGCGCGCGTGCGCCTCGGCAATGCCAATGCGCAGGTTCTCCAGCTTGAAGTCATTGTTGCGGGCGCGCAGCGAGTAGCGCGGCTGGCCCGCATAAACGGCATCGGCGCCGAAGTCGAAGGCGGCCCGCATGCGGTCGAGGTCACCGGCCGGGAGCAGCAGCTCCGGGGTTTTTGTTTCTAATGTTTGCGCCATGCTGGGGTGCGGCCCGGGCCGGCGGAGGCGAAAGCGGAGCCGGCCGGCCGGCCGGCCGAAAAAGGATATTTCGAGCCGCGCAGTCTAGTCAGGCCGGCGCGGGCGGCGCTTGCGGCAGGTCAAGCTGCTGCGCAAGTGTTGCCAGCCAGCGCCCCTTGATCCTGGCTCCCCTGTCTTGCAACAGGCCACAAGACCAACCTGTCTGCTGGCGCCTCGGCTTTGGCCCGGCCGGCATTGCAGCGTGCGGCTGTACCAGCCGAAACAGGCTATCAAGCACGGTTTGGGTCGACTCGACCTCACAGCTTGCCCGTAAAAACCCGCCCCAACCAGCCCAAATACCAATCCAGCAGCAGCTGCCACCGGCTCTTGCTGGGCGGCCCATCAGCCACCACCTCTGGCGCAGCCGCCACCCCATAACGCAGCTGTAAAGCGGCATTGAACGCCGCGAAGAAATCCCGCGCCATCTTCTGCGCCGCCATGTCCACCAGGCGCGAGCCGATCTGCGCAAGCTTGCCGCCGACGCTGGCTTGCACCTCGTAGTGCAACACCGTTTGCGCCGGCCCCGCAGCCTCCAGCCGCACTTGGGCCACGCCCTTGCCATGGCCGGCCGCGCCGCCGCTGCCTTCAAAAGCGAGTTGGTAGCCGCTCGGCGGCTGCAAATCCGACAACTTCAGCTTGCCCTTGAACTTGGCCTTGACCGGGCCAATCGACACGGTCAGCAAGGCCTCGTACTCATGGTCGCCAATCAGCGCCAGGCTTTCGCAGCCGCTGATGCTGGCCTTGAGCAAGTCGGCGTCATTGAGGGCGCCCCAAGCTTGGGCTTGCGAGACGGGGAGAGTTTCTTGTCCGCTTAGGTTCATGGTCGGGCTGGTGGTTTGGAAAGCAGGCTGGCCAACTCTTGCAGGCTGAGCAGATTGTGTACCGGCAAATGCTGCGTGACCTCGGGCAACAAGGCGCGCACCCCGGCCGCTTTGGCCTCGAAGCCCTCAAAGCGCAGCAAGGGGTTCAGCCAGAGCAGGCGCTCGCAACTCAGGCGCAGGCGCTGCGCCTCGAAGGCCAGGCGCTGGCAAGCGGGGTCGGCCTCACTGCCCTGCTCCAGCCCATCGGTGATCAGCAGCACGGTCGTGTCGCTGCTCAAGACCCGCCGCATCCAATGCTGGTTGAACTCGTGCAGGCAGGCACTGATGCGGGTGCCACCCGACCAGTCATGAACCCGCCGCGATACGGCCGCAATGGCCAGATCGGGGTCGCGTTGCTTCAAGAGCCGCGTGATCGGCGTCAAGCGCGTGCCGACTGTGTCAACCCTGACCATTGGCGAGAACTACAGCCGGCTTGCCGACCACCCCG
>NZ_JANNMI010000132.1:0-4714 GCF_031397715.1 Roseateles sp.
CTGTGGGAGTTCACCGACCCCGATCTCGGCTACACCTATGGGCAGCCGACCATCCTGAAGACCCGCGCCTATGGCTGGGTCGTCGTCATCGGCTCGGGCTACAACAACAGCGATGGCAAAGGCTATATCTTCATCCTCAACGCCCGTACCGGCGAGCGGATCTTGAAACTGGACACGGGGGCCGGCGAGCCGACCGCACCGGCGGGCTTGGCGCACGTCCAGGGCTTCGTGCTGGACCTGACCGACGGCACGGCCGACTCGCTGTATGCCGGCGACCTGCTGGGCAATGTCTGGCGTGTGGACGTCACAGCCACCGACGGCAACTATCCCGCGCCGCTGCATCTGGCCCAGTTGAAAGATTCGAACGACAAGGCACTGCCAATCACGTCACGCGTCACGCCGATGGTTCAGCCGGGTACGAACCGGCGCTTCGTGACCGTCGGCACGGGCCGCCTGCTGCATGCCAATGACATCAGCAGCTCGCAGGGCCAAACCCTGTTCGCCATCATTGACGGTACGGCAGCGCGCTTCGGGCAAGCCACGACCCTCCCGCCCGGCATCAGTTATCCGATCGTGCGCAGCAAGCTGAAACAACTGAGCGATCTGCAAACCGGGATTGTGCTCAATCTCTCAACCCAGATCGGTTGGTACATTGATCTCGGCGCGATCGGCGCCGGGCCGGGCTGGCGCGTGATCGACGACCCGATCGCGTTTTACGGCATCGTTGCCTTCACCAGCATCGCGCCGACCTCGAGCGATGTATGCAAACCCGGCGGCAACTCGCGCGTCTACGCCATCGATCTGGGTACTGGCGTGTCGGCGCTGCCGAGCAAGCAGGCCTATTTGGACTTTGCGGGCTTGGTGCCCAACATCGATTGGTACAGCTACAAAGGCAACCCTTACGTCGTTCCAACGGTCTGCGACGCTGACGGTTGCAAGTCACAGCCGGTGAAGATCAATCCCGCCTCGGGCCTTGGCGTGCGCCGCCTCAACTGGCGTGAAATACCGCAGACCAACTGACCCTCGACGCAGCAGAGCCACTCTCGGGTGCCCGCCAACAAGAAAGCCACCCGAGGGTGGCTTTCTTCATGGCCGGCGAACCGGCCAAACGCCCGCATCAGCGCGGCAAATCACTCCCGCCCATCAAGAACTCATCCACCGCGCGCGCCGCTTGGCGGCCTTCACGGATCGCCCACACCACCAAGGACTGACCGCGCCGCATATCGCCGGCGGCGAAAACCTTGGCAACATTGGTCTGGTAGCCGCCCGTGAATTCGGTCGTCGCCTTGGCATTGCCGCGCGCGTCCTTGGCGACACCAAAGGCATCCAGCACCGCCGCGACAGGTGCTACAAAACCCATCGCCAGGAAGACCAGATCGGCCTTCAAAATCTGCTCGGAGCCGGCCACTTCCACTGGTCTGCCGCCCTGCCATTCGACTCGCACGGTTTTCACGCCGGTCAGCTTGCCTTTCTCACCGAGGAACTCCTTGGTCGAGATCGCGAACTCGCGCTCGCAGCCTTCTTCGTGGCTGCTGGAGGTGCGCAGCTTCAGCGGCCAATAAGGCCAGGTCATCGGCCGGTCCTCTTCTGCAGGCGGCTGCGGCATCACCTCGAACTGGGTCACGCTCTTGGCGCCGTGGCGGTTGCTCGTTCCCACGCAATCGCTGCCGGTGTCGCCACCGCCGATGACAACCACATGCTTGCCGTCGGCACGCAGTTGGCCCTTCAGCTTGTCACCCGCATTGACCTTGTTCTGCTGCGGCAGGAACTCCATCGCGAAATGGATGCCGCTCAGCTCACGGCCCGGCATCGGCAGATCGCGCGAACTCTCGGCGCCGCCGGTCAGCAGTACGGCGTCGAATTGCGCCTTCAGCTCGTCCGGGCTGATGCTCTCTTTGGCCCAGTTGGTGACCTTGCTTTCCGGTCCTTGGGCCGGCAGCGTGCCGACCAGCACGCCGGTGCGGAAGACCACGCCCTCGGCCTCCATCTGCGCGACGCGGCGGTCGATATGGCTCTTCTCCATCTTGAAGTCGGGGATGCCATATCGCAGCAGGCCGCCGACGCGGTCGTTCTTCTCGAACAGCGTCACGCTATGGCCGGCCCGCGCCAGCTGCTGGGCCGCCGCCATGCCGGCCGGGCCGGAGCCGACGATGGCGACCGTTTTGCCGGTCTTGTGCTTTGGCAGCACCGGCTTGACCCAGCCCTCGGCCCAGGCGCGGTCGATGATGGCATGCTCGATCGACTTGATGCCGACCGCGTCGTCGTTGACGTTCAGCGTGCAGGCGGCCTCGCAAGGTGCGGGGCAGATGCGGCCGGTGAACTCGGGGAAGTTGTTGGTGCTGTGCAGCACGGTGATGGCATTGGCCCAGTCGCCTTGATAGACCAGGTCGTTGAAGTCCGGAATGATGTTGTTGACCGGGCAGCCGCTGTTGCAGAACGGCGTGCCGCAGTCCATGCAGCGCGCGCTTTGCAGCTTGGCCTGATCGGCGTTCAGGCCGATGACGAATTCCTTGTAGTTCTTGACCCGCGCGCTGATGGGCTCGTAGCCCTCTTCCAGACGCTCGATTTCCATGAAGCCGGTGTATTTTCCCATGACTCTCTCTCCCCCTTATGCCTTGACCGGCTTGCTGACCGGCGACTTGGCTTGTTCAATGGTTTCGACGGCCTGTTTGGCGGCGTGCATTTCGCCCAGCGCGCGGCGGTATTCGTGCGGGAACACCTTGACGAACTTGGCGCGCGACACGGCCCAGTGGTCGAGCAGATCGCGGGCGCGCTGGCTGCCGGTCCAGCGATGGTGGTCTTCCAGCATCTTCTTCAGGATCGCTTCGTCGGTCTGCGGCGCTGCATTTGCCAAACCAGCCAAGTGATGCCAGATCGCACGGTCGACCGTGGCTTCTTGCTCGGCTGCGGGCAAGAGCTTGTCCAAAGCAACCATGGACGGGTTGCAGCGCTTGGCAAACAAGCCGTCCTCGTCATAGACGTAGGCGATGCCGCCGCTCATGCCGGCGTCGAAGTTACGGCCGGTCTTGCCCAAGACCACGACGGTGCCGCCCGTCATGTATTCACAACCATGGTCGCCGGTGCCTTCGACCACCGCCGAGGCGCCCGACAGCCGCACCGCAAAGCGCTCGCCGGCCACACCGCGGAAGAAGGCCTCACCGCGGGTGGCGCCGTACAAAACGGTGTTGCCGACGATGATGTTCTGGGTCGCGTCGCCACGGAAATCGATGCTGGGGCGCACCACGATGCGGCCACCCGAAAGGCCCTTGCCGGTGTAGTCGTTCGCGTCACCGATCAAGTAGAAGGTAATGCCCTGCGCCAGGAAAGCGCCGTAGCTCTGGCCGCCGGTGCCCTCCATCTGGATAAAGATGGTTTGGTCCGGCAGGCCCTCGGGGCGGCGGCGAATCAGCTCGCCCGACAGCATCGCGCCGACGGTGCGACGCACATTCGTCACCTCCTGCATGAACTGAACCTTCTCGCCCTTCTCGAAAGCGGGCAAGCATTTCTCGATCAGCTTGACGTCGAGTGCGCGCTCCAGGCCATGTTCTTGCACATCGTTGTGGATGCGCGCCACATCGGCCGGCAAGACCGGGCGATGGAAGACGCGGGAGAAGTCCAGCCCCTTGGCCTTCCAGTGCGAGATGCCTTTTTTGGTGTCGAGCAGGTCGCTGCGGCCGATCAACTCGTCGAACTTGCGCATGCCCAGTTGGGCCATGATCTGACGCGCTTCTTCAGCGATGAAGAAGAAGAAATTGACCACATGCTCGGGCCGGCCGGTGAACTTGGCACGCAAGACCGGATCCTGCGTCGCCACGCCGACCGGGCAGGTATTCAGATGGCATTTGCGCATCATGATGCAGCCCTCGGCGACCAGCGGCGCGGTGGCGAAACCGAACTCATCGGCACCCAAGAGTGCGCCGACGACAACGTCACGGCCGGTCTTCATCTGGCCGTCGGCCTGCACGCGCACGCGGCCGCGCAGACGGTTCAGCACCAGGGTCTGCTGGGTCTCGGCCAGGCCCAGCTCCCAGGGCGTGCCGGCATGCTTGATCGACGACCAGGGCGAGGCGCCGGTGCCGCCGTCATGGCCGGCGATGACGACGTGGTCGGCCTTGCACTTGGCCACGCCCGCGGCAATGGTGCCGACGCCGACTTCACTGACCAGCTTGACACTGACCGACGCACGTGGGTTGGCGTTCTTCAAGTCGTGGATCAACTGCGCCAGGTCTTCGATCGAATAGATGTCGTGGTGCGGCGGCGGGCTGATGAGGCCGACGCCTGGCACCGAGTAGCGCAACATGCCGATGTACTCGCTGACCTTGCCGCCCGGCAACTGGCCGCCCTCGCCCGGCTTGGCGCCCTGGGCCATCTTGATCTGCAGCTGGTCGGCACTCACCAGGTACTCCGTGGTCACGCCGAAGCGGCCCGAGGCCACCTGCTTGATCTTGCTGCGCAGGCTGTCGCCGGCCTTGAGCGCGTAGTCGGCTGCGATCACGTTGGCACCGATGACGTCGCTGATCCTGGTGCCGTCGGTGATGGCAATGCCCTTCAACTCGTTGCGGTACCGCGCCGGATCTTCGCCGCCCTCGCCCGTATTGCTCTTGCCGCCGATGCGGTTCATGGCCACGGCCAGGGTGGTGTGGGCCTCCGTGCTGATCGAGCCGAGCGACATCGCGCCAGTGGCAAAGCGCTTGACGATTTCGCTGGCCGGCTC
>NZ_JANNMI010000160.1:0-11026 GCF_031397715.1 Roseateles sp.
TCTACAAGAACAAGTTACAGTACTTGTACTTTATTAGTGTATAAAAACAAGGACAGTGTAAAATTTAATGGAACTGTGGCAATTGTTTCGGCAGCCACGGCTACAAGCGTTACTGTAACTGTACCTGCAGGTGCCGCTACCGGCACCAGCTGATAGGCCGCGGGCTTTGCCGAACCTAGATGCAGCCACCCGTCGGCCAACCATGGCGATAGCAAGTCAAGCAGTTGCTGCTCATCCAGCCGAGACAAGTCGGTGCCGTCGGCCATAGCCCGCGCCGTGCAGCGCAAGCGCGCTTGGAGACCGTCATCGCCGGTCGCTTCGCTCAAGCAGAGTTGCGCGCCAACGCTGTCGCCCCGCGTTACCTGGGTAGCGCCGGGCGGGTTCTTGAACCAGCGACTGAGAGCAGGGAATTCAGGCGAGAACGGCATGGTTTGGCGGGGTTAAATCCAGGCCGTCAGCATAGCCACTTCCAGCGCCAACAAACAGCCGCTTGCGCGTCAGCGTTGCCGCGCCACACTCAGCTGCGTGCCCGCGTCCAGCTGCTGCGGCGCCATCAACACCAGGCTCAAGGCATTGGCCACGTCGATGCGGCTACCGACGGCAATCGGCACGTCCAGGCCTTTTGGAGCCGGCACACCGTCCACGTCGGTCGGGCAGTCGGACAGGGCGCGCAACAAAAAAAACCGCGGCACCGCGCCGCAGTTCGAAATGCCAGCGGCTGATTTTCCGCGCCAGGGCCGGGTCTTGCGGGGCCAGCACCACATCGTTGGCCTGCATGCCCTCATGATCGCGAAGTAGGCCGTCGCGGCGTCTGCGCCAAACTCGTACGCAGCTTGGGGCCATATTGGCGGCTGCGGTTGTCTTTCAACACCAACTGCTCGGCATCGGGAAAGCGTGCCACCTGCGGCTCAAGGATGTCGAGCAGGCGCTGGCGCAGCGCTCGCCTTGCCGGCAGGCTGGGCACCAGGATGGACCGGTTGATTTTTTGCGCCTCGGCCGGCGCGCCGGGGCTGCGTGCGGCGGGGACGACCAAGCAATGCTTGGCGATGAGTTCGTCGCCGGGCAAGCGCAAATCGGTTTGCAGCGTGCGCGCCGTTAGATTCGCCCGCAATGGGTGGGTCGCCGCGGTGACTAGGCGCGCGAAACCATGGCTACAATACTCCCCGTCAGGAGAGAGTTCCCCAAACAGGGAGCCGCCGAAGGCGCAGTGGCACTGGGGAACCCACGCTGCGAACGCTCAGGCAAAAGGACTGATAAAACGCCCGTTCACAAAACGTCGGGCGTCCTCACTGGAGAGAGACGGGTCTTTGAGCCCGTCCACTGAAGGGGCAAGCTGCAGGCGATACGCCGGCGGCCAATCTCTCAAGTAAAGCGGACAGCGAGGGCATCCCCCCCTACTCCTTGATAGGAGTAGGTCAGTTGACTGCCCTCGAAGGATTCCGTCCATGTCCAGCTCCAGTTCCGGTTCCAACTCCGACACAGCCCCCCTACTGAAGACGCCGCTGCACGCGCTGCACATTGAACTGGGCGCCAAGATGGTGCCGTTCGGCGGCTACGACATGCCCGTCCAGTACGCTACGGGTGTGATGGCCGAGCACAAACACACGCGCGCCGCGGCCGGCTTGTTCGACGTCTCGCACATGGGCCAGGTCTTGCTCAAGGGTGACGGTGCCAGCGCCGCGCTGGAGACCATCGTCCCGGTCGACGTGATCGATCTGGGCCTGTTCAAACAGCGCTACGCCTTGTTCACCAATGAGGCCGGCGGCATCTTGGATGACTTGATGATCGCGCGCCGCCCGGACGACCTGTTTGTCGTCGTCAATGCCGGCTGCAAGCTGCAGGACATCGCCCATATGCAGGCGAAGATTGGCGCGCTTTCGGAACACAAGTGCCAGGTCTTGCCGCTGCCGGACCAAGCCTTGCTGGCGCTGCAAGGCCCGCAAGCGGTGGCCGCCTTGTCGCGCCTGAATCCTGAGGTTGCCAAGCTGACCTTCATGACCGGCGGCTTCTTCAAGCTGGACGGCATTGAAACCTTCCTGACCCGCTCCGGCTATACCGGCGAAGACGGTTTCGAGATCTCGGTCGCCGGCGATCAAGCCGAGGCGCTGGCCCGCAAGCTCTTGGCCCAGCCGGAGGTCAAGCCGATCGGCCTGGGCGCGCGCGACTCGCTGCGCCTGGAAGCCGGCCTGTGCCTGTATGGCCATGACATCAACACCGAAACCACGCCGGTCGAAGCCTCGCTGACCTGGGCGATTCAAAAGGTGCGCCGCGCCGGTGGTGCGCGCGCTGGCGGCTATCCGGGCGCGGCCGTTGTCGACGCCCAGCTCGCCGGTGGAGCCGCTCGCAAACGCGTCGGCTTGGTCAGCTCGGAGCGCATGCCGGTGCGTGAAGGCGCCAAATTGGTCAATGCTGATGGCTTAGAGGTCGGCGTCGTCACCAGCGGCACGCTGGGCCCCACGGTGGCTAAGCCAGTCGCCCTGGCCTATCTGCGCAAAGACTATGCGGCTGTGGGAGTCGAGGTGTTCGCCATCGTGCGCGGCAAGCGCACGCCGATGACGGTCAGCAGCACTCCGTTCACACCTAACGGTTATTTCCGCGGTTAATTTTTCTTCCCTTTCCCTTCGAAACCTGGAGCAAGACATGAGCAAAACTTTGTACACGCATGACCACGAATGGGTCCAGATCGAAGCCGACGGCGTCGTCACCGTGGGCATCACCGTGCACGCGCAAGACGCGCTGGGCGACGTGGTGTTTGTGGACCTGCCCTCGGTCGGCAGCAGCTTTGCGGCCAAGGAAGTGGCCGGTGTGGTTGAGTCCGTCAAGGCAGCGGCCGACGTCTATATGCCGGTGGGTGGCGAAATCACCGAAGTCAACGAAGCGCTGCGCGACGACCCGTCGCTGGCCAATAGCGACCCGCTGAAGGCCGGCTGGTTCTTCAAGGTCAAGCTCAGCAATACTGCCGAGTTGGACGGCCTGATGGACAGCGCCGCCTACGACGAGTTGGTCAAGAACAGCTGATTGATTGCTGCCCGAAGATTTAAATGATTTGAGTCGGGTCGCACCACGAGTGCGGCCCCGCTTGCAAGGATTTGCGATGTTGATGTCTGCTAACAAACCGCTGGCCGCGCTGGAAAACGCCGCCGAGTTCCATGCCCGCCACATTGGCCCCGATGCAGCCGACGAAGCCGGCATGTTGTCGGTGATCGGCGCCGCCTCACGCCGTGCGCTGATCGATGCGGTGGTGCCCGCCAGTATCAAGCGCAGCCATGCGATGGTGCTGCCGGCGGCTGCCTCCGAAGCCCAGGCATTGGCCGAGCTGAAGGCACTGGCTGAGCAGAACAAGGTTTTGAAGAGCTATATCGGCCAGGGCTACTACGACACCCTGACGCCCGGCGTCATCCTGCGCAACATCCTTGAGAACCCCGCCTGGTACACCGCCTACACGCCCTACCAGGCCGAAATTTCGCAGGGCCGCATGGAGGCCTTGGTCAACTTCCAGACCATGGTCACCGACCTGACCGGCATGGCCATTGCCAACGCCTCGATGCTGGACGAAGCGACCGCCGCCGCCGAGGCGATGACCTTGGCGCTGCGCGTGGGCAAGAGCAAGTCGCAAGTCTTCTATGTCGCCGACGACGTGCTGCCGCAAACACTGGAAGTGGTGCAGACCCGCGCCAAGCCACTGGGACTTGAGGTGCGCGTTTGCAGCGGCGACGAAGCGCTGGCGCACGACAGCTTCGCCGTGCTGCTTCAGTACCCCGGCGTCAACGGCGTGCTGCGCGACTACCGGGACTGGATTGCCAAGTACAAGGCCCGGGGCGGCATCGTCATCATGGCCGCCGACCTGCTGGCGCTGACCCTGATCAAGTCGCCCGCCGAACAAGGCGCCGACATTGCCGTGGGCAACACCCAGCGCTTCGGCATGCCGATGGGCAACGGCGGCCCGCACGCCGCCTATATGGCCTGCAAGGACGAGTACAAGCGCAGCCTGCCCGGCCGCTTGGTGGGCGTCAGCATCGACGTGCATGGCGCGCCGGCCTATCGCCTGGCGCTGCAGACCCGCGAGCAGCATATCCGGCGCGAAAAAGCCACCTCGAATATCTGTACCGCCCAGGTGCTGCCGGCCGTGGTCGCCAGCATGTACGCGGTCTATCACGGCCCGGTCGGCCTGAAGCGCATCGCCCAGCGCGTGGCCAGCTTCACGGCAGTGTTGGCGCAGAGCCTGCAAGGCCTGGGCTGGACGCTGGCCAATGCGACCGCCTTTGACACGCTCACCATCAACACCGGCGGCAAGACCGACGGCATCCTGGCGGCGGCAGTCGCGGCCGGCATGAACCTGCGCCGGGCTGCGGTCGACGCGGTCAGCATCTCGCTGGACGAGACCACCACCCGAGCCGACTTGCAGGCTTTGTTGGCGGTGTTCTCGGCCGGCAAGGCGGTGGCGGACTTCAGCGCGTTCGAAAAAGGCGTGGCCAGCTTGATCCCGGCCGAGCTGCTGCGCGCCAGCGCCTATCTGACTCACCCGGTCTTCAACCGCTACCACTCCGAGACCGAAATGCTGCGTTACCTGCGCGGCCTGTCGGACAAGGACTTGGCGCTGGACCGCACGATGATTCCGCTCGGTTCTTGCACGATGAAGCTGAACGCGACCGCCGAGATGATCCCGATCACCTGGCCAGCGTTCGCCAATATTCACCCGTTCGCGCCACACGATCAGTTAAAGGGTTATGCGCTGCTGAACGAACAATTGACCGCCTGGTTATGCCAAGCCACCGGTTACGCCGGCATCTCCTTGCAGCCGAACGCCGGCTCGCAAGGTGAGTACGCCGGCCTCTTGGCGATCAAGGCCTTCCACGAGGCGCGTGGCGAGGGCCAACGCAAGATCTGCCTGATCCCCGAGTCGGCGCACGGCACCAACCCGGCCTCGGCGCAGATGACCGGTATGAGCGTGGTCGTGACCAAGTGCGACAAGGATGGCAATATTGATCTGGCCGACCTGAAGGCCAAGTGCGAGTTGCACAGCGAATCGCTAGCCGCCATCATGATCACCTACCCCTCCACCTACGGCGTCTTCGACACCCATGTGAAGGAGATTTGCGCGTTGGTGAAGAGCCATGGTGGTCGCGTCTATGTCGACGGCGCCAATATGAACGCCTTGGTCGGCGTGGCCGCACCCGGCGAGTTCGGCGGCGACGTGTCGCACTTGAACCTGCACAAAACTTTTTGCATTCCGCATGGCGGCGGCGGACCCGGCGTGGGCCCGGTTTGCGTGGTGGCCGATTTGGTGCCCTATCTGCCGACACACCGTTCGGGCGGTTATGTCAGTGAGACCGCAATTGGCGCGGTTTCCGCAGCGCCCTTAGGCAACGCGGCCGTCTTGCCGATCAGCTGGATGTATTGCCGCATGATGGGCGCCGACGGCTTAGCAGCAGCCACCGAGGTCGCCATCGTGTCGGCCAACTACGTGGCGGCGCGCCTGGCCGGAGCCTATGACATTCACTTCAGCAGCAATATCGCCGGCCTCAAGGGCGGCGGCGTCGCGCATGAGTGCATTCTGGACATCCGACCGCTCAAGGATGCGACCGGCGTCGGTGCCGAAGATGTGGCCAAGCGCCTGATCGACTATGGCTTCCACGCGCCAACCTTGTCCTTCCCCGTGGCGGGCACCTTGATGGTAGAGCCGACCGAGAGCGAGTCCAAGTTCGAGCTGGACCGTTTTTGCGATGCGATGCTTTCTATTCGCGCCGAGATCGCCAAGGTGGCCGACGGCACTTGGCCGCGCGAAGACAACCCACTGGTGAATGCGCCGCACACCGCCGAGGCCTTGCTGAAGACCGAATGGCCGCACAGCTACAGCCGCGAAGAGGCCGCCTATCCGGTTGCCACGCTGCGGCGCCAGAAATACTGGGTGCCGGTGGGCCGGGTCGACAACGTCTGGGGCGACCGCAATCTGTCCTGCTCCTGCCCCCCGATGAGCGACTACGCGGCCTGATCGGTCCCTAGTCACTCGAACCGACTGCGCGCAGCACTGCCGCGCCGTCGGTTTTTTTTCGCACACACACATTTGTTGGAGTCCGCATGGCCGTCTCAGTTTTCGACTTGTTCAAGATTGGCATCGGGCCCTCCAGCTCGCACACCGTCGGCCCGATGCGCGCCGCACGCTTGTTTGCGCTGCGCTTGCGCCATGAGGGCTTGCTGGACAAAACCAGCCGTGTGGTCTCGCAGATGTATGGCTCGTTGGGCGCCACCGGCAAGGGCCACGGCACCGACAAAGCGGTGCTGCTGGGTCTGGCCGGCCATGAGCCGGACAGCGTGGATGTCGAGCAAGTGGCAATTTACCTGGACGGCATACGCAACGGCAGCTTGAGCCTGCTGGGCGAACACCCGATCGCCTTCAACGAGGCCAAGGACCTGGTGTTCTTCCGCCGCCAAAGCCTGCCCTTTCATGCCAACGGCATGCGCTTCACGGCCTACGATGCGGACGATTTGGAAATTCAAGAGCGCACCTATTACTCGGTCGGCGGCGGCTTTATCGTCAGCGACGAAGTGGCGGCCGACGGCAGCAAACAAAAGGTGATTGCCCCCGATTCGCAGGTACTGCCCTACCCCTTCCACAGCGGTGACGATTTGCTGGTGATCTGCAAGGAACACGGCATCAGCATTGCCGAAATCATGCGCCGCAACGAGCGCCATTGGCGCAGCGACGACGAAACCCGCGCCGGCTTGTTGAAAATCTGGCAGACCATGCAGGACTGCGTGGTGCGCGGCTGCAAGACCGAGGGCGTGCTGCCGGGCGGCTTCAAGGTCAAGCGCCGCGCCGCGCAGTTGCATCGCGATTTAACGGTCAACCCCGAAGCGGCCTTGCGTGACCCCTTGATAGTGATGGACTGGGTCAACCTGTACGCGCTGGCCGTCAACGAAGAAAACGCCGCCGGCGGCCGCGTCGTGACCGCGCCGACCAATGGCGCGGCCGGCATCGTGCCCGCCGTGCTGCATTACTACACGCGCTTCTATCACGGCGCGAATGAGAACGGCGTGATCGACTTCTTGCTAACGGCCGCGGCCATCGGCATCTTGTACAAGGAAAACGCCTCGATCTCGGGCGCCGAGGTCGGCTGCCAGGGTGAGGTCGGCGTGGCCTGCTCGATGGCGGCCGGCGCGCTCTGCCAGGTGATGGGCGGCACGCCGGAGCAGGTCGAGAACGCCGCCGAGATCGGCATGGAGCACCATCTGGGCCTGACCTGCGACCCAGTCGGCGGCCTGGTACAGATCCCCTGCATCGAGCGCAATGCAATCGCGTCCGTCAAGGCCATCAACGCCGCCCGCATGGCCTTGCGCGGCGACGGCACCCATTTCGTCAGCCTCGACAAGGTCATCAAAACCATGCGCGACACCGGCGCCGACATGATGACCAAGTACAAGGAAACCGCGCGCGGCGGGCTGGCGGTGAATATTGTGGAGTGCTGAAGTCGAGGCGGCCGAGGCGACCCTGACCCTAGCCGCCCCGCCCTCCTCAATCATCCCCACCCGGCGCCAGCGTCATGCCCGCCACGGACGCTGAGTGGCTGGCCTCGGCCTTCAGCTTCGGCTTGCGCTCCCGCACCAAATACGAGTACAGCACCGGCACCACGATCAGGGTCAGCAGCGTCGAGGTGATCACGCCGCCGATGATGGCGCGGCCCATCGGTGCCTGAATTTCACCGCCCTGGTTGAAGGCCAGCGCCATCGGCAACATACCGAACACCATCGCCGCCGTCGTCATGATGATGGGCCGCATGCGCACCAAGCCGGCTTGCAACAGCGCCTCAGGGATGGTCGCCCCGCCCTTGCGGGCCTGGTTGGCAAAGTCGATCAGCAAAATCGCGTTCTTGCTGACCAAGCCCATCAACATCACCAAACCGATCATCGAAAAGACATTCAGCGTCGAGCCTGTGATCAGCAGGGCCAGCATCACGCCGATCAAGGCCAAGGGCAAGGAAGCCATGATGGCAATCGGCTGCACAAAGCTGCCGAACTGGCTGGCCAACACGATGTAGATGAAGATAACGGCCAGACCCATCGCCGCCAGCAAGCCCTTGAAGGCCTCGGCCTGCTGCTTGCCGGCGCCGTCGACATTGAAGCTGACGCCGGGCGGCAACTCCAGGGTCTTGATCATCTTCTGCACATCGGCATTGACATCGCCGGACGGGCGGCCCTCGGTGCCGGCAAACACCGCCTCGCGGCGTTGCAGGTTCTGGCGGCGAATCACCTCGGGGTTGAAGACCGGCTCAATCGTGGCGACCTGGTCCAGCGAGATCGGCGAGCCGTCCTTGGCAAAGGCGACCGGCAGCTTGAGCATCTGATCAATCCGCTGACGCTGCTCAATGGGCAGGCGCAAGAGCACCTCGACCTGATTGCCGTCCGGCGTGGTCCAGTAGGTCGCCACATCGCCGTTCACATAGGCGCGCAGCGAGGCGGCCAGTTGCGGCGCGGTCAGGCCCAGCTCACGGATGGCCGACTCCTTCAGCTTGACGGCATAGGCCGGCAGGCCGGGCTTGACGGTGGTTTCCACATCGACCGCGCCGGGCACTTTTTTGATCCGAGCCACCAGGTCATTGGCGACCTCGGTCAGCACGTTCGGGTCGGTGCCCAGGATGGGATCCAGATCGAGCGGTCGCCGCCGACGCTGGCGTCCACACCGGGCAGCTTGGCGATGTCGGCGCGGAAGGCGTCCTCCAACTCCTTCTGGCTGCGTTTGCGGTCCTTTTTGTCGACCAAGGCAATGCTCAGGGTGGCCTGGTTGCGGCCGGTCGTCATGCCCTCGCCGGTACCGCCGACGCTGGTCGAGACGGTCTTGATTTCCTTGTACTGGGACAGGATTTCTTCGATCTGCGCGACCTTGATATTGCTGCGCTCCAGGCTGGAGGCGACCGGCATGCGCAGATTGACCTGGATGAAGCTGTCATCGGTCTTGGGCGCGAACTCGCTGCCGACCAAGGGCGTGAGCCCCAAGGCCACCACAAAGCTGGCCAGACCGGTGGCCATCACCAGGCCGCGCGGCGTGATGGTGGCAAAGCGCAGGCGGCGCGGCTGTGCGGCATCACGCAGGCCGTCGGCGCTGAACGGGCGACCAAAGGCTGGCAGCGGCGGCATCAACATCCGGTAACGCCGGCCCGAGAAGGCCCAGCGTATGGCGCGCTCGTAGGCGATGTGCAACAGGTCCATGCCGCGGTCGGTGGCGCGGATCAGATGGCCGATCACCGGCACGCGCTTCAAATAGGTGCTCGGTGGGTCCTTCCAGATCGAGCTGAGCATCGGATCCAAGGTGAAGCTAACGAACAAGCTCACCAGCACCGCGACCGCCACGGTGATGCCAAAGGGATAGAAGAACTTGCCGATGATGCCGCCCATGAAGGCGATCGGCACAAACACCGCGCAGATCGCGAAGGTGGTGGCCATCACGGCCAGGCCGATCTCGTTGGTGCCGTCGAAGGCGGCGGTGCGGTGGTCCTTGCCCATGGCTACATGGCGGACGATGTTCTCGCGCACGACGATGGCATCATCGATCAGCAGGCCTATGCACAGGCTCAGCGCCATCATGGTCATGAAGTTCAGCGTGAAGCCCAGAGCGTGCACGGCGATGAAGCTGGAGATCACCGCGATCGGCAGCGTCAGGCCGGTGATGATGGTGGAACGCCAGCTGTGCAGGAACAAGAATACGATCGCCACCGTCAGCAAGGCGCCCTCGACCAGGGTGTGCTTGAGCCCTTCGAGCGAGTTCTTGACGTTGTCGCTGGACGCATAGATCAGGTTCAGCTCGACGTCCTTGGGCAGGCTCTTGCGCAGCTCTTCCATCGCTTCCTTGACGCCATCGCCGGTGGTCACGATATTGGAGTCTTGCTGCTTGAAGATGCTGAACGTGACCGCTTGAGCGCCATTGATGCGGGCCAGGCTGTCGGGCTCACGCTCACGCTCGACCAGGGTACCCAGGTCGCCCAGGGTCAGCACCAGATTGCCGCGCCGCGCGACGACGATATTGGCGAACTGCTTGGGGTCCTTGACCCGACCCTCGACGCGCAGGATCGCGTCCGCCGTCTGGTCCGAGATCAGGCCAACCGGCTGGTCGCTATTGGCCTCGCGCAGTGCGGTCGAAATCTCCGCCGGCGTCACGCCGTAAGCGCGCAGACGCAAGGGGTCCAGATCGATGCGCACCTCACGCAGCACCATGCCGCTGACGTCGACCCGCGCCACGCCGTCGACCCGGCCCAGACGCTTGGCGATGATCAGCTCGCTCATCATCGACAGCTCACGCGCCGGCCGCGTCTTGCTCATCAAGGCCGCCAGCACGATCGGCTGGTTGTCCTCGATCTGCGCGCGCGCCACGGTCGGCGTCTTGACGTCCTTGGGGAAGGCGGCCTGAGCGGCGGCGACGCGGTCACGCACCTCCTGCATTGCTTTACCCATATCCGTATTGAGGCCGAACTCGACCTGCGCCTGCACACGCCCCTCAAAGCTGCGCGACATCACCTTCTCGACGCCGGCAATCGTGTTCAGCGCTTCTTCCAGCGGCTTGGCCACTTCGCGCTCGACCGCCTCGGGCGAGGCGCCCGGATAGCGCACGTCCACCGAGGCGACGGGAATGGAAATATCGGGCATGTTCTCCACGCCCAGCTTGCTGTACGAAAAGATACCCAGCACGCACAGCGCCACCATCACCATGGTCGCGAAGACCGGGTTTTGAATCGAAACTTTGGTCATCCACATGGTCTGATCCTCAGTTCGACGCGGCCGGGGCGGTGTTGGCGGTGTTGGCGGTGTTGGCGGCTTCGGCCACCTTGGTTTTGCTCACCACGACGGTCGCTTTGGCACCTTCACGCAGATTGTCAAAGCGGGCCGCCAGCACTTGCGCATTCGGCGCCAAACCCTGCAGCACCTCGACCCTGCCCTTGCGCGCATCGCTGCGGCCGGTGGTGACGATGCGACGCAGCAAGGCGCCGTTCTCGATCAGCCAGACCCCGTCTTGACCCGCATTGCTGGTCACGGCGGC
>NZ_JANNMI010000212.1:0-4166 GCF_031397715.1 Roseateles sp.
GCCGCTCAGCCTGCTTTGGAACGAAGTAATACATCATCCCGAGGAAACCTGCCGTCAGAAAGAAGCCGACGGCATTGTGCCCATACCACCACTGGATCATCGCGTCCTGCACACCCGCGTAGGCCGAGTAGCTCTTGAACAGGCCGACGGGGATGGCGGCGCTGTTGACCAGATGCAGCAGCGCCACCGCCAAGATGAAGGCGCCGAAGAACCAGTTGGCCACATAAATGTGCCTGACCTTGCGGATGGCGACGGTGCCGAAAAACACGATCGCATAAGACACCCACACCAGGGTGATCAGAATGTCGATCGGCCACTCCAGCTCGGCATACTCCTTGCCTTGTGTGAAGCCCATGGGCAGCGTGATTGCCGCTGAGACAATCACCAACTGCCAGCCCCAGAACGTGAACCAAGCCAGGCCGGGTGCGAACAAGCGCGTGTAACCGGTGCGCTGAACCACGTGGTAAGCGGTCGCGAACAGCGAGCAGCCGCCGAAGGCAAAAATGACGGCATTGGTGTGCAACGGTCGCAAGCGGCCATAGCTGAGCCACGGAATACCCAAATTGAGCTCGGGCCAAGTCAGTTGGGCGGCAATGATCACCCCCACCAACATCCCCACGACGCCCCACAGCACGGCGGCCAGTGCAAAGGCTCGCACCACGCCGTCTTCGTACACCTCTCCGGTAGAACTTACCGGTCCAGCGGTTTTTGCCATTGTGTTGGCTCCTTGCGACTTCTAGTTAGACGAGCGCGATTCTTCGCGAACGTCAGGTGGCGGAACTTGATGTTCATCAAATCCATGATCATCTTCGAGGATTCGAATGCCTTCCCGTTCCAAATCTTCCAGTTGACCGTTGTTAATTGCCCAACCAAAGACGCCGACGATCAGCAGCACCAAGAGCACGGACAAGGGGATCAACAAATACAAAATATCCATTTTTCAGTTAAGCCAGCGTTCGCGCCAAGCGCTGCGCATTCAAAACGACAAGCAAAGAGCTGGCCGCCATGCCTAAGCCTGCGGCCCAGGGCGGCAGCAACCCAGCCAGGGCCAACGGGATGCAGGCGGCGTTGTAGAGCGCTGCCCAGAGCAGGTTCTGACGAATCACGCGGTCGGTGCGCAAGGCCAAGCTGCGCGCAAGGGCCAGGTCCATCAAGCGGTTTGACAGCAGCAAGGCATCGGCGCTGACCCGGGCCAGCATCGCGCCTTGCCCCATCACCACGCTGGCGTCGGCGCGCGCTAAAACCGGCGCATCATTGATGCCGTCACCGACCATCAGCACGCAGCGTCCCTCGGCTTGCAGCTGACTCACCACCGCCAGCTTGCAGGCCGGCGTCGCCCCGCCCAGCGAGGCCTGTACACCGGCCGCCGCCGCCAACGCCTGGACGCGCTCACTCGCATCGCCCGAGAGCAGCAGGCTGCGCAGACCCTGCGCGTGCAAGGCCGCCAGCGCCGCCGGCGCATCGGCGCGCATCAACTCGCCGAAACGCATGCACAAGCGCTGGCCGGCGCCGCCAAACGCCAGCTGAGCGCCGGCCAACTCACCTGGCGCTCGCTCGCCCAGACCCTCATTCACCCAAGCCAAGGCACCCAGACGCCAAATTTGCCCCTGCGTATCAAGCGCTTGCAGGCCCAGCCCCGGCAACTCCTGGATTTGCGTCCAATCGCCCGCCTCATGTGCGGCGCCGCCGGCGGCGACCAGGGCGCGCGAGAACGGATGTTTCGAATGCCTTGCCATCGACCGTGCTGCGCTCAACAAACTGACCGCCTCGCCCCCTGCGGCCTGGGTCTGCAGCAGCTCCATTCCCTCCTCGGTCAAGGTGCCGGTCTTGTCCAGCACCACCATGTCCACCTTGCAAAGCGTGTCCAACAGCTCCAGCCGCACCAGCAGCATGCCGCGGCGGGCCAAGGCAGCGGTGGCCGCCAGGCGGGCCGCCGGCGCTGCCAGCGACAGCGCACAAGGGCAGGTGACGATCAAGACCGACACGGCCACCCAAACCGCCTTTGAAGGGTCAATGAAACTCCAGAGCAGTGCTCCGCCCGCCGCCAAGGCCAACACTGCCCAAAGAAACGGCCCGGCGATGCGTTCGGCCAACTCGGTGGCGGCCGGGCGCTGCGTCAAGGCTTCACGCATCAAGCGCTGAATCGCTTGGTGACGGGTGTCCGCCCCGACCCGCTGCACCCGCACCAACACCGGCGCCTGCAGGTTCAAACTGGCCGCCACCACCTCGTCGCCGACGACCTTGGTAACCGGCAGTGACTCGCCGGTCAGCAGCGCCTCATTGGCGCTGGTGCAACCCGACTCGACGCGCCCGTCGGCAGGAAACGCCTGCCCGGCACAGACCCGCACCAGGTCGCCGACGCGCAAACGGCTGGGCGCCACATGGCTGCTGCTGCCGTCGGCCTCCAAACGCTCCACCGCATCCGGCAAGGCGGCGCTGGTTTGCTCCAAGGCGGCGGCGGCGCGGTGGCGCGCCCGCATTTCCAAAAAGCGACCGGCCAAAAGGAAGGCAACAAACATCGTCAGCGAATCGAAATAGACCTCATCACCGAAAACGCCACCCGGCTCAAACAGCGCGCCGCTGCTGGCCACAAAGGTGGTCGCCAAACCCAGCGCCACCGGCACATCCATGCCAAGACGGCGCGCCCGGATCTGCCGCCATGCAGCGCTGAAGAAGGGCCCAGCGGCGAACATCAACACCGGCAGGCTCAGCACCCAAGACGCCCATTGCAGCAGCCGTGCCAAATCCGGACTCAGGTCGCCGGGTGCAGCAAAATAGGCCGGTGCCGCCATCATCATCACCTGCATCATCAAGAAAACCGCCACGAACAAGCGCCACAGGGCCGTTCGGTGCTCGCGCTCGCGCAGCTGGCGGGCCGGTGCGGCGGCGTCGGGCGCGGCACCATAACCGGCTCGCTCGACGCGCTCCAACACGGTCGCCAGGCGGATTTGCGCTGGCTGCCAGCGCAGGCTCAGCCGCGCGCTGGCCGCATTGACCCGGGCCGCCTGTACGCCCGGCAACTCCAGCAGGGCCCGCTCGATGATGCCGGCGCAAGCCGCGCAATGCAGGCCAGAGAGCTGAAACTGCGACTCCGCCGAGGCCGACTCGCCGGCTGCGGCGGCCACCCAGCGCGAGAACGGCGCCAGCAGATCGGGGTCGTCAAGCGCAGTGCGGCCATTCACGGCCAATGCGGCACCGGTGTCGGCAGGGAGAAGGAGCTTGGGAACAGAAATCATCATGGGAATATCAGCAGGATAATCTAGACGAGTCCACAGGCAAGCCAAATGATATTCATCAAAACCCCTAATTTTCTGAAGCGTTCTCAACATGCCCGCGTTGACAGGCCCGGCGGTCTGTCGCGCCACATCCACAGTGCGACGAGCTTGCTGATCCTGTTGGGTGCGGCGGTGTTCAGCAGCCAGTTGGCCACAGCGCAAGAGAGGCCGCAAAGTCTGCCGACCATCGCGCTCGGTGCCGGCATGCATGTGATACGCGCCGAGGTGGCACAGTCACCCGAGCAGCGCGCAACCGGCCTGATGAACCGGCCCAGCATGGCCGCCAACGACGGCATGCTGTTTGTGTTCGAGGAAGCCATGCCGCAGTGCTTCTGGATGAAAAACACCTTGCTGCCGCTGTCGATCGCCTTCATCGCCGATGACGGCAGCGTCGTCAACATCGCCGAGATGAAGCCGCAGTCGCTGGACTCGCATTGCTCCACCAAGCCGGTGCGCTATGCACTGGAGATGAACCAAGGTTGGTTCGCCAAACGCGGCATCAAGGCCGGTAGCAAATTGACCGGCCGGCCCTGGGGCCAATAGTCCAACATCCAGGGCGTAAAAAAAGCCGGTCAACGACCGGCCCTTGTCACAGCGCAAATGCTTTATGCAAAATTAGCCTGCGCGAAATCCCAGTTAACCAGGCTGTTCAGGAAGGTCTCGACAAACTTGGGGCGCATATTGCGGTAGTCGATGTAGTAAGCGTGCTCCCACACGTCGATGGTCAGCAGGGCTTTGTCAGCGGAAGTCAGCGGCGTGCCGGCCCGCCAAGCGGCACCGGGCCGATGACATTGACGCCCGCAGCTTTCACGCGCCCGACCATGCCATCGAAATGCCCCGGTGCGAGGTGGAAGGCGATGTGCTGCATGCCGCCGGGCAGGTCGCGGTTCT
>NZ_JANNMI010000221.1:0-4205 GCF_031397715.1 Roseateles sp.
GGGATGGAGGGGATGAAGAGAGAGCGGCGGCCGAACGGGCGGGCGGGCGCTAAATTGAGGTGCGACAACATCAATAGCGACAAGGCACAGCGGGCATGAGGAAGGCTCAATTTCTCCGCTTGCATGAATGCTCTGCTTGCTTCGCCAAGACCAAATCGATGCGCGGCAAAGTCAAGGTCTGCAAGAATTTTTTGCCTGGATGGAGGGGATGGAGGGGATGAAGAGAACGCGGCGGCAGACCGCCACCTCTTCGACGGCCTAGTTTCCGACCCCGATCTCCAGCGGCTTTATATAGAAGCTCGATGCCCCTGTGCTTGAAGCGACTTCATCCCCTCCATCCAGGCTCAATTTCTCCGCTTGCATGAATGCTCTGCTTGCTGCGTCAAGACCAAATCGATGCGCGGCCAAGTCAAGGGCTGCAAGAATTTTTTGCCTGGATGGAGGGGATGGAGGGGATGAAGAATGGCAGGACGCCACACGCCAAAGCTACGGCTATGGCTGTGGTTCGCGCCTTGCCTGACGAACGAATGAATGAATGAATGAATGAATGAATGCGTCAATTTAATTCGAAAGCTTATTGGCGCAACGATGTACGAGTCCGGGTTGTTGCACACCCTGGGACGCAATCGCTTTGACGTGGCCCTGGGTTTTTCGACGAAGGTCGAGTACTTACGCAAGACCTGGCCCGATCTGGGTGACTTTGAACCTAGATCCGGCAGTCGGGTGCGTAGCGCTCTCACCCAAATGGTGAATTTAGTCGAAGCGACTTTGCTCAGTAGGCATCGGACTCAATTGGCAAAAGTAAGCGGTCAACTGCTGGATCTAGGTTGAATATTTGCCGCGGGTGGAGGCGCAGATGTACCGGGCCCGCATGGCGGCCTTGACTACCAGTGCTGCCGCCCCCCCCCGGTGCTTGTCTTGGCCGATCAGCCAAGCCAGGCTGACGCTGACTCAACCAGCGTTCTGTGCGCTCTTGACCAGTGCGGCGATACGCGGCGTCATGTGCGTGGGCAGCAGTTCCACTTCTTGATGCGCCTTGGCGAAAACGCGGAACAGCTCGTCGGTGAAGCCGTGGCCGACATCGACGACGCCGTCGAAATTGATTTCGGCTCGCTTGAACATCGGCAGGCGCGCCGCCACCCGACGGGCCTGCGCGCGCGAGTCCAGCGGCTGGCCCGGCCCGGCCAATAGGCTGAGGTCGATGGTGGTGTGGTCAAACTCGATGCCGCTGCCGTCCAGGCTCCAGGCTCCCAGTACCTGATCGAGCGTGCGCTTGGTGTCGAGCGAGATCGACATATAGATCGAGCTGCCCTGGCGCGGCAGCGGGCGGCCCGGCTGCCAGCCGCCGGACTCCCAGGCTCTGCGTTGGAAGGCGGTGCCGTTGGCGTGGATGTCAAACACATCGGCCAGTTGCGAGCTGAAAAACAGGCCGCGGCCGGTGTGCATTTCGGGCTGGCTGGTCAGCCGCCCCTTGCTCAGCTCCAGCATCGCGTGCTGGGCATTGGCAATGTCAAATGCCGAACAGATTTTGTCGAACACGCCGCAGCCGTCGTCCGATACCAAGAGCTGCGCGTGGCTAGGCGTCTGGCGCAGTGAGACGGTGACACTGCTGCCGCCGCTGTGGTCGGCGGCGTTATTGACCAGCTCGGTAAAACCATGCTGGATCATTCGGGCGACATGCGGCGGGAGGTCGAAATTCGGGGCAAAGTCGCGCTGCCAGGGGATGTCTTCTTGCAGCCCGTGCAGCGTGTAGCTGCGGGCGACTTGGCGCAGCAGGCCGGGGCCGTAGAGCGGGCGGCGCTCGCTGCCGCTGCGGCTGAGCCAGTTGGCGTCGACTAAACGCCGCAAGGCGGCCAAGGAGGCGCGGCGGCTGGCGCCGGTGCGCTCCTCCAGATGGCTGGCCAAATCGTGCGAATGTTCGCGCGCGGCGGCGGTGATCCAGAGCGTCAACTGGTCAATGGCTAAACGTGTCATGCATTACTCCCTTGGCTCCAGTGTCCGCGGCTTCAAACTTTGTTAAGCCGTGAAAAATAAGGCACAGCGAGCCTAAATGCTCAGGTGCCGGCGCACAAGCGAGACCGGCCCGGGATTGTTGCGGCAAAGCCGCCGCTAGAATCGGCGCCAGTTACAACGCGGTTACAGCCCCCAAACTCAGGTTTTGGCGCTAGGCTGCGTTCGCAGGGTTTTCAAAAAGTTTTTTATTAACTTCCCAAGGGACTCGCTCATGGCTCTCGTTTCAATGCGCCAATTGCTGGATCATGCCGCCGTCAATGGCTACGGCATCCCGGCTTTCAATGTCAACAACCTGGAGCAGGTGCAGGCCATCATGATGGCGGCCGACGAGCTGAATGCGCCGGTCATCATGCAGGCCAGCGCCGGCGCACGCAAATACGCCGGTGAGCACTTTCTGAAGCACCTGATCCAAGCGGCGGTGGAAAGCTACCCGCATATTCCCGTCGTGATGCACCAGGACCATGGCCAAAGCCCCGCTGTGTGCCAGGGCGCGATCGACCTGGGTTTCTCCTCGGTGATGATGGACGGCTCGCTGGAAGCCGACGGCAAGACCATTGCCAGCTATGAATACAACGTCGACGTAACCCGCAAGGTCGTCGACATGGCGCACGCCTAGGGCGTGACGGTCGAAGGCGAGTTGGGCTGCCTGGGTTCGCTGGAGACCATGCAGGGCGACAAGGAAGACGGCCACGGCACCGACGCGGTGATGACGCATGCCGAACTGCTGACCGACCCCGAGCAGGCGGCTGACTTTGTGCAGCGCACCCAGCTTGACGCGCTGGCCATCGCCATCGGCACCAGCCACGGCGCCTACAAATTCACCCGCAAGCCCACCGGCGATATCTTGGCGATTGGCCGGGTCAAGGAAATCCACGCCCGCCTGCCGAATACGCATTTGGTGATGCATGGCTCGTCGAGCGTGCCGCAAGACCTGTTGGCCAAGATCCGCGAGTTCGGTGGCGATATGGGCCAGACCTTCGGCGTGCCGGTCGAGGAGATCCAGGAAGCGATCAAACACGGCGTGCGCAAGATCAATATCGACACCGACATTCGCCTGGCGATGACGGCGGCGGTGCGCGAGTTCTTCGTCAAGAACCCGAGCAAATTCGACCCGCGCGAGTTCTTGAAGCCGGCCCGCGACGCTGCAAAAGTCATCGTGCGCCAGCGCTTTCAGGAGTTTGGCTGCGAAGGCCAGGCCGGCAAGATCAAGGCGCGCACGCTGGTCGATGTGGCCGCGGCCTATGCGCGCGGTGAGTTGAATCAAATGATCAAGTAATCGGGCGAAACTTTCGCCAGTAACCCGCTCGGTTTGTGCCCGGCGGGTTTTTTTGCGCCAGTATTGCCGCCTAAAATCGCGCCTTATCTTTCGGACCACCGTCATGACCACCGCTGCCTTGCTGAACTCCACCATCACTTCGCTGCCCCTGATTGCGCGCGGCAAGGTGCGCGAAATCTATGCCGTCGGTGACGACCGCATCCTGATGATTGCCAGCGACCGTTTGTCGGCCTTCGACGTCATCATGGGCGAGCCGATTCCGGGCAAGGGCGTTTTGCTGACGCAGATGGCGCTGTTCTGGTTCGCCAAGCTGGACGGCATCGTGCCGAATCATTTGACCGGCGACGACCCGCTGTCGGTGGTCAGCAGCGCGGACGAGAAAGCCCAGGTCAAGGACCGCTCGATGCTGGTCAAGCGCTTGAAGCCCTTGCCGGTCGAGGCGGTGGTGCGCGGCTATCTGGCCGGCAGCGGCTGGGCCGAATACCAGGACAAGGGCGAGGTCTGCGGCGTCAAGCTGCCGGCCGGTTTGCAAAATGCCTCCAAGCTGCCCGAGCCGATCTTCACGCCCGCCACCAAGGCCGAAATGGGCGACCACGACGAGAACATTTCCTTCGAGGTGATGGTTGGGATCATCGGTACGGATCTGGCGACGCGGGTGCGCGATATCTCGATCCAGCTCTACAAACGCGCGGCCGACTTCGCGCTGACCAAGGGCATCATCATTGCCGACACCAAGTTCGAGTTTGGCCTTGATTTCAGTGACAGTGCCGACGGCACGCTGACGCTGATGGACGAAGTGCTCACGCCCGACTCCTCGCGCTACTGGCCGGTCGAGAGCTATGCCGAGGGCATCAACCCGCCGAGCTACGACAAGCAGTTCGTGCGCGACTGGCTGGAACAGGCGCAGGTGAGCGGC
>NZ_JANNMI010000225.1:0-13612 GCF_031397715.1 Roseateles sp.
TCAGCCAGGTGGGGCTGGCAACTCAGGCCATGCTGTGGCATGCGGGCGTGCAGACGGTGCTGCCGCCGGGCTACCTGTGTTGCGGCTACCCGCAGCGCGGATCGGGGCAGTTCAGCAAGGCCGAGAAGATCATCACCGACAACCGGGTGCTGTTCCACCGCGTGGCCAACACGCTGAACTATCTGGAAATCAAGACGGTGGTGGTGTCTTGCGGCACCTGCTATGACCAGTTGCAGGGCTATAAGTTCGAGGACATTTTCCCCGGCTGCCGCATCATCGACATCCATGAATACCTGCTGGAGAAGGGCATCACGCTGGGCTCCGACAAGAGCTATCTTTACCACGACCCCTGCCACACACCGATGAAGTTGCAGGCGCCGATGAAGACCGTGCAGGCGCTCGTCGGGCCGAACGTGGTCGAGAGCAAGCGCTGCTGCGGCGAGAGCGGCACGCTGGGCGTGACCCGGCCGGATATCTCCACGCAGGTGCGCTTTCGCAAGGAAGAAGAGCTGCTCAAGGTGGAGGCCGAGCTGCGCGGCAGCGGCAAGGTCGAGCGGGACGAAAACCTGAAGATCCTGACCAGCTGCCCGAGCTGCTTGCAGGGCCTGATCCGCTACGGCGAGGATCTCAATACCGGCCTGCTGGAGGCCGACTACATCGTCATCGAGATGGCCAAGCAGATCCTCGGCGAGGATTGGCTGCCGGACTACGTCAAGCTGGCCAATAACGGCGGCATTGAGCGGGTACTGGTATGACGGGCGAGACCTCGCCAAACGCCTGTGTACTCTGCCTGGAGGCCGGCGGCCATGTCGTCGCTCAAACACCGCTGTGGCGGGTTGTGCGGGTGGCGGACGCCAACTTCCCGGCCTTTTACCGGCTGATTTGGCAGGCCCATGTGGCGGAGTTCAGTCAGCTCAGCGAGGCCGAGGCGCGGGCCTGCATGGCGGCGGTGACGGCGATCGAGCGGGTGCTGATCAAGGCCTTGAGCCCGACCAAGATCAATCTGGCCACGCTCGGCAATGTCGTGCCGCATCTGCATTGGCATGTGATCGCGCGCTTTGACTGGGACAGCCATTTCCCCAATCCGGTTTGGGGCGCGCCGCTGCGCGGGTTGGCCGAGCCGGCGCTGACGCGCTTGGGTGTGGGCCTAGCCGAGCTTGACCTGCGGGTAGCGGCGGCGCTGGCGGGCCTGGACTGACGAGATCACCTCAGGCCGCCTGCAACTTGGGCGCAGCCAGCGCCAGACCGAGCTGGCCGAACAGGTTCTTCGGGTCGGCCATGTTGGGGATCAGGCTGACGTCTTGGCCCAGACCCAGCTCGCGCGCGCAGTCGCGCAGCAGGCGCAGCGCCGAGAAGTCCTCCAGCGCAAAACCGACCGAGTCAAAGAACGTGATTTGCTCGGCGTTATCGCGGCCGCTGGCCTGGCCTTTCAAGACGCGCCAAAACTCGGTCACGGCAAAGTCTGCCGGCATCTGTTGCAGATCGCCTTCGATGCGCGACTGCGGCTCGAATTCGACGAACACCTTGGCCGCTTCCAGCACGCCGCGATGCATCTCGGTCTTGCCGGGGCAGTCGCCGCCGACACCGTTGATGTGCATGCCGGCTTCGATCATCTCAGGCGAGATGATGGTGGCATTGGTTTTGTCGGCGGTCACGGTGGTGATGATGTCGGCACCGCGCACGGCCTCATGGGTGCTGGCGCAGACCCGCAGCGTCAGGCCCGGCAGACCCTGCAAGTGGCGGGTTAGTTTGGCGGTGGCGGCCGGGTCGATGTCGAACAGGCGGATTTCGCTGATGCCTAGCAGATAGTGGAAGGCCAGCGCCTGGAATTCGCTCTGCGCGCCATTGCCGATCAAGGCCATGGATTTGGCGTTTTTTCGAGCCAGCTTGCGGGCCACCATCACCGACGTGGCTGCCGTCCGGATCGCGGTGGTCAGCGTCAACTCGCTGACCAACTCGGGTCGGCCGGTGGCCACTTCGGCCAGCAAGCCCACCGCCATCACGGTCGGCAAACCCAGGCGGGTGTTCTTGGGATGGCCGTTGACGTATTTGAAACTGTACAGGCTGGCGTCGGCAATCGGCATCAGCTCAATCACGCCGTCCTCGGTATGGCTGGCGACGCGGGCGCTCTTTTCAAATTCGTTCCAACGCAGATAGTCGGCTTCGATATAGCCCACCATCCGTTTGAACACCTCGGGCAGACCCAAGGTTTGGGTGATGAGCGCAACATCTTGGGTCGTCAGCAGGGTGGTCATGAGAGTCTCCGTTATTCGAATGACTGGATTCTGGCCAAGGCCGCTGTTAGCGAGAAGAGCAAGAAAAGCTCAAAAAGACAATGGTTTCTATCATTTAGGTAGAGGCAAATGCCGAAATGGCAGAATTGAGTGTCAAATGACAGAAACGAAGGCAATCGCCATGGACACTTTGGATCAGCAATTGATCGCGCTGCTGCGTCTGGATGCACGCGCCAGCGTCGCCACTTTGGCCCTCAAGCTGAAGGTCGCGCGCGGCACCGTGGCCAACCGCATCACCAAGCTGGAGGACTCCGGCGTGATCAATGGCTACACGGTCAAGCTGCGCCCCGAAGCAACGCCGAACCAGATCACTGCCTGGATGAGCATCGCGGTGGAGGGCAACAAGACCCGCGAGGTGATCAGCATTTTGCTCGGCGAGCCGGGCGTGTCGGGGCTGTTCGACACCAACGGTCGCTGGGACCAACGGTCGCTGGGACCTGCTGGCCGAGCTGAGCGCGCCCAGTCTGGGCGAGTTGGCCAATGTGCTGGAGCGGGTGCGTCTGATCAAGGGTATTGAGACCACCGAGACCAGCATTCATTTGCAGAGCTACAAAGTTTCTTGATGGCCTGAAACAGCGGGACAGCGGGCCTCGGCCAGGGCTGCTAGGGTGGGGCCGTCGCTTGAAGCCGATGCAAGGTGGCGCCGGCCAGCAGCGGGGTGGCCTTGGCCACCGCCCAATCGGCATGGCCGGCGCCGTAAAACGGTGACAGCGGATGGCCACTTTGACCGCCGGGCATTGACAGGGTGGCTTCGGCCTCAACCCCCGGCGAGACCACCAGGCGCTGCGATTGACCGAAAGCGGGCCCGGCCACAAAAGGCAGGTGAGCGTCACCGCTTTGGGCTTGGCGCGCCATGTCCAGCCAGGGTGCCAGGGCCGGCAGCGCTTTGGACATCACATGTTGAATGTGGCTGCGGTTGACCTGGCCCCAGCTGGCTTGAGCCAGCGCTTGCGTGCCGTCCAGCGTCAACTCCCGCAGCGCTGCGTCCACTTGCGCCAGAGCGAAGGCATCCCAATCGCTGAAGCCAGCGGGCAGCAGGTGAGCCGGGCGCTCAATCAGGGCCTGCACGGCGCTGTATTCGAACTGCGGGCTGGATTTGAAGCGCAGTTTGGTGTCGGCTTGCATGGCGCCCAGGAACGGTGTGCTCCAGGCGACCCAGAGCTGCTCCAGCGTGCGCAGGCGTACCGTGCGAATCAAGCGGTAGGCCACCTGGTCGGCATCGGCGCGGCCATTCCATTGCTTGAGCTGGGCGCTGGCTTCTGCGTAGGCCGGGCGGCCGGCCAGCAAGGGTTGCAAGCGATCCCCCCAGGTCTTGATGAAACGGGCCTCGGTGTCGAAATGAAGCGCACCCAGGCTGGCCTGATCGTGCCGGGGGCGCGCACTCAAACGGTCCCGAATTTGCTGTGCTCGCGCGCCCAGGGCAAAGCCGCCGTCGCCGATCAGGTCCGCCTGCGGTCCACCCAGTTGGCGGTTATTGGCGGTCCAGAGCTGGCCATCGGCCGGATTCAGCAGTTTGGGGTAGTCGCTCGTCTTCAGCCATTGATGGGCCGCCAGGTCAGGCGTTTGAAAGCGCGCATAGCTGGCTGCCAGGGGCGCCTGCGTCCACAAGCGGCCGGCCAGAGTCCAGCCGATCCGGCCCTGCGCGTCGGCGACGACGATGTTCTGGTGCGGCATGCCGGCCGCCTGCGCCAGCTGCAGCGCGGCGGGCACGTCGTGGGCCCACAGCAGTTCGTCCAGCCCCAGGTTATAGGCTTCGCCCTGGTGGGCAATCCAGCGCAGCGCATAGCGCTGGCCGTCCTGGGTGCGCACGACGGGCGCGCCGTCGAGCTCCTGCACCGCCAGCGTTTGCGCCGGCGCGCCCTTGACGGCAATGGTCTCGGTCAACGCTTGCAGGCGCGCCGGCGGCAAGTCGGCCGGCAGCTTGATCCAGTCGAACCACTGGCCGTAGGCATTCGTAAAACCCCAGGCGACCTGGCCGTTGGAGCCCACCACCAGGCTGGGCGTGCCGGGTAAGCTCAAGCCGGCCGCGCGCAAGACCTGACCCTGGGCGTTCTTGATCTCCAACTGGGTGCGGAACCAGATGCTGGGCACGCCCAGTTCCAGGTGCATGTCGCCTGCCAGGATGGCGCGGCCGTTGGCGCTGCGGCTGGCGGATACAGCCCAGTTATTGCTGCCTATTTGCTGTTCTTCGGCGCCTTGCTCAGCAGCCCCGGCCGGCAGGCGCAGCGCCAGCCGCTTGCGCAGGTCCAGCTGTGCCGGCGCGGGGCTGGCGGGCGGCAGCAAATGGCTGGCGTCCAGCGCGGCGTCCCACGAGCCACCGCGCGGATTCAGCCACTCGAACACCGCATCACCGCTGCGTTCACGCAGATAGGCGCGCTCGAAGCCGGCCTCGATGCTTTTACCCTGCAGCATCCAGAACATCTCGCTGACCACCAGCAGCGAGTCCACCGGCTCCCAAGCCGCGGGTTCGGCGCGCAGGATTAGGTATTGCCAGGGCCGTAGCTTGAGGCTCGCCAGGCCGGCATTGATGCCGTCGGCGTAAGAAGTTAGCAAGGCGCGCTCGGG
The DNA here is from genome assembly GCF_031397715.1 of Roseateles sp. Lineage (GTDB taxonomy): Bacteria > Pseudomonadota > Gammaproteobacteria > Burkholderiales > Burkholderiaceae_C > Paucibacter_A. The sequence continues at coordinate 4,860 of NZ_JANNMI010000225.1, forward strand.
CGCCGTCAATTGGGCCAGGCGCTCGGTCAGGCGTGCGCGCATCCGGTGGGCACGGCGCTCCTTGTCGCGCGGCAGGGCTTTGGCCCCAAACAGGGCCGACAACTCGCCGGCCGCCGAGCGGCGCGTCAAATCCATCTCGAAGAAGCGCTCTTGTGCGTGCAAAAAGCCCAGGCCACGTGCGAGGTCTAACCGGTTTTCGCCGCGCAGCACGGCGGTGCCCAGCGCGTCGCGTTCCATGCTCAGCGGTGCGCTCAAGCCGGGCAGCGTGATGGCGCCGTCCAGCTGCGGCAGGCTGGCGCGAAGCGCGACCCAGGCGCTCAAGACGGTCAGTAAAAACAGGCTGCCGAGGCCAAAAACGAAGCGGCGCGCCCAGCGGCGTGGTCGGGTGGGGGTGCTCATGGCGGCGATTGTGGCCGCGCCCTGCGCCGGCTTTGGGCTGGGCTTTCCCTGCTTTGTGGCCGACCTAGGGATGCTCTGCGTAGCTCAGCGCGAGTGGGTGCAGTGCGGATCGGGATGGGCTGCAAGGCGCGTTTTGCAGCCAATAGCCGTAGCTATTGGCAAAAAATGCAACGCCGCAGACCGCCCGAGGCCGTGCTAGCACACGCCGCGCGGAGTTATGCAGAGCGTCCCTAGATCTTGTGCACCACGGTCAAAAGCAGGCTGCTGTCCAGCTCCGCCACTACCGCATGCGCTTCGTTGGCGCGCAGCACGGTCAGTTGGCCAGCGCTGAGCGGCAGCTGGGTGCCGGCCATGTCCAGCCGCACACGGCCGGCCAGGCATTGGATGCACAGCTCACCGGCCAGCTTGTGTTGGCTCAAGTGTTGGCCCGCCGGCAGCAACAGGTGCAGCAGCTGCAGCTGATCGCCCTTGATCAAGCTGGTGCTGGGCGCTTCGGCGTTGTATTCGGTCAACGCCTTCAGGTCTATCAATTGGCCGAGGTTTGCGTGTTGGATCGCCATGCTGGTCTCCATATGCTTGTGTGCTGGGCTTGATTGTGTTGCAGCCTTCTAGAATCGGCCATGCTCCTATCCCTATTTTTCGCGGCGACCCGGTCCAACCTGCGCCGCGGTCTGACGGCCCTCTTGATGAGCGCCTTGTTGGTCGCTTGTTCCAGCGCTCCCTTGGTGCCCGCCGTGCCCATGCCAACGCCGCCTTCAATGCCTGTGATTGCGGAGCCAGTGCCGCCGCGTATCCCTGTGCCGCCCCGCATCGGCCTGGCCCTGGGCGGCGGCGCGGCGCGCGGTTTTGCCCATATCGGCGTGATCCAGGTGCTGGAAGAGCAGGGCATCAAGGTCGACTTGGTCGCCGGTACCTCGGCCGGCAGCTTGGTGGCGGCGCTCTATGCCTCGGGCTTGAGTGGGCGTGAAATGGCCAGCCTGGCCGAGAACATGGACGAGGGCGCCATCACCGACTGGGCCTTCCCGACCCGCGGCTTGATCCGTGGCGAGGCCTTGGCGCGTTATGTGCGGGAGAAAACCGGCGCCAAACAAATCGAGCAAATGAAGCTGCCGCTGGGCATCGTGGCCACCGATTTGGCCGATGGCAGCGGCATCTTGTTCCGCCGCGGCGACGCGGGGGCCGCCGTGCGGGCCTCCAGCTCGGTGCCGGCGGTGTTTCAGCCGGTCAAGATCGGCAACCGCGAGTATGTGGACGGCGGACTGGTCGCACCGGTGCCGGTCCGCTATGCGCGCCAGATGGGCGCCGAGCTGGTGATCGCGGTGGACATCAGCGCACCGCCGGACGAAAAGCCCGGCAGCGACGCCATTCGCATGCTGCTGCAGACCTTCTCCATCATGGGGCGCAGCATCAATAACTTCGAGCTGCGCGACGCCGATGTGGTGATACGGCCCAAGCTCGACGGCGTCGGCAGTGCCGACTTTGGTGCGCGCAAGCGGGCGGTGCAGGCCGGGCGCGAGGCGGCTCTGGCCGCGCTGCCCCAGCTTCGTGCCAAGATTAGCGCCAAGACACATTGATCGTGCTGCCGCCTATATGAACCCGCTGCTCATTCCGCTGTTCCCCCTGCAATCGGTTTTGTTCCCCGGTGGCTATTTGCAGCTGCAGGTGTTCGAGCCGCGCTATCTGGACATGGTGGAGCGTTGCCACAAGGCCGGTTTGCCGTTTGGGGTGGTGAGCCTGCTTGAAGGCGGCGAGGTGCGCCAGCGCGTGGCGCGCCAAGCCAGTTTTGCACCTGAGCGTTTCAACTTGCTGGGCACCTTGGCGCATATCCAGGTGTTGGAAAAACCCCAGGCCGGCCTGTTCAAGTTGCGCTGCGTCGGCGGCCAGCGCTTCAAACTGCTCAGCAGCGAGCAGGCCCCACATGGCCTGTGGTCGGGCCAGGCCGAGTTGTTGGCGGCGGACACCGACGTGGCGGTGCCGGCCGACTTGGCGCCGGCGGCCGAGCTCTTGCAGACCCTGTTGCACCAGTTGGAGCAGGGCGCGGCCGCGCTCGATCTGCCCTTGCAGCCGCCTTATCGCTGGGGCGACTGTGGCTGGCTGGCCAACCGCTGGTGCGAATTGCTGCCCTTGGCCGCCGACGAGCGCCAACGCCTGATGCAGCTGGACAACCCCTTGTTGCGGCTGGAGCTGGTGGCGGACCAGTTGGATCGCTTGCAGATTAGGCCGCGATAAAGCAAAAGGCCCGGTGCATGCCTGCACCGGGCCTTTTTGTTCAGCGAACCTGTGGCTTAGGCAGCGCGCTTGGCAGCGCGGACGCCGGTCTGCGAAGCCTTGACGGCCGAGTTGGTGGCGGCCTGGAAGTTGGCGGCGGCCACATCGGCGGCTTGCTTGCCGGCCTTTTGCACCGACTCCAGCGCATTGTTGGCGGTGGTGATGGCGTTCTTCACCATGGCAACCATGTTCTCGGAGCCGGCCGGTGCGTTCTTGGAGGCAGTCTCGACCAGGGTGGCAAACTTGCTTTGTGCATCGGCAACCTGAGCTTCGGCAACCTTGGCGACTTCGGCGCTGGTGCTGCTGGTGATCTCTTGCACATGGCGGCTGTATGCAGCAGCCTTCTCGGCGCTTGGCTGCAGCAAGGTGGCTTGCAGGCTGAGCAACTCTTGAGCGTCCTTGACCGACATCACGGCCTGCGTCGACTCAACGGCTTCGGCCAAGGCGGTCTTGGCGACTTGCATATTCAACTCGACCAGCTTTTCAACGCCCTGGAAAGCGGTGTTGGTCAGGCCGAAGAGAGTCTCGACATTGGCTTTGTGGGCGGCCAAAAATTGTTCAGCTGTCAGCATGGTGTGCTCCGGTGTGGGGGCTTGCCCCGTTGATTGCAAAAATGGTCGTGCTCGGTGCGGCTCAGTTAAATGCTGCGCTGCAACAAACTGAATTGTAGGCACTTGGAATTGTTTTGCAAGGACTATTTGTTGCGGTGCAGCAAATAACTATGAATTCAATCAGCGGCCGAGTCTCTGGGGGATGCTGCGGACGCAAAAAAGCCCGGCATTGGGCCGGGCTTGGCGACGCGGGCCGACGCGGGCCTACGCGGGCCTACGCGGGCTACGATTTAGGCGGCGGTGCGCTTGGTCGTGCGCGTGGCGGTCTGCGACGCTTTGACGGCCGAGTCGGCAGCGGCTTCGAAGTTGGCCTCGGCCACTTCGCTGGCTTGGCGAGTGGCTTGCTGGATGGACTCGAAGGCGCTGTTGGCAGCGGCGACGGCGGTTTTGACCATGGCGACGGCGTTCTCGCTGCCGGCCGGTGCGTTTTTGGCCGCGCTTTCCATCACGGTCGAGAACTGTGCCTGCACGTCGGCGATTTGCGTCTCGGCGACCTTGCTGACGGCCGCATTGGTGCTGGTGGCGATGTCATACAGATGGCGGCTGTAGGAGGCTGCCTTCTCGGCGCTGGGCTGCAACAAGGTCGTTTGCAGGGCCAGCAACTCCTGGGCATCCTTCACCGACAGAACAGCCTGGCTGGACTCCACGGCCTCGGCCAGTGCGGTCTTGGCGACTTGCATATTCAGCTCGACGAGCTTTTCCACGCCCTCGAAAGCCTTGCTCGTCAGGCTAAACAGCGTGTCGATATTGGCTTTGTGGGCTTTGATGATTTGTTCTGCGGTCAGCATGTAGCACTCCTTGACTGGGGGTCTACCCCGAGATGTTGGTCTGTTGAATTGCTTCGACAGCGGGATTTGTTGCGCTGCAACAAGGCAAAGTATATGGAGGCGCTTTGACTTTGCAAGGTATTTTTGCTGCGCTGCAACAAGTTAGGGGGGAGTTTGATTTGCGTCGAATTCCCCTCTAACTGAGCTTGCGTGTTGGGCATGTCGTGGGTATGACAGAGGCAGCCTGCCAAAGCGGCTATGGTGTCGGTCATGCTGGCCTTCCACTCCGATGCACATAGCCTGGCGCTGCCGCCCCAGCACCCGTTTCCGCAGTCTAAATACCGACTGCTGCGAGAGCATTTCGAGGCTCAGCCTGGCCGGTTGCGCATGCAGGCGGCGCCGGCGGCCAGCGCGGCCGAGCTGGCGTTGGTGCACAGGCCCGACTACATCGATGCGGTCATGCAGGGCAGCTTGAGCGCGGTCGCGCAGCGCGAGATCGGATTCCCTTGGTCGGCGCAGATGGCCTTGCGCTCATGTCACTCGGTCGGCGCCAGCATCGCGGCGGCGCGCGCGGCCTTGCAAGAGGGCGTGGCCGCGAATATGGCCGGCGGCACCCACCATGCGTTCGCCGAGCGGGGCTCGGGCTATTGCGTCTTCAACGATGTGGCCGTGGCCGCCAAGTTGATGCAGGCCGAGTGGGGCCGGCAGCATTGCAAGCCGCTGTCGGTGTTGGTGATCGACCTCGACGTCCACCAGGGCAATGGCACGGCCGCGATTTTCCGTGACGACCCCAGCGTGTTCACCTTCTCCATGCATGGCGCCAAGAACTTCCCGGCCCGCAAGGAAGTCAGCGATCTGGATGTGGAACTGCCCGACGGCTGCGGTGACGCCGAGTACATGGCCGCGCTCGAAGCCGCGCTGGAGCGCATCTGGACGCTGCAGGGGCAGACGCCGCCCGACCTGGTCTTCTATCTGGCCGGTGCCGACCCGCATGAAGGCGACCGCCTGGGCCGGCTCAAGCTGACCACGGCCGGCATGCTGGCGCGCGACCGGTTGGTGCTCGACGCCCTGCGCACACGCCGCATCCCGGTGGCGCTGAGCATGGCCGGCGGCTATGGCCACGACATCACCACCACCCTGGCTTGTCAGGTCAACACGCTTAACGCGGCGGCGCAGAGTTGGTGGATGTGGCGCGAATTGAGCCCGTCGTCAATGCCAGAATCGCGGCCATGAACAGCCCAGCCCGCCCCGCGCCCGAACCCCGCAGCGCCTACGCCCGCTTCGAGCCCCTGAGCACGCGCTGGATGGACAACGACATCTACGGCCACCTCAACAACGTCGTCTACTACAGCCTGTTCGACACCGCGGTGAACCAGTACCTGATCGGCGCCGGCGCGCTCGACATCCATGCCGGCACGGTGATCGGCCTGGTGGTGGAGACGCAGTGCAACTATTTTGATGCGCTGGCGTTTCCGCAGCGCATCGAGGCCGGCCTGCGTGTTGCCAAGCAGGGCGCCTCCAGCGTGCGCTACGAGATCGCCTTGTTCGCTGAAGGCGCCGAGCTGTGCGCGGCACGCGGCCATTTCGTCCATGTTTATGTAGACCGGCAGACGCGCCGGCCGGTCAGCGCCTTGCCCCCTGAATTTGTCCGTGCTTTACAAACGCTCCAGAAGGATTGATGCCGTGAACCTATTTGATCTCCCCAGCCCGCAAGCCCAGGCCGCCGTAGACAAGGCGATAGAAACCCGCCGCTCGATGCGGGCGTTTTTGCCCACTCCGGTGCCGCGCGCCTTGATCGAAGAAATCCTGCGCGTGGCCGCGCGCGCGCCGTCCGGCACCAATACCCAACCCTGGCAGGTGCATGTGCTGACGGGGGCGGCCAAAGAGCGCCTGAGCGCGCGCATCATGGCCGCCCATAACGACCCGGCCGAGCTGAGCACGCACAGCCCGGAATATGCCTACTACCCCGTTGAGTGGGCCTCGCCCTATATCGACCGGCGCCGCAAGGTCGGCTGGGATTTGTACGGTCTGCTGGGCTTGGCCAAGACCGACCGCGCCGGCATGCACGCGCAGCACGGCCGCAACTACCAATTCTTCGACGCGCCGGTCGGCCTGATGTTCACCATCGACCGGGTGATGGAACAGGGCAGCTGGTTGGACTACGGCATGTTCTTGCAAAGCATCATGATCGCGGCCCGCGGCCATGGCCTGCACACCTGCCCGCAGGCCGCCTTCACGCAGTTCCACCGCTTGATCGCTGAAGAGTTGAGCCTGCCGCCGGCGCAGATGCTGGTCTGCGGCATGGCGCTGGGTTATGCCGACCCACAGGCGATAGAGAACACGTTGCAGACCGAGCGTGCGGCGGTGGCTGACTTCACGCATTTTCTGCAGGAGTGAAGAGCATGAGCAGTCGCCCAAAAGTTCTGCTGGCCCGGCGCATCTTCCCCGACATCGTGGCCCGCTTGGCCGAGCATTTCGAGCTTGAAGAGCCGCTCGATGATCAGCCCTTGCCGCAACCCGAGCTGATCCGCCGCCTGGCCGGTAAGGCCGGCTTGTTTGCCACCGGCACCGAGCTGATTGACCAGACGCTGTTGGCCGCCTGCCCCGAGCTGCGCGCCGTCTGCTTGATGACGGTGGGACACAACAATGTTGACCTGGCCGCTTGCAGCGCCCACGGCGTCCGGGTTACTAACGCACCGGATGTACTGACCGAGACCACGGCCGACTTTGGCTTTGCCTTGATGCTGGCGGCGGCGCGGCGCATCACCGAGGCCGAGCATTACCTGCGCGCCGGCCGTTGGGGCCAATGGACCGTCGACCTGTTGGCCGGCGCCGATGTGCACGGCACGACCTTGGGCGTTCTCGGCATGGGCCGCATCGGCCAGGCGATCGCCCGGCGCGGCGCCCTGGGCTTTGGCATGCAGGTGATTTATCACAACCGAAGCCGCTTGGACGCAGAGTTAGAGGCGCCGCTCGGCGCGCAATGGGTGGCGCAAGACGAGTTGCTGCGGCGCGCCGATCACCTCATCATCGTGTTGCCCTACACGCCGGCCGCCCATCATCTGATTGGTGCGCGGGAGCTGGCGCTGATGAAGCCCTCGGCCACCTTGACCCATCTCGCGCGCGGCGGCGTGGTGGACGACGCGGCGTTGGCCGAGGCCTTGGCCGCCGGCCGCCTGGCTGCCGCCGGCCTGGATGTGTTCGAGGGCGAGCCGGCCGTGAACCCGGCCCTGCTGGCCTTGAGCAATGTGGTGCTGACACCGCACATCGCCAGCGCTTCCGTGCCCACCCGGCGGGCGATGTGCAATTTGGCGGTCGACAATTTGATCGCCTTGCTCAGTGGGGCTGAGCCGCTGACACCACTTAACCTCGGAAAAACTTGATCGCATGAACGATTCATCCAACTCCTACACGCCGCCCAAGTTCTGGGTCTGGCAAAAGCCCAACGGCGGCCAGTTCGCCAGCATCAATCGGCCGGTGGCCGGCCCCACGCATGAGAAAGCCTTGCCGGTCGGCCGCCACCCGCTGCAGCTCTACTCGCTGGCGACGCCCAACGGCGTCAAGGTCACGGTGCTGTTGGAGGAGTTGCTGAACGCTGGCCACAGCGGCGCCGAGTACGACGCCTGGCCCATCCGCATCAGCGACGGTGACCAATTCGGCAGTGGCTTTGTGGACGTCAACCCCAACTCCAAGATCCCTGCGCTGCTGGACCGCAGCGGGGCGATGCCGATGCGGGTGTTTGAGTCCGGCGCCATCCTGTTGCATCTGGCAGAGAAGTTCGGCGCTTTTTTGCCTGCCGACCCGGCCGGCCGCGCCGAATGCTTGAATTGGCTGTTCTGGCAGATGGGCAGCGCGCCGTATCTGGGCGGCGGCTTTGGGCATTTTTATGCCTATGCGCCGAGCAAGCTGGAGTACCCGATCGACCGCTTTGCGATGGAGGTCAAGCGCCAGCTCGATGTGCTGGACCGGCGTCTGGCCGATAGCGCGTATCTGGCCGGCGACGACTACACGATCGCCGACATCGCCGTCTGGCCCTGGTATGGCGCGCTGGCCCTGGGCCAGCTCTATGACGCCGCCGAGTTCCTGCAGGTCGACAGTTATGTCAACTTGCAGCGCTGGGCGAAACAGATCGCAGCCCGGCCGGCGGTGCAACGCGGCCGCATGGTCAACCGCACCTGGGGCGAGCCGGCCGGCCAGCTGTGGGAGCGCCATGAAGCGAGTGATTTCGACAGCAAGACGCAGGACAAAGTCGCTGCGGCGACCGGATCGACCGGATGATTTACAGCTTGATATCTGGGCTGTGAAGGCCGAGTTGACGGCGTTCAGGCGCGGTCAGCTCTGTGCCCGGAGCAGGCGCTCGAACGCGAGGCTGTCGGACTGAATCCGCTCTTAGCTTAAGTTATGACAGAAGCCCGACAGCATTCATGTCTTATCCCCTTTATCCCCTCCATCCTGGCTCAGCTTCTTTCTTCGCATCAGCCATTTTCAAATCTCTGGATAGACCAACATTGATCTGTGGCGCCGGAAAATTTTTTAGCCAGGATGAAGGGGATGAAAGGGATAAATACAGGTCGGGCGAGTGCGCAGGTCCGACGCTAGGCCTGTCAAAAGCAAATTCGGAGTGACGGCGCCGGGCACATTGGAATCATTCAGAACCGTTGAAATCAAATCGCCGAAGCCGACTTTCGGCTGGCTCGAGCAGGTCGGA
>NZ_JANNMI010000287.1:0-12344 GCF_031397715.1 Roseateles sp.
CAGCTCGGCGCCCGGGGACGCCTGTTGCTCACCGTGTTACTGGTGCCTTGGGCGATGAGTCCGATCGTTGTGGCCCTGTTGTGGAAATGGATTCTGCTTCCGTCCCCCGGCGGCCTCGCCACCAGCATCCTGGCCTTTGCCGGACTGCCACCCGCCAACCTTCTTGCCGACCCGGCCCTTGCGATGCCCACGGTCATTGTCGTAGGTGTCTGGAGAACGTTCGCTTTCGCGTCAATCATTCTGATTGCGGGCTTGGGCCAGATACCCGCCGATCTGTACCGGGCCGCTGCCGTCGACGGGCTGGGTGTCATCGAGCGTTTCCGCAAAATCACCTTGCCGTTACTCGCACCGTCCTTGCTGATCGTGCTCTCCATGCTGACGATCAGCTATTTCAATGAGGTGCAAATCATCATCGGGCTGACATCAGGCGGCCCCATTCACCGCACCACAACACTCGGTTTCCTGCTCTACGAGACCGGATTCGTGGAGCTTAACCAGGGCCGTGGCAACGCAATTGCGATCATGATGTTTCTCATCAACATGCTGCTGATCGTGGGATACGTCAAGTTGCTCGGCGACAAGACACGGAGCGACGCATGAGACCGCTTTCCCGCTCGGTGTTGACCGCCTTTTCGCTGATTGCAGCAATGGTTGTCCTGGGGCCGATCGTCTGGGCCATTTCCACATCCCTGAAGGCGACCAACCAGATCTTTGCGGTGCCGCCGCGCCTTGTTCCGACCGAAGCGACACTCGACCATTACCGAAGGCTGATCGCCGAAGGTGTGCAATGGAATTTTCTGAACAGTGCCATCTACACCGTCAGCGCCGTCGCCATAGCGGTGGCGCTGGGCGCCGTCGCCGGTTACGCGCTGGTACGTTTTCAGGTGCCGGGCAAGCGGTTGGTGCTGTTGATTTTCATGGGGGCCATGGCAGTGCCCAGCTTTGCGGTCCTGCTCCCGACGCAGATCATGTTCAACTTCGCCGGCCTGTTCGACACCCGTCTGACCCTGCCCATCCTGTACGCGGCGCATGTGGTGCCATTCGCAGTTTGGATGACGCGTGCCCAATTCTCAAGCCTTCCAAGAGAACTGGAACAGGCGGCATTGGTCGACGGTTACGGCCGTTGGGAAGCGGTATGGAAAGTACTTCTTCCGGGTGCAAAACCGGCGCTGATCGCGGCTGCGGCGTTCGGTTTTCTTTATTCCTGGAACGACTACATCACGGCCACGACCATGGTCGACACGCCCCGCCTGAGAACGCTGCCAGTCGCCCTCATTTTCTTTCAGGGATTTCATGGCCGGGACTGGGGCGCTCTGATGGCTGGAGTCGTCATTGCCACTTTGCCGCCGGTTGTGATGTTCCTGCTGTTTCGCCGCTATCTGATCGGCGGCTTTTCCGAAGGCTCCGTGAAGGGATGACGCTCGCAATGACGACACCAGTCCTGTCCTGCGCCGGTACTGCCGCGCGCTCCGCCCGGTTTGTCGATGTGGCCAAGAGTTACGGCACGACGCAAGTGGTTTCCGGGATCAATTTCCACCTCGACCCAGGCGAGTTCCTGACCCTGCTGGGTCCGTCCGGGTGCGGCAAGAGCACCACCCTGAACATGATCGCCGGGCTAGATTTACCGAGCGAAGGAAGGATCTTCATCGGTGATCACGATGTCACGACGGCCAAGCCCTCGGACCGGGACATCGCCATGGTGTTCCAGTCCTATGCGCTTTATCCGCACCTTACCGTGTTCGAGAACATCGGCTTTCCATTGCGCGCCAGGCGCAGGCGCATGGCCGAGACCGATGTTCGGAAAAAAGTCATGGAAGCTGCCGCCAGCCTGGGCCTGGAAAAGCTGCTTGACCGATACCCCCGCGAGGTATCCGGAGGACAGCGCCAACGCGTTGCGCTTGGGCGGGCGATGGTGCGAACTCCTGCCCTCTACCTGTTGGACGAGCCGTTGTCGAACCTCGACCAGCAGTTGCGGATCCAGATGCGCTCGGAGCTGAAGGATCTGCATTTGCGCCTGGGCGCGACGATGCTTTACGTAACCCACGACCAGAGCGAGGCGATGACGCTGTCGGATCGCATCGTCGTCATGTCAAACGGTCGCATCGAGCAAGTCGGCACGCCGCAACAGCTGTATTACCAGCCGACCAATCTGTTTGTGGCGCAATTCCTTGGCGAACCCGGGATGAACATCTTTTCCGGCCGATTCGCCGATGGACGGCTCCAATCCAATGGCGTCGATCTTGTGGCCCCGCCGCGGACGAGCAGTTTGGCAAGCTCTGTCAGCGCAGGCATCCGCCCAGAGGATCTTGTCGCCGGTGATCTGAAAACGGCGCGGCTCAAAGGTACCGTACGGACGGTGGAGTTCATGGGATCACGCGTACAACTGCGCGCCGACATCGGCGATACCCTGGTCACTGCGTTCCTGCCGGCGCAACTCATGTTCGCTCCCGGTCAGCCGATCGGGCTCAATCCGAGCTCGGACGATCGGGTACGCTGGTTCGACGCGCAAACTGGTAAGGCACTCGATTTCCAGTGACTGCAGCCAGCGATGTGACAAACAATTGCCTAGTGCAACACGCCAAACAGAGAAGCACCATGCTGCCACTATTCAGCTCACCACCTTTAGGCGGATGTTCGGGAGGCGGCCCCCGATGAGAATCACCCACATCCGAACAGTGTGCTACGGGCAGCCTGCGGTCCCCATCCATGCGAAACGGTTCGGCCATGACCAGGAGATCGTGCTCGTCACCGTGGAGGCCGAAGGTGGCTTGGAAGGCAGCGCGATGGCGCGCGCCCATGGCGGTCAGTCTGGCCGCGGTCTTGCCGAGGCGATTGTCAAGTCCCTTGCGCCCAGAGTGGTCGGGCAAGACGCGCGCGATCACGAGGCGATCTGGCAAGCCATGGTATCCATGGAACCCGCTGGATACGTTCCGGTATTTGCCGTCAGCGCTATCGACGTGGCGCTTTGGGACCTGCTCGGCAAGGCGACAAACGTTCCCTTGTACCGCATGCTTGGCGGCCGGAGCAACCGCATTCTGGCCTATGCCAGCTCGGCCAACATGGAGTCGATCGATGCCTACGTCGCGGAGGCCCGCCGTTGTGTGGCCCGCGGGTACAAGGCCTACAAGCTGCACCCGTTCCAGGTCGCCGCCAAGGACATCGAACTGTGCCGCGCTGTGCGTGAGGCTGTCGGCCCTGATGTCGCCCTGATGCTTGACGTGGCCAAAGCATACGACCGGATCGATTCGCTCAAGGTCGGCCGGGCCATCGACAAACTCGGGTTCACTTGGTACGAGGAGCCGACATCGCACTACGACATCGAAGGCTACGCACAGTTGCGTCGGGCTCTCGACATCCCGATCGTCGGAGCCGAGACCGTGGCCGGTCACGTGTACTCTGTTGCCAACTTTTTGCGTGCGGACGCGCTCGACATGGTGCTGTGCGATGTCTACTGGAAGGCCGGTGTGACCGGCATGGTCAAGACAGCCGTGCTGTGCGAGGCTTTCGGTGTGAAGGTCGCATCGCACCACGGCGCCAGCCCCTTGATGAATTACGCCAACCTGCACGTGTTGTGTGGCGCGACGAACGCCGAATACATAGAGATACTGGTGCCCGAGGAAGGTTATGACTACGCACTCAAGGCCTATTTGGCACCCGATGCGCAAGGGTTCGTCCGCCCGCCGGAAGCGCCCGGAATCGGCGTCGAGATCGACCACGACTACATTGCGGCGAACAAGAAATTCGAACTGACGACGTGACCTGTACCTACCGGCTGGCACCAACACTTGAGGATGTGAGGTGGCGGTCAATCAGCCCATCAACGCGCCGCTACTGTATCAATGGAAGGAACCATGCTGTATACCGACAAGTTCTATATCGACGGTAAATGGGTGCCCCCCGCCAACAGCGTCCTATTGAAGGACGTGCTGAACCCCGCGACCGAGGAAGTGATTGCCCAAGTGGCGCTCGGCACCGCTGAAGATGTGAATCGGGCCGTCAAGGCAGCCCGGCGGGCGTTCGACAGTTGCTCGCGGACTGACCCAGCTGCCCGGGTGGCGATCCTTGGCCGAATCGCCGAGGTGTATCAGCGACGCAGCCAGGAAGTCGCCGACCTCATGACCCAGGAAGTCGGCATTCCGAGTGGGCCGTCGCTCGCACTCCAGACCGGGATAGCGTTCAGGCAACTGGAGCAGACGATTGCTTCACTGGCGAGCATGGACTTCGACTTGCGGCGGGGCACGAGCATGATCACGCACGAGCCGATCGGCGTGTGCGGCCTGATCACGCCCTGGAATGCCCCCATGATCCAGATTGTCTGCAAGGTCGCCCCAGCCATTGCCGCGGGCTGCACGATGGTGCTCAAGCCAAGCGAACTGGCGCCCCTGAACGCGGCATGGTTCGCCGACGTGCTGGATGAAGCCAAGGTGCCTGCCGGCGTCTTCAACCTTGTCCAGGGCGACGGCGAGACGGTGGGTGCCACCCTGTCCGCGCATCCGGATGTCGACATGATCTCCTTCACCGGTTCCACTCGCGCAGGCATCGCCGTGGCCAAGGCGGCGGCCGATACCGTCAAGCGCGTCACGCAGGAGCTGGGTGGCAAATCGGCCAACGTCGTGCTGCCCGACGCCGACTTCGAGTCGGTCATCCCTAAAGGCGTGATGGGGTCCTTTCGCAACTCTGGACAATCCTGCATCGCGCCGACACGAATGTTGGTGCCCCGCGCCCGTCTCGACGACGTCGTCCGCATCGCCAAGGCAACTGCCGAAGGCGTGGTGGTCGGCGACCCCAAAGCCGCCGACACCATTCTGGGTCCGGTCGCCAATCGCGCCCAGTACGACAAGGTGCAGCGCATGATTGGGCAGGCGATCGAAGAAGGAGCGCAGCTCGTCGCCGGAGGGCCCGGGCGCCCGACTGGTCTGACCTGCGGCTACTATGTGAGGCCCACGGTCTTCGTCTGCAAGCCGGGCATGACGATCGCGCGTGACGAAGTGTTCGGGCCGGTCCTGGTGATCCTGGCTTACCAAGACGAAGACGACGCCGTGCGCATCGCCAACGACAACCCTTACGGACTGGGCGGTTATGTGCAGTCGGCCGACCCAGAACGCGCGCGCCGCGTGGCTCGCCGACTCCGCACTGGCAGGGTGGACCTGAATTACCCGGCGTACGATCCTGCTGTGCCCTACGGCGGCTACAAGCAGTCAGGCAACGGGCGCGAGTACGCGGACTTCGGAATCAGGGAGTACTTGGAAACCAAGTCGATCCTCGGGTACAGCAGCGTGTAAGGTCGACCGTTGCCGATGTCCGGGCAGTCCTGCAAACCCGTTGAACGTCAGCGAGAACCTGGCACTGGCAAGCGATTCACGGGTGGGTATCGATATGCCGGCGGAGCGATGTACGTCATCGCTTTGGCAGCGTGCCGTCAGAAAAGCGGTTGTGGGAGCCACCCGCAGTGATTGCCGATGGCCCCGATCCTTGAGAAAGTATCAGGCTGCCGAATACGCGATCTTGAGGCCGAGATGCTGAACGAATGGATCGAAGTCGCGATCCGCATGAAGCAGGGTCAAGTCGTTCTCCATGCAATACGTCGCGATGAGCGTGTCAATGGTCTTGCGAATCGTGACCCCACGATCGCGAAGCGCCCGATAGTGTTGCGAAGCCCTGACTGCCAGCGCGTATCCCACCAGGTCAACATGCTCGAAAGCATCGAGAGTGCGCTTTACCAACCTGTACTGCCGTTCCTCGCGCACGCCCTGCAACACCTCGGCGGCGATCAGGTCCCCCACCGCAAGCCGGACATTGCCAAGGTACGAGTCAAGCAGCGCGACTTGAGGCGTGTCCGCCGCCCGGAAATAGTCGGTCCAGACACTGGAGTCGACCAGTATCACCGGTCGGTCCGCATCGAGTTCAGATCACCCTCCCAGGTGATTTTGCCTTTCAACTCCCTCGCCTTCTCCTGGGCACGCAGTTGCACCAGGGTCCTGAGACCGAGCTCAACCGCCTCGCGCTTTGTCTTCGCACCAGTTGCCCGCAGGGCATCCTTCATGAGCTTGTCTTCGATCTCGATGTTCGTGCGCATGCTGTGTACCTCAATGTTGATTTGTACACATCATAACTTTTGCAGAGCTGCTCGTGCGTCCGTGATCGCAAGCCGGTCAGTGGTCGTCGCCGCGCCACACCAGGGCCAGCGACTTGCATTTTTGCCAGACCGTAAGCCGCTCGTCTGACAGTGCGTCCAGAAAATCGGACAGGCGCTTGGACTTGGCCATCGTATAAACCGTGAGCGAGAGCGTGAGCACGAAGACGGTGCCGAAGATCGCCAGCTTGGTGCTCCAGGGCGCATCGGCCTCGGCCAGCAGGTTCATGCCGAGAAAACCGGTCGACACGGTGCCGATCAGACCGAAGATCGTCACGACCGTGAGGCGCACCACGGTGTTGGCCTGCCGGCGCAGGCTGTCAGCTTCGAGATAACTGTTCATGTCCGCGATGCGCTCCTTGACCTCGGCATACAGCGCGTCAAGGCCCAGATGGCCGGCACTCATCTGGAACAGCGCGCGCGCCTGCGCCTGCTCGGCCACGTCATGGAACCAGTAGCGGTGGGTGAAACGCAGAAAACCCGCAAAACTGGCACGGATTGCGCGCTTGAACCGGCGCACGCTGCCGATGTCGTCGACATGCAGGTCCTTGAGCGCCTCCACCAGCTTGTCGGAAAACATCAGCAAGGCGGCTTTTTGAAAATGGACGATCAGGAACAGCAGGAAATGCTGGTGCCGGAACTGCGACAGCACGCCGCGGTCGCGACAGGTATAGAACTCCGAATGGGCGCCGCCCACGACCACCAGGGAATGCCCGGTGCACAGGTAGCGCGTGTTGGGCGCCGCACCTCCGTCGGCCCAGAAGCGGTCATGGCAGTAGCGCGATTCGAAGTCGCTCAGGTGCTGCTCCGCGCAGGGCAGGTGGCTGGCGGAATCCGTGCCCGATGCGCCAGCCCAGGCCACCAGGCCCAGCCGGATGAAGTCGCTGCGGGTCAGCAAGCGCGGGTTGTCGAGCGCCAGATAGGCCATCAGCGGCATGCGGTAATACTCGATCTGGCGGCACCGAAGTTCCCCGACCTGGCCGGAGTAGTCGCCCACCAGTGGTTGCAGCAGGTAGGCCCAGTGCGCGGCGATGCGCGGTGCGCGATGGCGCGCCACGTGGGCCAGGAACACCTCGCGCTGCTGGACGTCCGATTGCGCCAGCGAGTGGCCCTGCGCATCGAGCCACTGCAGGTCGGCCAGGCAATGCAGGGCCTGGCCATCGGCCTGCCAGCCCGCCGGATAGCCGCGCCCGAACCGGTACATCAGCTCCTGCGCTTGCGCCAGGCTCAGGTGGTCGGCACTGACCTCGATGTTGAGCAGCACCAGTTCCACATCCAGGAAAAAGTACAGGTCGATGTGCACGATATCGAGCACGATCGGGGCCTCGCCGCGGCGCAGCGTCATGCGTCCCTGGCGGATGTCGTGGCGCCGGAACACCTGCATCGGCGAGTCCACCGTTGGCTGCCCCGGTCGACCCGCGTTGCGGCCCTCCCCGTACAGGAAGCGCTGCACATAGGGCAGGAAGGTCACGAACTCGCTGTAGTGGCGCTCGTGGAACTGGGATGCGGCTCCGGTGTATTCGTCCACCACTTCGCGCCAGGGCGAGGCCTCGCCCAGGTCCTTGAGCACCTGCCACGGGTGGCGCTGCGCGGTCCCGGGCGGCTGCGTCTGCACCAGGCGCAGCGGCCACAGCAGCACCTGGCGGAAATGCTCGACGGGGAATAGGATTTTCAAACGCCATAGGACGCCCCAAGAAAGGGCCTGAAAAAGCTCCCGGCCGAGCCCGCAGAGGGCCGAAGTACGCAAGTCCGGGTGGATTCAGCGCGCAGTCTGGGCGTCTGCAGGCTCGGGGCTGGCGAGTTGGCAGGTCTTTGAACGTTCACGGCGCGCAGGATTGGCCCGGTCTCAGGGTTGACCCTGATGTTGGCCTTGGTTTGCCGACACAGCGCGCAGCGCCACCGGCGGCGGCAGGGTAGAGCGTGCTGCGCGACAGACCGGTGCGCTGCTCGACGTGCCGCCGACGCAAGATAGTCGGCTCTTGCTGGATCTTCTGGTGCATATTCCGTTTCTCCTGGGTATGAATCAACATGCGTGGGCCCGACTTCGCATGTCTGCGGAAAATCAAGGCCCTACATATCTGTTACGTAATTGCGCCGGAAAGTGTCGGAAATATTTGAAAAAAAACCGGCAGATGGCGCCGTTCCACCATCTACGATGAATGCGATCGCTGGACGCTCCTCTCTGTCACCGCGGGGGCACTCCTGCGTCAAAGTCGCGCAGTCGCAGCCATTCGTCCTGTCAGACGCTAAGGCTACCCTCCAATTTTCAGCAGAAGAGTAGCTTTCAACGGATGCTGAAAATAGATTGAAAAGTGAAAATTTTGCAATATTTCAATAAATATGGTATTTTCAACAGGTGTTGAAAGGAGTAAATTCAATGAAAGAAGCAGTGTCTCGCGCTGGTGAAATGCTGCGTGAGCTGCTTGAGAACATCCCGATCCTTCAAGTAGAAAGCATCGGGGCCGAAGCCATGTCCGGAGATTGGGAGCCGGACTTGATTGCCCAGCTCCTCGTGGACGGGCGGCAGCACGTGCTCGTCTGCGCGTACAAGCCAAACGGTCAACCCCGGCATGCCCGGTCCGCGTTGCTAGAACTACGGAACTACGTGGCCCATCGAGCCCCCCAGGCGACGCCCGTCTTCATCTCCCCCTACCTGTCACCCGCGGTGAAGCTGTTGTGCGAAGAGAAAGGCGTGGGCTATCTCGACCGGGAGGGAAACGCCCGCATCGCCTTCGGCGGCGTGTTCATCGAGCGCGTGGTGGCAGACAAGCCAGCCGCCGAGCAACGCGAACTCAAATCCTTGTTCAGGCCAAAGTCGGCCCAGGTGCTGCGCGCCATGCTGCGCGCACCCGGCCGTGCATGGCGCGTCACCGAGTTGGCGGAAATCACCAAGGTCAGCCTGGGACACATCAGCAACGTGCGCACCGGCTTGATTGATCGGGAGTGGGCGCGCGCCTCGAACGATGGCCTCGTCCTCTCAGAGCCCGACGCACTGCTGGACGCATGGCGCGAAAGTTACACCGCGCCGCCAGGTGAGCGGCTGCGCTTCTACACGCCATTGCATGGCAACGCGTTCGAAGACGCGGCGCGAGGCGCCCTTGCCACCAAGGACGGTCCTGGACGAGCTGCGTTCGCATCGTTCTCGGCGGCGCAGTGGCTCGCTCCTTACGGGCGCACCGGCACGCACTACTTTTTCGCCGATGAGGAAGGACTGCACAGGCTCCAGGCAGCGCTGAAGCTCGCCCCTGCCTCAAAAGGCGAGAACGTGGTCGTCATCGTGCCGAAGGACTCGGGACTGCTCGCAGACACCGTCGAACCTGCGCCCGGCGCGGTCTGCACGAGCCCGGTTCAGACATTTCTTGACCTGTCCATTGCCGGCGAACGCGGTGCCGAGGCCGCCGACCACTTGCGCCGAGAACGGCTCACATGGCCCCAATGACACCACCCCAGGAACCACAGTCGGCTGCCGAGTACGACGACCGCACAACCGCGGCCGTGAAGTCCGTGCTGATCGAGATCGGCCAGATCCTTGGCAGCTTCAAGGGCAAGTTCGCCATCATCGGCGGCGCGGTCCCCTGGCTGCTGCTGGCCAACGAGGATATGCCGCACGTCGGCACGCTCGACGTGGACGTTGGGCTTGATGCTGAGGCACTTGGAGACGGCGAGTACGCAAGCTTGATCGGTGCGCTCCAAGGCCATGGGTACGCCCAGCGTGAGGGGCTTCGGCGCTTCCAATTGGTTCGCCAGGTTCCCGCGCGCGATGGTGGCCAGGCGATCAACGTCGTCGTCGATTTCCTGATGCCGCGCGACGCGAAGATCATCAGGAACGATCCGCCCCTGATCAACGACTTCGCCGTGCAGCGGGCGGACGGTGCAGATCTGGCGATGCGGTTCTATCAAATGGTGGCGGTCGCCGGCCCGATGCCGGATGGAGGGATGAACCGCGTCGAGATCGCGGTATGTTCCATCCCCGCGCTGCTGGCGATGAAAGGCCATGCGCTGGCGGGCCGCTACAAGCAGAAGGACGCCTATGACATCTACTACTGCGTGCGGAACTACCCCGGTGGGATTGAGGCCCTGGCGCAAGAATGCCGCCAACTGCTGGCACATGCCAGCGGTGAGAGCGGCTTCCGGCACATTGCCGACAAATTCGACACCTTCGAGGGGCACGGCCCCACGTGCGTGAGACGCTTCGTCGAGGACACGCACGCGCTCGGCAATCGCACGCCCGACCAGTGGCAGCAGGATGCGTTCGGACAGATCGACGCGCTGCTACGCGCCATGGCGCTGCGGGGTTGAGTCGCACCGCCCCAAGTCCACCACCGTCTGGTCCATACACCGGCAAATTCGAGAAAGATCCCGACCGGCAAGATGTCAGCGCGCTGGCAATGAACTTGCCGTACGTGGGTCGTTGATCGGTGTGACCTACGCGGTACGGGCCACCCGGTCACAGAACTGCGCCCAATCGGCCATCAGACTGCGGCGCTTGTCGAACAAGGTGCCGCGTGCTTAGGCGGCCTCGGCCTTGTCCTTGAGCTGGTGCGCCAAGGCATGCTCGATGACCTCGCGCGGGTAGGCCGTGGTCTCCCCCGCCCAGTCGCGAAACGTGGAACGAAATCCGTGGGCGGTGACCGGGCAACCCATGCGCCGCAGGACAGCCGTCAGTGTCATGTCCGAAAGGGCCGTGCCCTTCGTATTTGGGAACACCAACTCGCAGTCCTCGATGCGAGGCAAAGCGCGCAGCATCTGCACCGCAGAATAAGACAGCGGAATACGGTGCTTGCGGCCGGCCTTCATGCGCTTTTCGGGGATGGTCCACACCGCCTTGTCCAGATCCAATTCGGCCCAGCTCGCACCGCGCACCTCCCCCGATCGGGCTGCCGTGATGATGGCGAACTCCAGCGCCCGCGCGCCCATGCCAGGCTGCTTGCGAAGTTCGACCATGAATGCGCCGATCTCTGTGTAGTCAAGTGCAGTATGGTGCTCGACCTTGGCGACCTTGCTCGGTGTAGCCAAAATTTTGTCGAGGTGACCTCGCCAGCGCGCAGGATTGTCCGCTTGGCGATAGCCCCGGGCGGACGCGTAGTCCAGCACGTTCTCGATCCGCCCGCGCAGGCGCGACGCCGTCTCGGTCTTGGTGGTCCAGATCGGCTCCAGGATCTTCAGGATGTGGGCCAGCTGCACGTCGCGCACCAGCAGCCTGCCGATCACCGGATCGGCATACGTTGCCAACGTGGTGCGCCACTGCTCACCATGCTTGGCGTTCTTCCACTCCTTTTCCTTGACGGCGATGAACAATGCCGCGCACTGCGCGAAGGTTAGCGCGGCCTGGCGGTCGGCAGCGACCGCGCTTCTGCGCGCCTGACGCTTCTCGATCGGATCGAGGTCCTCGCGAAGCAGCTTGCGGGCCTCCAGAGCAAGCTCTCTCGCGTCCTTGAGCGTGACTTGAGGGTAATGACCCAGGCCCATCTCGCGGGCCTTGCCTGCGCCGGAGCGTGTACCGGAAGGCCCACAGCCGTGTGCCAAACTCGCTCACCCGGAAGTACAGCCCACCACCATCTGCGTAATAGCCGCGCTCCGCCAAAGCCTTCACCAGATTCGCTGACAGCCTGTTCAGTGTGCGTGTTGCCATTGCTGCGTTCCCGCTTCTCTGCCCATGTTTCTGGGACCCGTTTTTGCCCATTTCCCTGCCCATGATTTTAGTCCGGAACAGCGCGGAAATGGGTGGAACAAGCGGGATCAAATTTTGAAGATTCTCCTTTGAAAGTGCGATTGGAATGGAACTCCTCGGACCTGCCTGGAGTTATATGCAGGAGACACCCTCTCCGCCAGGATAGAACCCCAAGTAATCGATTTACTTGGGGTTTTTGCACTTTTGCATCACTCATGTCACCACTTGTGTCACCACTTGGCTTCAGCACATAGTTGCGTCCTGAGCATAGAGACTGAAAGCGGGTCTACAACTTTCAGAACTGCTTGCCCGCAAACAGTCATTGGCCGGTGCGAGTTGATCGTTCAGACTGAACTCGGAGACGCGCACATCACCCCTGGCACGAGGGTCGTTCGCGCCAGGCAAACACAATCACGCTACAGTGCGTCCGGCAAATAAGCCTTGAACCGCCCAAGTTGGGCCCGGACGCATCAGTTGGGCACGGCCGCTCAAGCGGGTGTTTGACATCAATATGCAGCACTGCCCGAACTGTGGCGGCGA
>NZ_JANNMI010000337.1:0-3844 GCF_031397715.1 Roseateles sp.
CATTGCCCGGGTTGATGCGGTACTTCGACAGCGCCTCGGCACAAGCCGGAAAGTCGGTCAACAGGCGGTGGCCGTTGTAGTGGAAATCGCCCACCAGGGGCACTTCGATGCCCATACGGTCGAGTTGTTCGCGGATATGCGGCACGGCCTCGGCGGCCTCGGGCGTGTTGACGGTGATGCGCACCATCTCCGAGCCGGCAATCGCCAACTCCTTGACCTGGATGGCGGTGCCGATGACGTCGACGGTGTCGGTATTGGTCATCGACTGAATGCGCACCGGCGCGTCGCCGCCGACGGTGACGACACGGTCGCCCCACACCACCCGCGCCTGACGCGAACGTCGGGCGGCAGGCCGGGCGGCCGCGATCGCTTCTTCCAAGCTGCTGGTGGTGTCAATCAGAGTTGAGCTCATAGTCAGTCTTCAGTCAGTCAGTCAATCGGTTCAGTTCAGATCCAAGCGAGCCACATTGTTCTGGCTCTGCCCGGCGAGATCAACCTTGCTGCCTCGCAGCAGCAACTCGGTACCGGCCACATTGCCAACCTTGACCTTCAATGGCGGCAGGCCGGCGAGGCTTTGCTCTTCGCCCGCGCGCAAGGTTCTGGACAGCAAGACCTGACCACGCGCATCGACCACCTCGACCCAGGACTCGGCCGTGATCCTGACGACCAGGGGCACCGATCCAGCCGGGGCAACGACGGCGGCAAGCATCGGAGCCGATGCGGCAGTGGGCACGGGACTGGTCAATGGCAGGGGCACAGCCTCAAGCGCCACGGCCGACGCAGCCACGGCCGGCTCGATCAGCGTCGGCTCCAAGGCGGGCGGATTGGCCTGCGGTGTGGCAATGACCTCGGGCGCCGTCGGTTGCGGCTGACTCAATCGCTCCACCCAGCCGGCCGGCATCAAATACACCGCCGCCGCGGCCAGTAACAACAACAGCGAGCCCCACACCAGCGGGCGCTGCAACATGGCCAACGACAGGCCCTCGGCGCGGCCATCATGCTCACGGTAGGCCTGATTCAGGCCGCGCGAGACCATCAGCTCCGACTCATTGCCGCGCGGCAACAAGGCCAGCACGGCTGTCGCGTCGACCTTCAACACTCCGCACATGGCCTTGGCCAAGGCGCGCGCAAAGGTCACGTCGGGCAGGTCCTGCCAGCGATCGGCCTCCAAGGCCTCCAGCTTGGCCTGCGGCACTTTCAACATCGCCGCCATCGCGCCAATGTGCAAACCTTGCTTGCTGCGCAGCTCGCGCAACAGGGCGCCGGCGCTTGAGCCCGTGGCCGCCTTGGCCAACAAGGGCTGGTCGGCCTCGCTCAGGTCTGAAGACATGCGTTCTCTCTCATTCATCGAATCGGCCATCGTCCAAGGCCTGCCGCTCGGGCGAGTCAGGATGCTTGCGCCGCAAGCTCTGACTTAGCTCATCCACCAATCTTGTATTGCCCAGCCGGCGCTCGATCCGCAGGGCCAGCCACAGACTTTGCGCATTGCTGTACTCGGGCTGCGCGTTGACGCGCTTGATGTAAAACTGAGCCCGCTCATACTGCCGGTTACGGTACAAGACTTCGGCAAAATTGACTGCCACGGCCGGGCTGGCAGGATCGTACTCGAAGGCCTTGGCCAAGCTGCGTTCGGCCTCGGCCATACGGCCAGAGCGCGCTTCGCAGATGCCCTTGGCCATCAGGGTCCTGGACGGCGCGGCGTAGTTTGGCTGCGCTACAGCCAAGTCAAACTGCACATCCGCCTCGGCCCAGCGCTGCTGCTGACACAACAACCAGCCATAGTTGTGCAAGGTATCCGGGTCACGGGGGAAGAGCTGCAAGGCGCGCTTGAAACTGTCTTCGGCCAGCCTGGGCTCACCCATGGCGGCATAGATCAGGCCGCGCAAATTGACCGCCTCGCGCAGATCGGGCTTCAGGCTAAGCGCCAGCTTGACCTCGTCCAAGGCGGTGTTGAACTGACCACGGCCGAAGTAGGCAGCAGCCAGCTCCATGCGCACACTGGCGCGCCGATCGGCGTCGGTCTGGTCGGAAGCGGTGCGCGGCTCTTCAGCCCTGGATCCTGGCTGCACGGCACAAGCACTGATCAACCCGAACAGGGCGGCGCCTGCCAGGCAAGCACTCAGGCGCTCCCAAGCGCTAGGCGGACGAGACGCTGACAAGGCAATTTTCATGCGTAAAAACTCGTGGTTGGCATTCAGGAAAGATCCGCGCCTTTTACCATCATTGGCGCCCGCACCATCCGCACCTGCACCTGGGTGCGGTCCTGCACCTCGCCGGCCAACTGGCCGCACGCAGCGTCGATATCGTCGCCACGGGTCTTGCGCACCGTCGTCACCAAGCCGGATTGGATCAGGATTTCGGCAAATGCCATCACCCGTTCGCGCGAACTGCGCTTCAGCCCCGAGGCCGGGAAGGGGTTGAACGGGATCAGATTGATCTTGCAGGAGACATGGCCGCGCAGCAGCTCCACCAAGGCATGGGCCTGCTCGGGCGTGTCATTGACGCCGTCCAACATACAGTACTCGAACGTGATGAAGTCGCGCGGTGCCTTGTCCAGATAGCGATTGCAGGCCTCCAGCAGCTCGGCAATCGGGTACTTCTTGTTCAGCGGCACCAACTGATCGCGCAGCGGGTCGGTCGGCGAATGCAAGGAGACAGCCAGCGCCACCGGGCAGTCGTCGCGCAGGCGGTCGATCATCGGCACCACGCCCGAGGTCGACACCGTCACGCGGCGGCGCGACAGGCCGTAGCCATGGTCGTCCAGCATCATGCGCAGGGCCGGCACCAGGGCGCTGTAGTTCTGCAGCGGCTCGCCCATGCCCATCATGACGACGTTGGAGATGACGCGCTCGCTCTTGCCCAGGCGTTTGCGCAGGCTGTGCTCGGCATACCAAAGCTGGGCAATGATTTCGCCGGCCGAAAGATTGCGGCTAAAGCCCTGATGGCCGGTCGAGCAGAAGCGGCAGCCGACGGCGCAACCGGCCTGGCTGGAAATGCACAGCGTGCCGCGGTCGGTCTCGGGAATAAACACCGCCTCGACCGCATCGCCGGCGCCAACGTCAAACAGCCATTTGACCGTGCCGTCGGCGGAATTGTGTTCGGAGATCACCGGTAACGCCGTCACATGCGCCCGGGAAGCCAATTTGTCGCGCAGCGACTTGGCCAAGTCAGACATCTGATCAAAATCAGACGCGCCTTTTTGATGAATCCAACGAAACAACTGGGTGGCGCGAAAGCGCTTTTCACCCAGCTGCTCGCAGTACGCGGCCAGGCCCTCTAGATCGAAACCGAGCAGGTTCGTCAAACCAGGTAGGTTGACCGCGTCCATGATGATGCCTCTCGCTCTCAGGCCTCAAGGCCCGAGCGGCAGTGAGGCAAAACCAATTCAAGCCAGATTAGCGGCTGTAGACGTTCATGCCGGGGAAGAAGAACGCGATCTCGACGGCGGCTGTCTCAGCTGCGTCGGAACCGTGCACGGCATTGGCGTCGATGCTGTCGGCGAAGTCGGCGCGGATCGTGCCCTTCTCAGCCTTCTTAGGATCGGTGGCACCCATCAGATCACGGTGGGTCAGGATGGCGTTCTCGCCTTCCAGAGCCTGGATCATCACGGGACCGGAGATCATGAAAGTCACCAGGTCGTTGAAAAATGGACGGGCCTTGTGCACGCCGTAGAACGCTTCGGCTTCGCCGCGCGACAGGTGAGCCATGCGGGCCGCGACGATCTTCAGGCCAGCGCCTTCGAAACGTGCGTAGATCTGGCCGATGACATTCTTAGCCACGGCGTCGGGCTTGATGATGGAAAGGGTACGTTCGATAGCCATGGGTATTCTCCTGAAATCTTAGG
>NZ_JANNMI010000360.1:0-9686 GCF_031397715.1 Roseateles sp.
GGTTTCCGCTATGGCAACCGGGCGGTGATTCGCGGCCTCTCGCTGGACATCAAGCCGGGCGAGATGATTGGACTGGTCGGCCACAGCGGCTCGGGTAAGAGCACCTTGGTCAACTTGATCTGCCGGTTTTATGACGTCACCGAAGGCAGTATCCGCGTTGACGGGATTGATCTGCGCCGCATCGGCGTGACTGACTACCGTCGACATATCGGCTTAGTTCTGCAGGAGCCTTTCTTGTTCTTCGGCACGATTGCCGAGAACATCGCCTACGGCAAGCCGGAGGCGACGCGGGCCGAGATCGTTAGCGCCGCCCGTGCCGCCCACGCGCATGAGTTCATCTTGCGCCTGCCGCAAGGCTATGACTCGCTGGTCGGCGAGCGGGGTCAGGGCTTGAGTGGCGGTGAGCGCCAGCGCATTTCGATCGCGCGCGCGCTGTTGATCGATCCGCGCATCTTGATCTTGGATGAAGCGACGTCCTCGGTCGACACCGAGACCGAGAAAGAGATTCAAAAGGCGCTCGACAACCTGGTCAAGGGCCGCACGACGATTGCGATCGCCCACCGCCTGTCGACGCTGCGCAAAGCCGACCGCCTGGTGGTGATGGACCGCGGGCAAGTGGTGGAAGAAGGGCCGCACGACGCCTTGATGGAAAAGCGCGGCGCTTATTGGCGCCTGTACGAGGCCCAGGTCCGGCGGGTTGACACCGACGGCGAGCAGACGCTGCCAATGCTGCCGCCCAATTTGAACGCACACACGGCGCAGCAATGATGAGTGATATGACCAAGATCCCCTTTCAAGCCCTGTCGCGCAATGCCTTTGGCCGTTTGCTCATGACCGATGAGCAGGGACGTGAACATAGCGACGTCTGCGTGGTGCGCGCCCACCCGATCTCGGCGCCGGACGAGGGCGTGTCCCTGGTCGGCAGCGATGGCCATGAGCTGGCTTGGATAGAGGATTTGGCCGCGCTGCCGGCGGCCGAGCGCGAGCTGCTGACGGCCGAGTTGGCCAGCCGCGACTTCATGCCGACGATTCAGCGCATCACAGCCGTCTCAACCTTCTCGACGCCCAGCCAATGGACGGTCGAGACCGACCGGGGCGAGACGGTGTTCATTTTGAAGACCGAAGAAGATATTCGCCGCTTGCCCGACGGGCGGCTCCTGATCGCCAGCAGCCACGGCCTGCAGTTGATGATCCAGGACCGCTTCGCTTTGGACCGGCCGTCGAAGAAGCTGCTGGAACGTTTTCTCTGATCAGGCGGGAATGACGCGCTGCGCAATGCCGACGTACAGCGGTATGCCCAGCAAGATATTGAACGGGAAGGTCAGACCCAGCGACATGCCGAAGTAAAGGCTGGGGTTGGCTTCGGGGATGGCGTGGCGGATCACCGCAGGCACGGCGATGTAAGAGGCGCTGGCCGCCAGCACCATCAGCAGCGCTGCATTGCCTTGCGACAAGCCGAAGACCAAGCTCAGCCCTAATGCAATGCTCGCATGCACCAGTGGTGCACCCAAGGCATAAGCGATCAGCAGCGGCGGCTGACGTTGGAGCCCGCCCATATTGCGCGCCGCCAGCAGGCCCATGTCCAGCAAAAAGAAGGCCAACATGCCTTTGAACAAGTCGCCGGCAAAGGGCTTCATCGCGGCTTGGCCCGAGACGCCGCTCAAGATGCCCACCACCATCGCGCCGATCAGGAGCAGTTGCGCGCCATCGGTCAGGGCTTCGTGCATCACCTTGGACAAGGGGCCGGGATTCTGCGTTGTCGCGGTGTTGCCCTGGCCGCGCCGCACCAGATTGGCCAGCAGCACGGCCATGATGATGGCGGGCGACTCCATCAGCGCCATCGCTGCCGCCATATGACCGCCGAAGGCTATTTTCTGTGTGTCCAGATACTGCACGGCTGTGATGAAGGTCACCGCGCTGACCGAGCCATAGGTGGCCGCGATGGCCGCCGCGTCAAAGCCTGACAGGAAGCGGCGCAAAACCCAATAGCCCATCGCCGGCACCAGCACCGCCAGCAGCAGGGCCAGGCCCAGACTGACGCTGACCTCGTGAGTTAGGCCCGATTCTGAGAGGGCAAAGCCACCCTTGAGGCCCAGCGCCATCAGCAGATAGAGCGACAGGAACTTCGAGATCTGCGGCGGTATTTCGAGATTGGATTTGAGCGTGCCGGCAATGATGCCGAACAAAAAGAAAAGGATGGCGGGGTCTAGGAAGCTCTGCATGGCGCGTGATTGTTGCTCTTGGTGAGAGTGCGCGCATTCTCATTGATTCGGTGCTAAGCGGCCAAGCCAATTGATAACTTGTGCAGAAATTCAAACGCCTCCAAGCCCCAGAACCAGGCCGCCCATATCAGGCCGATGCCGAAGGCCATGGCCAGCGCAGCCATGGCCGTTCCGACCAGGATTGCGAGGCCGTCACTGGCCACCAAGCCCAAGCCGACAAACATCAGGGCCAGCGCAGGAAAGTAATTGCCGAATGGAATGGGCAGAATGATCAGCACCGCCATCAATGCAGCTTTGATGGCCAGCCAGCGCCGGGCCTTGTCGCCCGCAAAATGCATCAGGCGGGGTTGCGTCAAACGGCCTGAGCTGGCGTAAAAGCCCGCCAACAAGCGCAGGACGCGCGCCGCCCACAGACCAGAGAGCTCGAAGGCGCCGACACGCAGCGGCAAACTCACGCCGCTGCCGCGCCACAGGTTCAACGCTAGCGCCAAAACCCCGCAACCCAGCACCGTGCCAACACCGGGCACAGGCAAAAGACAGGTGCAGCCAACAGAATCAGCAACGTGCCTTGACCGGCCGGGCCGTGGGCTGCGACGAGATGCTGCAGCGGCACAGCATCGACGGGCAACGCGGCAGCGGCGCGCCGCAGCCGCCTACACAGTGCGGCGGTCATCGCTGGGGGGGTGATACATCGCTAACGCCTTTGAGCGCTGTTCAGAGCATAAAGAGGCCGGCGCCCGCAATGGCGCTGGAGGCGCCAATGCCGGCCAAGAGGCGGCCATCGCGGTGGTTTTTTGCTTTGAATTCGATGTAGGCAACGTACAGGACGCTAGCGGACAAAAATACAATGCCGAGGATGATTCCGTTCATGATTTTCCTTAGTCAAACAAGTCACTGAGCCAGGACTTCTTGCGCCGCTGTGGCTGGCCGTATTGGCCGGAATGGCCCTGCTGGCCTTGATGGCCCTGGTTGCCGTGGCGGCTTTGTGCCGGTGGGTAATCCGAGTCCGCGAAGTCGCTGTGGGCGTGGCTGCGGTGCTGGCTTGGCGTTGAAGCAGGGGACTGAGCCTGCGCGCCAAGTTCGATCAACTTGTCGAGCTCGCCGCGGTCCAGCCAGATGCCTCTGCAACTGGGGCAATAGTCGATTTCAATACCTTGGCGCTCACTCATCGCCAAGGTGCTTTCGGGGCAGCGGGGGCATTTCATGGGGTTCTCACTCTTCAATATGGGGAGTTTGTGTGGCCTGGAATCAGTCGTCCGAGCCGCCGAAACCAAACAGGGCCAACAGGCTGGTGAACAGATTGAAGATCGACACGAACAGGCCGACCGTGGCGAGCACATAGTTGGTCTCGCCGCCATTGACGATGCGGCTGGTCTCAAACAGGATCAGGCCGGCCGACAGCAGTGCCACCATCGCCGATACCGCCAAACCTAAAGCGGGGATTTGCAGGAACACGGCGCCCAGGCCCGCCAGCAGCGCAATCACCATGCCGGCGAACAAGAAGCCGCCCATGAAGGAGAAGTCTTTCTTGGTGGTCAGCACATAGGACGACAGCGCCAAGAAGGTCGCACCGGTGGCGGCCAGGGCCAACATGATGGTCTGCGCGCCGCCCGGCAGGGCCAGTGACTTGGCCAACACCGGGCCGAGGCTGTAGCCCATAAAGCCGGTCAAGGCAAACACGGCCGGGATGGCCCAGCCGCTGTTTTGCAGCTTGTGGATGGCAAACAGCAGGCCGAACAGCGCACCCAGCGTCAGGATCAGGCCGGGAGCGGGCAACTTCATTGCCACGCCGGCGGCCGCGACGGCGGCGCTGAACAGCAGCGTCATCGACAGCAAGGCGTAGGTGTTGCGCAAAACGCGCGCCGTGGCCGGGCTGCTGACGCTGGTGGATGAGCCGCTGCTGTGCTCAATACCGTTTGTGACGGCTGGGCTGGCGTAGGTCTTCGAGCTGGTGTCCATGATGATGTTTGCTTTCGGTTGAATTCGGTGGGGTGGTGTTATCGCTCGGTCGACGCATTCGGCACGAGTTGCAATCGCTTGTCACCGCGCGGATGGCTGCGCCCACGCTGCCAGGCCTTCACCAAGCTGCGTGCCGCACGGGCCAGCGCAGCTTCGAAGGCAGCGCGCCAGACCTTGGCTGTGGCCACAATCACCAGCGTGCCGGCGCCATGCGTGCGCAGCTCCAGGGTGCAGCGCTTGTCGATGCCGCCGCGCGGGCCGTTGACATCACTCATCTGCACGCGGGCCAGGGGTACGTTCAAGGCAATACGACGCATGGCGAAACGCAGCCGCTCGGTCGCAACTTCACGCAGTGCCAGCGCGTCGGCGTCTTTGGATTCGAAATGGACTTGCATATCGGAACTCCTGTGGGCTTGAAAGTGAATGAAGGATAGGCTGCAGCTCAAAAATGAAAAAGCAGATAATCGCGCACAAATACTTCTGTTAAATATGATGAATGGCGGGGCTAACCGATGAGTCTGAGCTATAGCTACAAGCATCTCTACTACTTTTGGGTGGTGGCCAAGGAGGGCGGGGTGTCGCGTGCGGCCGACCGGCTGGGCATGGCGGTGCAGACCGTCAGCACGCAGGTGCGGGAGTTGGAGCGAGCCCTGGGCTATGCCTTGTTGAAGCCGGCCGGGCGTGGCCTGGTATTGACCGAGGCGGGGCAGATTGCCTTGCGGCAGGCCGATCAGATTTTCCAGCTCGGCGAGCAATTGCCGGCCTTGGTGCGTGACGCCGCCAGCACGCCGACCGTGCGCTTGGCAGTGGGCATCTCCAACGGCCTGCCCAAGCTGGCGGTGCGCCGTCTGCTGTTGCCGGTGATGGACGAGCCGGGCCTGCGCCTGCTCTGCCATGAGGATCAGTTCGAGGGTTTGTTGAGCGAGCTGGCGCTGCACCGCCTGGATGTGGTGCTGGCCGACCGGCCGGCTCCGGCCAATCCGAATCTGAAGGTCTACAGCCACTCTTTGGGCTCGGCGCCAATGGCTTGGTATGCGCCCGAGGCCTTTTACGAGCAGGCGCTGGCTGACTTCCCGCGGTCCTTGGCCAAGGTGCCGGTCTTGCTGCCGACCACGCATTCGGCGGTGCGCGCAAGCATTGACCAATGGTTCGAGCGCCTGGGTGTGCAGCCGCACATCGTCGGCGAATTCGAGGACAGCGCCTTGCTGGCTACTTTTGGCGGCGGCGGCATGGGTGTGTTCCCTGCCACCGAGCTGGTGCAAGACAAGCTGATCTCCCGCTATGACTTGCGCCGCGTCGGCGACTGCGAGGGCGTGCAGGAGAACTTCTTCGCCATCGGCGCCGACAAGAAGGTGGCCCATCCGCTGATTCGGCGCCTGCTGGAAGCTCGGCATTGAACTAGAATTCGCAAATTGACGTTTACGTAAGCGTTAACCAAAAAGACGCGCGGACGGCTTTCGATGGCCGGCGCCAAACAATCATGGAGACGCTATGAACTTGCCCGGCCTGAATTTCCAACTTGGTGAAGACATCGACGCGCTGCGCGATGCGGTGCGTGACTTTGCACAAGCTGAGATCGCGCCGCGCGCGGCCGAGATCGATCACTCCGACCAGTTCCCCATGGACCTGTGGCGCAAGCTGGGCGACCTCGGCGTGCTGGGCATCACCGTCGGTGAAGAATACGGCGGCGCGAACATGGGCTATTTGGCCCACATGATCGCGATGGAAGAGATCAGCCGCGCCTCCGCCTCGGTGGGCCTGAGCTACGGCGCGCACAGCAATCTGTGTGTGAACCAGATCAAACGCAATGGCAACGCCGCGCAAAAAGCCAAGTACCTGCCCAAGCTGATCAGCGGCGAGCATGTCGGCGCGCTGGCGATGAGCGAGCCCGGCGCCGGCTCCGACGTCTTGAGCATGAAGCTGCGCGCTGAAGACAAAGGCGGCTACTTTTTGCTCAACGGCAGCAAGATGTGGATCACCAACGGCCCCGACGCCGACACTCTGGTGGTCTACGCCAAGTCCGAGCCCGAAAATGATGACCCCCACGCTTCGCTGCCCCCCGAGGGGGCTCGCCGGCCTTCGGGCGGCCGTGCGGCCGGCGGGGGCGCTCGCAGCATCACCGCCTTTTTGATCGAAAAAGGCATGCCGGGCTTCAGCGTGGCGCAAAAGCTCGACAAGCTGGGCATGCGCGGTAGCCACACCGGCGAGCTGGTGTTCCAAAACGTCGAAGTGCCGGCCGAGAACGTGCTGGGCACGGTCAATGGTGGCGCCAAGGTCTTGATGAGCGGCCTCGATTACGAGCGCGCGGTGCTCACCGGCGGCCCGCTCGGCATCATGCAAAGCGTGATGGACAACGTGATTCCCTATATCCACGACCGCAAACAATTCGGCCAAAGCATCGGCGAGTTTCAGCTGATCCAGGGCAAGGTCGCCGACATGTACACGGTCTTGCAAGCCGGCCGCTCGTTTGCCTACACGGTGGCCAAGAATCTCGATCTGCTCGGCGTCGAGCATGTGCGCCAGGTGCGCAAGGACTGCGCCTCGGTGATTCTGTGGACGGCCGAAAAAGCCACCTGGATGGCCGGCGAGGGCGTGCAGATCTTTGGCGGTAACGGCTATATCAATGAGTACCCCTTGGGCCGCCTCTGGCGTGACGCCAAGTTGTACGAGATCGGCGCAGGCACCAGTGAGATTCGCCGGATGTTGATTGGGCGGGAGTTGTTCGCCGAAACCATGTGAAACCGTTCCCCGCGACAATGCTTGCATGACTACCGAACTCAAAGAGCTGCTCGAAAGCAACCAGCAATGGGCCGCCGACACGGAGGCGCGCGAGCCCGGTTTTTTCTCGCGTTTGCTCAAGCAGCAAACGCCGCAATACCTGTGGATAGGTTGCGCCGACAGCCGCGTGCCCGCCAATGAGCTGGTCAATCTGCTGCCGGGCGAGTTGTTCGTGCACCGCAATGTGGCCAATGTGGTGGTGCATTCGGATCTGAACTGCTTGTCGGTGATGCAATTTGCGGTTGACGCGCTGAAGGTCAAGCACATCATCGTGGTCGGCCACTCCAACTGCGGCGGCGTCAAGGCGGCGTTGCATGACGCCCGCACCGGCTTGGTGGATAACTGGCTGCGCCATGTGCAGGACGTGCGCAACCATCACCAAGCATGGCTGGACACGGTGCCGGCCGCTCAGCGGGTTGACGCCTTGTGCGAGCTCAATGTGCTGGAACAGGCGCGCAATGCCTGCCAGACCACGGTGGTGCAAGACGCCTGGGCGCGCGGGCAGGAGATCGTCGTGCACGGCTGGGTTTATGGTTTGCACAATGGCTTGTTGGAAGACCTCGCCATCACAGCGGCCGCGGCCGAGCAAGTCGGCCCGGCGTTTGCACGCGCCTTGAGCGCGGTCAAGCTGCGCTATGACAGGCAGCGGCTACAGTCGGCCGACTGATTCAACACTGAGGCCTGCCCATGTTCCCGCAGAAGCTGACCGACTCCCGCGCGTTTGAGATAGCCCAGGCCATGCTGGGCGGCTTCAACCGGCATTACGGCCTGTTTCGCGCCACCTCGGCCGCGGCCAAGGGGCGCTTCGAGCGGGCCGATTGGCATGGTCAGCAGCGTGCGCAGCGCGAGCGGATCGAGTTCTACGACGCGCGGGTCGATGAAGCGATCGCCATGCTGGAGCAGCGCTTCCAGACCAGCCACCTGCCCATGGATGTGTGGCAGCAGGTCAAGCTGCACTACATCGGCTTGCTGATCGACCACCACCAGCCCGAGCTGGCCGAGACTTTCTTCAACTCGGTCTGCACCCGGGTGCTGCACCACGGCTATTTCCACAACGATTTCATTTTCGTGCGGCCGGCCGTTTCGACCGAGTACATCGAGAATGAGGAGCCCGCGGCCAAGCCGACCTACCGCGCCTACTACCCGACGCCCGCGAATCTGCAGGAGACCATGCGCCGCGTCGTCACCAACTTCCAGCTGGACCTGGAGTTCGAGGACCTCGGCCGCGACATCGACTGGGTGCTGAACGCGGTGCGCAAGGAGATGGGTGATTTCCGCTGGCGCACCAATTTCCAGATTCAGGTCCTGTCCAGCTTGTTCTATCGCAACAAGGGCGCTTATCTGGTTGGCAAAATCATCAACGGTTTCACCGAGACGCCGTTTGCGCTGCCCATCCTGCACCGCGAGCCTAGGGCCAAGGGCCAAGAGGCCTTGCTCTACATCGACGCAATGCTGTTCGGTGAAGACGATTTGCTGATGCTGTTCAGTTTCGCGCGCGCCTACTTCTTGGTCGATATGGAGGTGCCCAGCGCCTTTGTAGCTTTTCTGCGTTCGATGATGCCGCGCAAGCCGCGCGCCGAAATCTACAGCGCCATCGGCCTGCAAAAACACGGCAAGAACCTGTTCTACCGCGACTTCCTCTACCACCTGCGCCATTCCTCCGACAAATTCCGTATCGCGCCCGGCATCAAGGGCATGGTGATGCTGGTGTTCGATTTGCCGTCTTACCCCTTCGTCTTCAAGCTGATCAAGGACTTCTATCCGGCGCAAAAGGAAACCAGCCGCGAGTTGATTCAGAGCAAGTATTTGCTGGTCAAGCAGCACGACCGGGTTGGCCGCATGGCCGATACGCTGGAATACTCTAACGTCGCATTTCCGCGCCATCGGTTTGAGGATGAGTTGGTCGCCGAGCTGAAGCATTTCTGCCCCAGCCTGCTGGAGATCAAGGGCGACGACCTGGTCTTGAAGCATGTCTATATCGAGCGCCGCATGGTGCCGCTCAATATCTATCTGCAGGAAGCCACGCCGCCGCAAATGGAGCACGCGGTGCTGGAGTACGGCAACGCGATCAAGGATTTGCTGGCCGCCAATATCTTCCCCGGCGATATGTTGTGGAAGAACTTCGGCGTGACACGCAACGGCAAGGTCGTGTTCTATGACTACGACGAGATCGAGTACATGACCGACTGCAACTTCCGCCATGTGCCGCAGCCGCGCAATGAGGAAGAAGAAATGTCCGCCGAGGTCTGGTACCGGGTCGGCCCGCGCGATGTTTTTCCCGAGACCTTCGGGCCCTTTTTGCTCGGCCACCCCGGCGTGCGCGAACTGTTCATGCGCCACCATGCCGATCTGCTCGACGCCGACTACTGGAGCCGCCACAAGCAGCGCATACAGGCCGGTCATGTGCACGACGTCTTTCCCTATGACCCGCACAAACGCTTTGCCTACACGGCAGGCCAAAGTTTTTTTCCGCAGGTTGATGGCGCGGCCTAGATCGCCGCCAGCCATCACGATCTTCCCGTTCAATAAACCACCAGGAGCATTGCTATGTCCGATTCCATCGTCATCGTTTCCGCCGCCCGCACCCCCATCGGCGGCTTGTTAGGCGACTTCGCCGGCCTGCAGGCCTGGGAGTTGGCGGCGTTTGCTATTCAAGCCGCGGTTGAGCGCGCCGGTGTGCCCGGCGACGCGATTCAAGAGGCCTTCATCGGCAACTGCCTGATGGCC
>NZ_JANNMI010000362.1:0-5233 GCF_031397715.1 Roseateles sp.
CGCCATCAGCGCGTGGCCGACGCAGAAGGCCATGAAGCCGACGGGGAGCACGAAGCTCCAGAGGCGACCCGGGCCCAGCTCACGCGGCAGCATCATGCCGCCCTCGGGGAACGGGCCCCAGCCGGCGGCCGTCTTTGCCGCATCCAGCAGAGCGACAAAGATGTCGATCGAGTAATTGGAATGCACATGCTGCAACACCGCCGCCAGCCGCTCCAGGCCCATGCCGGTGTCGACCGAAGGCTTGGGCAGTTTGTGCATCACACCGTCTTCGGTGCGGTTGAACTGCATGAAGACGTTGTTCCAGATCTCGATATAGCGGTCGCCGTTCTCGTCCGGGCTGCCTGGCGGGCCGCCGGCCACTTCGGGGCCGTGGTCGAAGAAGATTTCGGTGCAAGGGCCGCAGGGTCCCGTGTCGCCCATCATCCAGAAGTTGTCGCTCAGGTAGCGGCCGCCCTTGTTGTCGCCAATGCGCACGATGCGCTCTGCGGGGATGCCGACCTTTTTGTTCCAAATCTCGTAGGCCTCGTCGTCCTCGGCGTAGACCGTCACCCAGAGCTTTTCGGCCGGCAGATGGAAGTGCTCGGTCAGCAGCTCCCAGGCGTAGGCAATCGCGTCTTCTTTGAAATAGTCGCCGAAGCTGAAGTTGCCCAGCATCTCGAAGAAGGTGTGGTGGCGGGCGGTGTAGCCGACGTTGTCGAGGTCGTTGTGCTTGCCGCCGGCGCGAATGCATTTTTGGCTGGTGGTGGCGCGGCTGTAGGCGCGCTTATCGAAGCCGAGAAAGACGTCCTTGAACTGGTTCATGCCGGCGTTGGTGAACAGCAGCGTCGGGTCATCGCCGGGCACAACCGGGCTGGACGCGACGATCTGGTGGCCCTTGCTCTCGAAGAACTTCAGAAAGGTCTGGCGGATTTCGGCTGCTTTCATTCCCGGGGCTTTCTGCTGTAACTGCACTTGTCAGTGCAGTAAATGCTTGATTTTTGGAGCTTTTGATTATAAGGGCGGGGGTGGCTCCGCTGAGACAGCGCGCCCTGGAAGAGCGGTTAGAGTGCGAACTCAAGTTGGAGATGATGAGATGACAAGCAACACGACTTCACCGCTGGCCAACCTGGATGACGCCATCCTTTTGCGTACGCAGGCGCTGATCAATGGCGAATGGGTGGCCGGCAGCGGGCAGTTCGCCGTCACCGACCCGGCCACCGGTGCCTTGCTGGCCGAGGTGGCCAACCTCGGTACGGCCGAAGCCGAAGCCGCGATCGCTGCCGCCCATAACGCGCTCGGCCCCTGGCGTGCCAAGACCGCCAAAGAGCGCGCATCCATCCTGATGCGCTGGCAGCAATTGCTGATCAAGCATGCCGATGACTTGGCCCGCATCATGACGGCCGAGCAGGGCAAGCCCTTGGCCGAGGCGCGCGGCGAGGTGGTCTACGGCGCCAGCTTCATCGAGTGGTTTGCCGAGGAAGGCAAACGCATCTACGGCGAAACCATCCCGACCACCGACAACAACAAGCGCTATCTGGTCATCAAGCAGGCGATGGGCGTTTGCGCGGCCATCACGCCCTGGAACTTCCCCGTCGCGATGATCACCCGCAAGGTCGCACCCGCCTTGGCCGCCGGTTGCACGGTAGTGATCAAGCCGGCCGAGGCGACGCCGTTGTCGGCATTGGCCGTGGCCGAGTTGGCGCAGCGCGCCGGCATGCCGGCAGGTGTTCTGAATGTGTTGACGGCCGACGCCGACAATTCGGTCGCCATCGGCCATGTGCTGTGCGACAGCCCGGTGGTGCGGCACCTGTCCTTCACCGGCTCGACCGAAGTCGGACGCATCCTGGCCCGCCAATGCGCGAACACGGTCAAAAAACTGTCACTGGAGTTGGGCGGTAACGCGCCCTTCATCGTGTTTGACGACGCCGACCTGGACAGCGCCGTCGAGGGCGCCATCGCCAGCAAATACCGCAATGCCGGCCAGACCTGTGTCTGCGCCAATCGCTTTTATGTGCAGGCGGGGGTTTACGACGCCTTCATCGAAAAGCTGGCGGCAAAAGTCGGCGCTTTGAAGTTGGGCAATGGCTTCGAGCCGGGCGTCAACGTCGGGCCGCTGATCGACGCGGTGGCCGTCGCCAAGGTCGAATCGCATGTGGCGGACGCGCTGGCGCTGGGCGCACGCTTGGTGATGGGCGGTCGGCGCTCGGTCATTCACGGTGTGCAGTTCTTCGAGCCGACCTTGCTGGCCGACGTGACGCCGGCCATGTTGTGCTCGCGTGAAGAGACCTTCGGGCCGGTCGCACCCGTGTTCAAGTTCACCACCGAGGCGGAGGTGGTGGCCCTGGCCAATGACACCGAGTTCGGCCTGGCCAGCTACTTTTACAGCCGCGACATCGGCCGGGTCTTTCGCGTTGGCGAGGCGCTGGAGTACGGCATGGTCGGCATCAACACCGGCCTGATTGCCACGGCCGAGGTGCCGTTTGGCGGCGTCAAGCAAAGTGGCCTGGGGCGCGAGGGCGCGCACCAGGGGGTGGATGACTATGTGGAGATCAAGTATTTGTGCTTGGGGGATATCAACAAGTGATGCCTCGATAGCCGTCGAACGAAATAGAGGCCCCTCGCGGGGCCTCTTTCTTTGCTGCCAGCCACCGGGTCGGTGGCTTGAAGGGAGTTCCAGGTTCAGCCCAGCCGCTTGTATCGCGTCTGGGCCTTCGGTAGCCACAAGTACCTCCCGGTACTTGTGCGCGACCTCAGCCCAATCGCTTGTATCGCGCTTGGGCCTTCGCTAGCCACAAATGCCTTCCGGCATTTGTGCGCGACCTCAGAACTCGTAACGCACTGTGACTTGCATCGCCCATTGCGACTCGCCCTTGTTCTGCCGGGTCGTCAGGGTGAAAGGGTCGTTGACCGAATAGACCATCTTGCCGTTCTCGATACCGGCATAGTTGACGAACTTGCGTACCTGTCCGCCGGTGCCGTCGGAGAAGCCGATCTCGTCGATACGGCCCCAGCTCTTGTTGAGCAGGTTGGCAAAGTTGAAGATATCCAGCGACACCACGCCCTTGTGATTGCCGAAAAAGCCGGGGATTTCCTGACTGATACGGGTATCGAAGCTGTTGGCGAACTTCGAACGCGCGGTATTGCGCCCGACGACTCCGCCCTTGCTGTTGCTCAGCGAAGATTCGCTGTCGACGATGGACCAGAATTTAGCCTCCGCTGCGGCGCCGGAGTTGGCCACGGTGTTGGCCGGCTGACCGGTCACGTTCGGCAGCTTGAACAGCACTTCGCCGGAACCGACACCCTTCGGGATGTAAAGCAGATCGTTGCCGGACACGCCGTCACCGTTCATGTCGTTGTTGAAGGTCCAGCTGTAGGGTTTGCCGTCACGACCTTCATAGAACACGCCGACGCTGGTTTTGTATTGGCCGATAAAGGCCTTGGACCAGTTCAGGTTCGCGCTGACGCGGTTGCGGATGCGATAGACCGAGTTGGCGTCAACCACCTCATTTGAGTTGAAGACCGGGCGGTTGGCCCATTGCGAAAAGGCCGTAGACGATGTCAGCGGGCTGACTTCGGTGGCGTTGGTGCGGGTGTAAGCCACGCCCCAGCCGAGGCCGTCGCGCGTCGGCTTGTTCAGCGACAGGGTCACCGTGTTGCCATGGCCTTCATCGGTGGCCTCGACGACCGTGACGTCGTTGAAGGCGTTGTTGCGGTTGCTGCGCACGCTAGCACCGGCGCAAGTCTGGCCGGTGATGGCGCCCGGTGTTGCGCCGCCCGCGCCCCAGCACGAGGTGCTCTGACCTGCGGCGTTCCAGAAGATCTGGCGGCCATCGGGGCTGGTGCCCGTCGGCGCGCCAAGGTTCAGGTGCTTGTAAGCCAGGCCCTGCTTGACCTGGGTGTGCAGCCATTCGGCGCCGGCCACCAGACCGTACCAGGGCAACTCTGCGTCATAGGCCAAGTTCATTTTCCAAACCGAGGGCTGGCTGACCCCCGGTGCCAAGAAGTCGACGTTCTGACGAGCCGAGTTTTTCAGACTCGGTTGGTTGGTCGGGTCAGGGTTGTAAACAACTTTATTTGCCGGCAATGAACATGCAGTCGACCCTGTCAATGTGCATTCATAGTCGTTCAGG
Organism: Roseateles sp.; assembly: GCF_031397715.1. GTDB lineage: Bacteria > Pseudomonadota > Gammaproteobacteria > Burkholderiales > Burkholderiaceae_C > Paucibacter_A. The sequence goes on from NZ_JANNMI010000362.1 coordinate 4,110, forward strand.
ACCATGCCGGTGTTTTGGAAGGGGTTGGCGTACCAGACGCTGGCCGCGGCACCCTGGAAAAGGCCGACGCCGCCGCGCACTTGCGACTTGCGCTTGTCGGCCCTGTCGAAGGCGTAGTTGAAGCCGAAGCGTGGCTGAATCAGCTTCTCGCCGTCGACCGTGTGCGTGTTGTCATAGCCGAAGGCGGCGCTGGCGGTGGGGTTGGCAATCGGGCGGTCACTGGTGCTGATCGAGTCGATGCGCAGGCCTGCCATCAGCGACAGCTGCTTGTTGACGGTCCAAGTGTCCTGAACGAACAAGCCCAAATTGTCGAAGGTCATGTCCGCCGCTGCGTCATTCAGTGTGCGGCCGACCTGCGGCTGCTGGATGCGGTAGGCGCTGGCAGCGCCGGCTGCCCACAGCGCGACTGGATCGGCGCCCTGGAAGGTGTACTGGCCCTTGGCGCGGCGTACGAAAGCGTTATAGATCGCGTTGGATTCAAAGTCGACGCCAGCCTTGATCTCGTGGTCGTTCAGCAGCAAGTTGCCTGCAAAGTAGGCGTTCGTTGTCTCGGTCTGCAGGTTGTTGAAGTGGCGTGTTTCCTCGGTTCCGAACCGTAATGTGCGGTTGCCCGTCGCGGTGCCGGCCGGTGCTGTGCCGGTGAAGACCAGCGCCACTTCTGGCATGTTGGAATTATTCTCTGGCGCACTCGCGAAGTCGCGCTTGGACAGCTTCAGCTCGGTCGAGAAGACATTGCTCCAGTCGGCAAACCACTGGCCGACGACCGACTCGACTGTCTTGCCGGTCGTGTACCAGCGCGAATCCAGCGACAGCGTGTTCGACGAAAATCCCGGCGCGATCGGCTGCGATTGGTCGGTCTTTGTGTAGCGGAAATTGGCGCGGTGGTTCTCGTTGATGTTCCAGTCCAGCTTGAGCAAGGTGTCCTTGACGAGCAGGGTGTCGGCCGATGGGATGCCGCCGATATCGATGCCGTAGGTGTTCTTCGCAACGTCCTGGGCTGCCTTGATCTGCTCGGGCGTGATGCCGACATTGGTCTGGCTGCTGCCGATTGGGCCGAACTGCGGCACGTCGCGGTTGCTGCTCAGCTCCTCATAGCTGGCAAAGAAGAACAGCTTGTCCTTGAT
>NZ_JANNMI010000376.1:0-2620 GCF_031397715.1 Roseateles sp.
CACGGTGGCGATCGCCGCCGTCAGCGTGGTCTTGCCATGGTCAACGTGACCGATCGTGCCCACATTGACGTGTGGCTTGGTACGTTCAAATTTGCTTTTTGCCATTTCTGCGCTCCGGGAGAGTATCAGTACAGACTAGAAGAAGAAAACAGATGGTGCCCATGACGCGGATCGAACGCGTGACCTCTCCCTTACCAAGGGAGTGCTCTACCACTGAGCCACATGGGCATCGACACAGGTTTGAAGACTTCACTCAAACCGACAAACCTGTACCGACGACTTAAAACAAACTTGACCGACACCAACAACACTGGAGCGGGAGACGGGAATCGAACCCGCGTGATCAGCTTGGAAGGCTGGAGTTCTACCATTGAACTACTCCCGCCCGGGAGCCTTACCTCAATCTTGCTTCGCTTTTGCTTACTCTCCTGGGATCGAGCCGCCGGACCAGCCGACGACTCGAATCAAGAAAAGCGTATTGCCCTGCTTTTGCCTTGGTGGAGGAGGCTGGATTCGAACCAGCGTACGCGTTAGCGGGCAGATTTACAGTCTGCTGCCTTTAACCACTCGGCCACCCCTCCGAGGCAAGCCCGCAACTATAGCACAGCAATTATCTCGCGCCAACAGTTTTCTCAAACTATTGACAGTGACAGTGCACCCATCCCCGCGAAACGCCCGGCACTCGCCTGACGCATACCACCTCGGCGATTAAGTGAATACCAGTTCACTACCCAATTCTGTAACCTCGTACCAAATCGGCAAGCGAGCACCGCCCTCTTGAACAGAGCTTGCGCCCACCAAATTGGACCGCCGCAACAGAGCCCGGCCGCAGCACATACCGGTGCGCAGTGGCGCCAACCCGGCAAACTCGGCGAATCAACCCAACCCACCGCTCCTCGGTGGCAACGCCACCACAGCAGGGAAAACACGCACATAAAAGTGGTAGCAAAGTGGCACTACTGAGCCGTATAGTGGCATGGCATTGGTTGCATTCGTATATCTTTAGCGGTGTCAAACCCTCAACGTCTCGATCGGGACTTGCCGGGCTCAGCGCCAAGTGGAAGCAGGCCGAGTAACTTGTCTCTTGGCCAAATTAAGGAAAAGAAATGAAGGTCAAACAGAGCCCTATCGCAGCTGCCGTCGCCTTGACGCTGCTGAGCGTGACCCTGGCAGCAAAAGCGCAGCAGGCGGCAGCCCCTAAGGGCGAAACCAACCAGCTTGAGCAGGTTGTCGTCACCGGCATTCGTGCATCGCAAGAAAAGTCGCTGAGCGTCAAGCGCAACGCTGACGCCCACATCGACGTCATCAACGCCGAAGACATCGGCAAGATGCCCGACAAGAACGTGGCCGACTCGCTGGCTCGCTTGCCTGGCGTCACCGTCACGAACAGTGCATCCGGCGGCTCCGGCGGTTTTGACGAGCGCGACCGCGTGAGCGTGCGCGGCACCAGCCCCAGTCTGACGCAGACCCTACTGGACGGCCATGGCGTCGCCAACGGCGACTGGTTCGTGCTCGATCAAACCGGCGCCGGCGTAGGCCGCAGCGTGAGTTTCTCCCTGTTGCCTTCGGAAATCGTGAGCCGCGTTGAAGTACGCAAGAGCTCCGAAGCCTCCCTGGTAGAAGGCGGCACCGCCGGTTCTGTGAACATCATCACTCGCAAACCACTGGACTTCGCCAAGACGCTGACCGCTGAAGCGAGCGTGGGTGCTGTTTACGCCGATCTGCCCAGCAAGTCAGATCCGCAGCTGAGCGGCTTGGTGAACTTCCGCAGCGAAGACAAGACCTTCGGCGTTTTGGTGCAGGCGTTCTCGGAAAAACGCAGTCTGCGCCGTGATGGCGTGGAAACTCTGGGTTTTAACGCGCTGACCAAGGCCGCGGCCCCCGTCCTCGTGGCGGCCCACCCTGATCTGGAAGGGGTCATGCTCCCCGACTTGATCGGCTCCGCCTACTTCACCCAAACCCGTGAACGCAAGGGCGGCCTGATCAAGGGCGAGTTCAAGCCTACCAAGGACATTGATCTGGTCTTGACCGGCTTCTCGTCCAAGATGGATGCAGACAACTACAACAACAATTACCTGATTGCGCCCCGTCCAGGACTCATCAACAACGCCACCTTGTCTGACTACAAAATCAGCACCGACAGCAAGGGCGTAAAGACACTGACCAAGGCGACCTTCGACTTTGCTGGAGCCGGTTCAAACTCCGGCTACCACGACATGATTTCGCGCAAATCGTCCGCCGAAAGCAACTTCCTGGGCTTGGAAGGTTCGTGGAAAGTCAATGACACGCTGACGCTGGCCGTCAACGGGGGTACATCCAAGGGCAAGGGCTCAACTGCCAGCCAGGATGTGCTTGAGACAAACATCGTGACCACGAAGTCCAGCTACGCCCTCAATGGCAATGACGCGGCGCCCTCCTTCAGCTTCGACAAACCCAAGCAGGGTTTCGACTGGATCTTCGGCAACCAAAACACCGTCGTGACCGACAAGGAAACCTGGGGCCAGGTGGACGGCGAATACGCCCTGGATGCCGGCGTCCTGCGCAGCCTGAAGTTCGGTTTGCGTGGCGCCGAGCACAAGCGTTACACCGACCCGACTCTGAGCCAAGGCCCAGGCTGTGC
>NZ_JANNMI010000377.1:0-4909 GCF_031397715.1 Roseateles sp.
GCGAACGCAGCCGCGCAGCCAGCGATGTGCCTGGTCTGCGTCCAAGCGCGGATGCCAGAGCAAGGAGACGGTAAACGGCGCAATTGGCAGCGGCAATTCAAAGCTGTGCATGCCCGCGTACAGAAGCCCGGTGTGCCGCTCGTGCACGCAGGCGACCAAATCCGAGGCCCGCACCAAGGCCAACGCGGCCGAGAAACCGCCGACGATGGTGGCGATCTGTCGCTGCAGCCCCAGGCTCGCCAGAGCGGCGTCGATGGGGCCTTGGTCGCTGTCCCGCCGCGCCACGTGGACGTGTTTTGCGGCAGCAAAGCGGGCCGGGGTGATGTCGCCCTCGCACAGCGGGTGTCCCGCCCGTACGACGCCGACATAGCGGTCACTGAACAAAGCCTGCGCGCGCACTTCCGGACCAATGGCTTGATCCACCACGCCCGTCTCCAGATCGACCGAACCGTCGCGCAGCGGTCCGCTGTCCTTCTCCAGCTTGTGCAGAAAATGCAGGCGCACGCCAGGGGCTTGTTCAGCCATGCGCGCCAGCAGGCCGGCCCCGAAGTTCTCCACGAAGCCTTCGCTGGCCCGCAGCGTGAAGCTTCTTTCGACTTGGCCGAGATCAAGCTTGCCGGCGGGCCGCAGCGCAGCTTCGGCGTCTTGGACGAGTTGACCGATAGAGTCGCGCAGCTTGAGCGCGCGGGGCGAGGCCACCATGCCCCGTCCCGCGCGCACCAAGAGCGGATCGCCGGTGGCCTCGCGCAACCGCGCCAGCGCTCGGCTCATCGCCGACGGACTCAGACGCAGCCGCCGAGCCGCACCCGCCACGCTGCCTTCGGCGAGCAGCGCATCCAGGGTGACGAGCAAATTGAGATCGGGTCTGGCCAAGCTGAGGCTCCGTTGCTGTTCATGACATGGCGTGCCGCGCATGTATTGAGTGCAGATCATGCGCCTTCCGCTATCTCTGGCGAATGACTATCTTCTGGACATGCGCTTGAACGGCGGTCGTTCGAGCGGAACCGTAGGAGATATTCATGGATAGCAATACGCTTGACGCATCGATGGCGGGGATCAAATCCGCCTGGGGGCCCCTCAGCACCGAGGTGGTCGCGGCATGCCGCGAGCAGTTGGAGGCCTTGCTCAAGGCCCCAGCCGCCGAGGCTTGGTTGGCGGCCCTGCACCGGGAAGGCCCAGCAAACAAGGAACTGCACCGCGACCCCGAGCATGGCTTCGTGCTCTTGGCGCACACGGAACCGGCGGGGCTGTACCGGCCGCCCCACGACCATGGCCGCGCCTGGGTCATTTATGCGGTGCAGCAAGGTGCAATTGAGATGGGTACTTATGCGCGGCTAGCGCAACCGGACGGCAGTGCTCGCTTGGTGAAACGGGGCTCGACGCTGCTGCGGCCCGGTCAGGTGCAGGCCTATTTGCCCGGAGACATCCATGACACGCGCTGTGTGACCGGACCCGCCTTGCTGTTTCGCTTCACCGAACGCGACTTGAAGAAGGAGGACCAAGAAGCACGGCGGCTGACGCGCTACGTCGAACGGGACGGCGGCTGGACCGCGGGACAGCCATGATCAATGCCGCCTCCTTGGCCAGCGCGCCGCCAACCGATGATGCAAACCACGGGCTCCAAGGGTCGCGCCGCAAGCTGGCGATTGCTGCCGTGCTCGCAGCCATGGTGCTGGCCGTGCTTGACGCCGCCATCGCCAACGTGGCGCTGCCAAGCATGGCGCGCTCCTTGCAGGTGACACCAGGTATGTCGATCTGGATCATCACCGCCTACCAAACCGCCTTGGTGATGGGCCTTTTGCCCTGCGCCGCACTCGGCGAAAGCCTGGGCTTGCGCCGCGTCTTCACGAGCGGCGTCGCGCTTTTCACGGTCGCATCCGCCTTGTGTGCACTGGCCCCGTCGCTGCCCTGGCTCGTCGCGGCGCGCCTTCTGCAGGGGCTCGGAGCGGCCGCCATCATGGCGCTGGGCATCGCCTTGCTGCGCCTGGCGGTTCCCAAGCACCTGCTCGGCGCCGCCATCGGCTGGAACGCGCTCGCCGTGGCCCTGGCTTCTGCGGCCGGCCCCAGCCTCGGCGCCTTGCTGCTGACGGTGGCGAGTTGGCCCTGGCTATTCGCCGTGAACCTGCCGCTGGGCGGCTTGGTACTGCTCGCGGGCCGTGCGCTGCCGGCGAACACCGGCACGGCGCGGCCACTTGACCGGCTCAGTGTGGGGCTGAATGCCGCCGTTTTTGCCGCGCTGGTCATCGGCGCGGAACTGCTGACGGCGCAACCGGTATGGGCTGGCGCCCTGGCGGGGGCGGCAGTCATCAGTTTGACGGCGCTGATCCGGCGAGAAAAGCCCAAGGTCGCGCCCTTGATTCCGTTGGATCTTCTTCACATGGGATCTTTTCGCACTTCGGTGCTGGCCTCGTTTTTTTGTTTCACGGGCATGACCATGGGCTTGCTGGCACTGCCGTTTTATCTGCAGCACAGCCTGGGACAGAACACCCTGATGAGCGGGCTCTATCTGACTCCCTGGCCACTGACGGTGGCGATCGCGGCCCCATTGGCGGGGCATCTCGCGGATCGCGTCTCGACAGCATGGCTTTGTGCCGCGGGTGGCGCCTGTCTGGCGCTCGGGCTCGCAGCTCTCGCACTCTGGCCGCTGCATGGCAGCGCTCTGCCGCTGCTGCCGTTCACGATCTTGTGTGGCCTCGGCTTTGGCCTTTTTCAGGTGCCGAACAACCGCAATATGTTTCTTTCGGCGCCGCGCGAACGAACCGGCGCCGCCGGCGGCATGCAGGCCACCGCCCGTCTGGCCGGGCAAACCGCCGGCGGCGTCCTCATGACCCTGCTGTTCACGATGGCGTCAACCGACACCGCGCCCAGACTCGGTCTCGGGATCGGGGCGCTGCTGACCTTGGTGGCCGGGCTCGTGAGCCTGTTGCGCATCACACCAATCAAGAATGAAGCACAACCGGGGACTTGAAAGCTCGGCACTCGCCCATATAATCATTTTGCTAGCACTCATGCCTTGCGAGTGCTAACGATTCCTCAGCCCGACCTCGTCGGATTGCGCGGATCTCTAATTTTCCCTCATCGGGGTGGCCGGCCCAGCCGAACGCCTCGAACTAAAAGTGTCGAAACTCTCTAGGAGAAGTGATGAATTTGCGTCCTTTGCACGATCGCGTGATCGTTAAACGTCTCGAACAAGAAACCAAGACTGCCTCGGGCATCTTCATCCCTGACGCAGCAGCCGAAAAGCCCGATCAAGGCGAAGTGCTGGCCGTCGGTAACGGCAAGCGCAATGACCGCGGCGACCTGATCGCCCTGAACGTCAAGGTCGGTGACCGCGTTTTGTTCGGCAAGTACAGCGGCCAGACCGTCAAAATCGACGGCAATGAGTTGTTGGTAATGCGCGAAGAGGATCTCTTCGCCGTTGTTTAAAAATAAATGATTTGCGGGACAGACCTGACCCTGTACGCAGGGGCTGCTCTGTCCCCAACTGACTAGAGATTTGCGCTGCAGGCTATCCGACTTGCCCGCGTCCCTGGTAAACAATCGGATTTGGAGAAATTGTCATGGCAGCAAAAGACGTAATTTTCGGCGGCGAAGCACGTGCCCGCATGGTTGAAGGCGTGAACATCTTGGCCAACGCGGTCAAGGTCACGCTGGGCCCCAAGGGTCGCAATGTGGTGTTGGAGCGCTCGTATGGCGCCCCTACCGTGACCAAGGACGGTGTGTCCGTGGCCAAGGAAATCGAACTCAAGGACAAGCTGCAGAACATGGGCGCGCAGATGGTCAAGGAAGTTGCTTCCAAGACCTCCGACAACGCCGGTGACGGCACCACGACAGCAACCGTGCTGGCCCAAGCCATCGTGCGCGAAGGCATGAAGTATGTGGCCGCCGGCATGAACCCGATGGACCTGAAGCGCGGCATCGACAAGGCAGTGACTGCCCTGGTCGCCGAGCTGAAGAAGGCCTCCAAGGCCACCACGACTTCCAAGGAAATCGCTCAAGTCGGCTCGATCTCGGCCAATAGCGACGAGTCGATCGGCAAGATCATCGCCGACGCAATGGACAAGGTCGGCAAGGAAGGCGTCATCACCGTCGAAGACGGCAAGTCGCTGGACAACGAACTGGACGTCGTCGAAGGCATGCAATTCGACCGCGGCTACCTGAGCCCTTACTTCATCAACAACCCAGAGAAGCAAGCTGCTCTGTTGGACAACCCTTTCGTGCTGCTGTACGACAAGAAGATCTCCAACATCCGTGACCTGCTGCCAACACTGGAGCAAGTCGCCAAGTCGGGCCGTCCGCTGCTGATCATTGCCGAAGAAGTTGAAGGCGAAGCACTGGCCACGCTGGTGGTCAACACCATCCGCGGCATCCTGAAGGTCGTGGCCGTCAAGGCGCCAGGCTTCGGCGACCGCCGCAAGGCCATGCTCGAGGACATCGCCATCCTGACCGGCGGCAAGGTCATCGCCGAAGAAGTCGGCCTGACGCTCGAGAAGGTCACACTGGCCGATCTGGGCCAGGCCAAGCGGGTCGAAGTCGGCAAGGAAAACACGACCCTCATCGACGGCCATGGTGGCGCAACCGAGATCGAAGCGCGCGTCAAGCAAGTGCGCGTGCAGATCGACGAAGCCACCAGCGACTACGACCGTGAAAAGCTGCAGGAGCGCGTGGCCAAGCTGGCCGGTGGCGTTGCGGTCATCAAGGTCGGTGCCGCGACCGAAGTCGAGATGAAGGAAAAGAAGGCCCGCGTCGAAGACGCGCTGCACGCAACCCGTGCCGCCGTCGAAGAAGGCATCGTGGCCGGTGGCGGCGTGGCGCTGTTGCGCGCCAAGCAGGCTGCGGGCACGATCAAGGGCGACAACCCCGACCAGGAAGCTGGCATCAAGCTGATCCTGCGCGCGGTGGAAGAGCC
>NZ_JANNMI010000477.1:0-13660 GCF_031397715.1 Roseateles sp.
TCCGTCTGTTCGAAGCGCCGCACTACTTTCGCCGCCTCGGCAGGGGCCAGTTCAAGAAAGCGCCGGAAGAGATCGTCAAGGCCGCCTTGCTTGGGCTTGAGCGCAAGTGCCTGCAAGCGCAGCAGATCGAAGAATGGGCGACCGAACTGGTCGAGGGGCGCTGCCCCGCGCCGGTGGCCGAGCAGATCTACAAGATTTTGTTCAAACCGGACAAGAACGGGCCCGAGTACAAAGCGGTGGCGCTGGCGACGCAACGCGCCCGCAAGGCGCCGCTGGAGTTGCTGCAAAGCGTGGGTGCCATCAGCAGCGCCTACCAGTTCCACTGGAAGCGCTTCTTGTTCGACCAGTTCCCCAAGGGCTATGGCTTCCCGGCGCTGAACGCGCCCGAGATCAAGGACGATTTGCCGCTGGCTGCCGTCAGCGCCTTCTCGATCGACGATTCGGCCACGACCGAGATCGACGATGCGCTGTCGGTGCAGGGCCTGGGCACGGGCACGGTCATCTTCGGCGTCCATATTGCCGCGCCGGGCCTGGCCTTCGCGCCCGATTCGGCCATCGACAAGGTCGCGCGCGAGCGCCTGTCCACCGTCTATATGCCGGGCTGGAAGCTGACCATGCTGCCCGACGATGTCGTGCAGGCTTACACCTTGATCGAGGGCCGCGCCTGCCCTGCGGTGTCGCTGTACGTCAGCATGGACGAGGCGACGCTGGAAATCAAAGGCAGCGAGACCAAGCTGGAGCGGGTGCCGATCACCGCCAATCTGCGCCATGACAAGCTCGACGCCGTCATCACCGAGGCGACCTTAACCGGCGCGACCACCGCTGATTACGCCTTTGCGCCCGAGCTGGCCTTTGCCTTCCGCCTGGCCCGCCATCTGAAGGCCGGCCGCGAGGTGGTGCGCGGCAAGCCTGAGAACTTCAACCGGCCGGACTACAACTTCCGCCTTGATTCCAACGGCGAACATGAGCCCAAGGGCGGCGAGATCGTCAGCATCACGACGCGGCAGCGCGGCGCGCCACTGGACCTGATCGTCGCCGAGGCGATGATTCTGGCCAACTCGACCTGGGGTGGCTGGCTGAACGAGTTGAGCCTGCCCGGCATCTACCGCAGCCAGGCCAGCATGGCGCCCGGCGTCAAGGTGCGTATGGGCACGCGCGCTCAACCACACGCCGGCCTGGGCGTGCCGCAATACACCTGGTCAACCTCGCCGCTGCGCCGCTATGTGGACCTGGTCAATCAATGGCAGATCATTGCCTGCGTACGCAATGGCCGCACCGCCGCGCTGGCCGCGCCGTTCAAACCCAAAGACGCGGCGCTGTTCTCCATCATCTCGGGCTTCGACGCGGCCTATGCCGCCTACAACGGTTTCCAGAACGGCATCGAGCGCTTCTGGACCTTGCGTTACTTGGTGCAAAACCAGATCACCGAGCTGACGGCCAGCGTGATGAAGGACGGCTTGGTCCGCGCCGACGACTTGCCCTTGGTGTTCAAGGTCGGCGGTTGCGATGCGCTGCCACGCGGCTGCCATGTGCGCGTGCGCATCACCGGCACCGACGAGATGACGCTGGATGTGCATGCGACGCTGATCGAGCGATTGGACGCTGCGCCGGCGGCGACAGAGGACGAATCCACCGAGGATGAGGAAGAAGAAGCCGGCCCGTTGACGCTGACTCTGGACATGGACGCGCCCGCGGATTCCGCCGCTGAAAATGCCGCCAGCGCCGAGGCGACGCCGACCTGACGATGGCCGTCAAGCTTTCCGCCCTCCACCTCGCGCTGCTGGTTTCGCTGGGCCTTCACGGCGCCTTGGCTACGCTGCGTTTGGTGGACCCGGAGCGCTTCAACCGGGTGTTTCAGGACCAGCCGCTGGAGGTGGTGCTGGTCAACAGCCGCAGCCAGGAGGACCCGGCCAAGGCACTCGCCTTGGCGCAGGCCAGCTTGGCCGGCGGCGGCTTGGCCGAGGCCGGCCGCTCGACCTCGCCGCTGCCGCCGTCCAAAACCATTGAGATCGGCGAAGCCAGCGAGACCCAGCGCGCCCAGATCGCCCAGCTGCGTGAACAAGAGCAACAGCTCTTGGCCCTGGTGCGGCGCGAGCTGGCGCAAATGCCCGCCCCCGACCCGCAGCACAGTGCGACCCTATCGCAAGCGCAAGAGCAGACCGAGCGGCGGCGCCAGCTGGTGCAGCTGTTGGCCGAGATCGAGATGCGCGTCAACGAGGAAAGCGCCCGGCCGCGCAAGCGCTATGTCAGCCCGGCCACCCGCGAGGTCGTCTACGCCCAGTATTACGACAGCTTGCGCCGCCGCGTCGAGGCGCGCGGCACGCGTGACTTCCCCGAGTACAAGGGCCGCAAGCTGTATGGCGAGCTGACCATGAATATTCATGTCAACCAGCGCGGCCGGGTGATCGAGACCGACATCGTGGCCTCCAGCGGCGACCCCAATCTGGACCGCCGCGCCGAGGCCATCGTGCGCGCCGCCGGGCCCTTCGGCAACTTCAGCGCGGCGATGCGCAAGGGCGCCGAGGTGCTGGTGATCACCTCGCGCTTTCGCTTCACCCGCGATGAAGGCCTTGAAACCACCTTGAGTGCCACTCCTCCGCCATGAATAACACCATCGACCGCTACGCCGTTGCCGGCAACCCGGTGGCGCACAGCCGCTCGCCCGACATCCATGCCCGCTTCGCCGCCCAGACCGGCCAGACCTTGGTCTTCAATCGCCTGCTCTGCCCGCTGGACGGCTTCGCAGACAGTCTCAAAACCTTTGCGGCGGCCGGCGGGCGCGGCTGCAGCGTCACCGTGCCGTTCAAGTTTGAGGCCCATGCTCTGGCGGCTCATCTGAGCGAGCGGGCAAGACTAGCCGGCGCGGTCAACACCCTTCGTTTTGACGAGCAGGGTTGGTTCGGCGACAACACCGACGGCGCTGGTCTGCTGCGCGATATCGAGATCAATGCCGGCCGCCGTCTGGCCGGCCTACGCGTGCTGCTGCTCGGGGCAGGAGGCGCTTCGGCCGGTGTGCTGGGCAGCCTGATCAAGGCCAGGCCGGCGGAAATCAAAATCGCCAACCGCAGCCTGGACAAGGCCGAGGCCTTGATCGCCACCCACCGGGCCTATGCGCTTGAACATGGCGTGACGCTGGCTGCGGCGCGCCTGGATGACTGCGGCCAGGCTTTTGATGTGTTGATCAATGCCACCAGCGCCAGTCTGGCCGGTGCCGGCGTGCCGGTGGCGGCCAGCGTGCTGGCGCCCGGGGCCTTGGCGCTGGACCTGATGTATGGGCCAGCCGCCGCGCCCTTCCTGAACTGGGCACGCGCGCATGGCGCCGAGGCGCGCGACGGCTTGGGGATGTTGGTCGAGCAAGCGGCCGAGGCCTTCGAGAGCTGGCGCGGCGTGCGGCCGGACAGCGCCAGCGTGCTGGCCGATCTGCGTTTGCAATTGGACGCCAACTGAATGAAGGCGCTAGTCCGAAGCTTGTTGCGCTTGATCGCCCTGCTCTTGCTGGGCATCTTGGCGCTGCAGCTCTACTTTGCCGCCCGCATTGCCTTGATGAACGTCGTCGCGCCGCAGTCGACCAGCTTTCAGCGCTCCGAGGCCTGGAGGCTGGCCACGCAGACCGGCCGTATTGTGTGGAGCCAGCAATGGGTGGACCAGCAGGGTTTGTCGAAAAACCTGATGCGGGCCGTCATCGCCAGCGAGGATGCCGGCTTTGTCGAGCATGGCGGGATCGAATGGGAGGCGCTGGAAAAAGCCTGGGCGCGTAATCAGCGCGAGGAGCTGCGGGTGGAGAAGCGTGTGCAGTCGACCCAAACCAAAGCAACAGCCAAGGCCGCTACCAGCAAGGTGCGCGAACCCAAGGTCATCGGCGGCTCCACCATCAGTCAGCAGCTGGCGAAGAATCTATTCCTCAGCGGCGAGCGCAATCTGGCGCGCAAGGGCCAGGAGTTCGTCATCACCCTGATGCTGGAGACGCTGTTGAGCAAGCAGCGCATCCTGGAAATCTATTTGAACAATGTCGAATGGGGCGAAGGCGTGTTTGGCGCGCAGGCGGCGGCGCGCCATTACTTCCATATCGACGCCAAGCAACTGAGCCCGGCGCAGGCGGCCCGGCTGGCGGTGCTGCTGCCGGCGCCCAAGCGCTTCGAAAAACGCCCGGGCTCGGCCTATGTGGTGGGGCGTGCCGCAACCATAGAAGCGCGCATGAGCGCGGTGGAACTGCCCTAGTGCTACCCTGAATCATGACGTCCGAGAACAGCACAGCCAACGAGATCGCCGCCACCGCCGCCCGCCTGGTGGTGGAAGAAGGCATGGAATACGGACCCGCCAAGCAGCGGGCCTTGAAGATCCTGGCCTTAAGCCGCCACAGCCGCGCCGTCTTGCCCAGCAATGACGAGCTGGAGGACGAGGTGCGCGACTATCTGGCCCTGTTCTGCGCCGACACCCAGCCCGCCGAGTTATCGGCGCTGCGCGAGTTGGCGGCCGAATGGATGGCGCGGCTGGCCGAGTTCCGCCCCCACCTTTGTGGCGCGGTCTGGCGCGGCACCGCCACCCGGCTCAACAATATTCATCTGCAGCTGTATTGCGACGACAGCAAGTCGGCCGAGATCGCCCTGATCAATCTGGGTCTTGACTATGAGGTCGGCGCCATCAATGGACCCAAGGGTTCCAGAGGCCGCGAAGTGGATGTTCTGTCCTTGGCCGTCATGAGCCGCCCGCTGGGGGAATTGGTGACCGTGCACCTGAGCATCCTGGATTTTGATGACCTGCGCGGCGCGCTCAAGCCAGATGCGCGCGGTCGCAGCGAACGCGGCGACCTGGCCGCTTTGCGCAAACTGATGGAGCAACAAGAACAATGAGCGAATCCACCTCAAACTCGCGCCGCAATTGGCTGATCGCCGCCGGCGTCGGCGCCGCTGCGGTCGGCGTCGGCGTGTCACTGCTGCGCAAACCCGCAGCTCCGCCGCCCTTGTCCGCCGCAGCGGCCAGCTTCTGGGCCGGCCGCTTCGACCGCCCCGACGGCGGCGAGCTGCTGGCGGCCGAGTTCAAGGGCCGGCCCTTGCTCTTGAACTTCTGGGCCACCTGGTGCCCGCCCTGCATCAAAGAGCTGCCCGAGCTGGCGCAATTCCAGCAGGAATTCAAAGCTCGGGGCTGGCAGGTGCTGGGCTTGGCGGTCGACAGCCCGAGCGCCGTGCGCGAGTTTCTGAAGAAGCTGCCGCTGGACATGGCCGTGGGTTTGGCCGGATTGACCGGCACCGAATTGACCCGCACACTTGGCAACACCCAAGGCGGCCTGCCCTTCAGCGTCGCCTTCGACGCCAGCGGGGAGCTGATCTGGCGCAAATTGGGCGTCACCAACCTGGTGGAATTGCGCCAGATGGCGGCCAAGCTGACACCGGGCTAAATGCTGCCAGCGCGCCGCTCGCGCCAGCGGCAAGCCCAAAAGCTACAGTCGGTCAAGCGAATTATTTAGGGCCATTCGTCGTGATCGGGCCTTAAAACGCGTAAAGTTCGGCCTTTTCCGCTTCAAGGATCTTCACTCTACGCCGCTAACCCCGGCTGCTTGTGAACCTCGCCAACGGCGCTGATGCAAATACTTGTTATTCACGGACCCAACCTCAACCTGCTCGGCACCCGCGAGCCTGGGGTCTATGGCGCGCAAACGCTGGCTCAGATCGGCGTTGATCTGGCCGCGCAAGCTGCCGCTGCCGGGGCTGCACTAACATCCTTCCAAAGCAACCACGAAGGTGCTTTAGTGGATCGCATCCAAGCGGCAGGCAGCGACGGCTGCCGTTTCATCATCATCAACCCTGCGGCCTACACCCACACCAGCGTGGCCATGCGCGATGCGCTGGCGGCGGTGGCCCTGCCTTTTGTCGAAGTTCATCTGTCCAATATTCACAAGCGCGAATCGTTTCGGCATCACAGCTTTTTTTCCGCGCTCGCCGATGGCGTGATTTGCGGACTGGGTGCCCAGGGCTATCAACTGGCCTTGGCTTACGCGCTTGAGAAGCTGAAGCGCCCGGCCTGAAGGGTCGGAGTCGCCGCCGGCGGCCTTTTTTATTCAATCAACAAACAATAATCAATCTCGTTGGAGAAAAAATATGGATCTGCGCAAGCTCAAGACCCTGATCGACCTGGTTTCCGAGTCGAATATTTCCGAACTTGAAATCACCGAGGCCGATGGCAAGGTGCGCATCGTCAAGTCCGACGGCGCTGTCGCCGTTCCCATGATGATGGCCGCACCCGTTGCCGCGCCCGTTGCCGCAGCGCCGGTCGCGGCTGCCGTTGCTGCCCCCGTCGTGCCTGAAGAGACCGGATACATCGTGAAGTCCCCGATGGTCGGAACTTTTTACCGCGCCGCCGGCCCCAACGCCAAGGCGTTCGCCGAGATTGGGCAGCAGATCAAGGAAGGCGAGCCCATTTGCATCATCGAGGCGATGAAGATCATGAACGAGATCGACACCGATGTCGGTGGCACCATCACCAAGGTGCTGTGCGAGAACGGTCAGCCGGTCGAATTCGGTCAGCCCTTGTTCGTGATCGAATAAGGCGCGGCGATGTTCAAGAAAATTCTGATTGCCAACCGAGGCGACAAGGCCGCAGGCCTTGCGGCGCAGCCAAATTGCTCCACGGGCGCAGCCCGTCAAGGCGATTAAGCCGAGGCACTATGTTTAAAAAAATTCTCATTGCCAACCGAGGCGAAATCGCCTTGCGGATACAGCGTGCCTGTCGCGAATTGGGCGTCAAAACGGTCGTCGTCTACTCTGAGGCCGACCGCGACGCCAAGTATGTCAAGTTGGCCGACGAGGCCGTTTGCATCGGCCCGGCCGCGTCGTCGCTGAGCTATCTCAGCATGCCGGCCATCATCGCCACCGCCGAAGTCACCGACGCCGAAGCGATCCACCCCGGCTACGGCTTTTTAAGCGAAAACGCCAACTTTGCCGAACGCGTGGAGCAAAGCGGTTTCACCTTCATCGGCCCCAGTCCTGAGTCAATCCGCATGATGGGCGACAAGGTCTCGGCCAAGCAGGCGATGATTCGCGCCGGCGTGCCCTGCGTGCCGGGCTCCGAAGGCGCGTTGCCCGAGGACCCCAAGGAGATCATCCGGCAAGCGCGCGCGGTCGGCTATCCGGTCATCATCAAGGCGGCGGGCGGCGGCGGTGGGCGCGGCATGCGGGTCGTGCACACCGAGGCGGCGCTGATCAACGCGGTGCAAATGACGCGCTCCGAAGCGGGCGCGGCCTTCGGCAACCCCGAGGTCTACATGGAGAAGTTTCTGGAGAATCCACGCCATGTGGAAATCCAGATCTTGGCCGACACCCACAAGAGCGCGGTTTGGCTGGGCGAGCGCGACTGCTCGATGCAGCGCCGCCACCAGAAGATCCTTGAAGAAGCGCCGGCACCGGGCATCCCGCGCCGCGTGATCGAGAAGATCGGCGACCGCTGCGCGGCGGCTTGCCGAAAGATGAACTATCGCGGAGCGGGCACCTTCGAATTCCTGTACGAAAACGGTGAGTTCTATTTCATCGAGATGAACACGCGCGTGCAGGTCGAGCACCCGGTGACTGAGATGGTCACCGGCATCGACATCGTGCAGATGCAAATCAAGATCGCGGCGGGCGAAAAGCTGCCCTTCACGCAGCGCAATATCGTCATGCGTGGCCACTCGATCGAGTGCCGCATCAATGCCGAAGATCCGTTCAAGTTCACGCCCTCGCCCGGCCGCATCACGATGTGGCATGCGCCCGGCGGCCCCGGCGTGCGGGTCGACTCGCATGTTTACACCAACTACGTCGTGCCGCCGCATTACGACTCGATGATCGGCAAGATCATCGTGCACGGCGACACCCGCGAGCAGGCCTTGGCGCGGATGCGCATCGCCTTGTCGGAGACCGTGGTGGAAGGCATCTTGACCAACATCCCCTTGCACCGCGAGTTGATGGTGGACGCCAAGTTTGTCGAGGGCGGCACCAATATTCATTACCTTGAGGGCTGGATGAGCCAGCACAAACGATGACAGTAACGCAGCCCCCACGCTCACTTCGTTCACTGCCCCCCGAGGGGGCGCGCGCGGCCCTTCGGGCGGCCGGGCGGGCCGCGCCATGAGCGGCACTCTTCAAGAGCTGTTCCTGATCTGCGGCGAGGACGATGTCGAGACCGTCAGTGACGCCTTGATGGAGCTGGACGCGCTGGCGGTGTCGGTGGAAGATGCCGACGCCGATTCGCCCAACGAGCAGGCCTTGTTCGGCGAGCCCGGCATGCCGGCGCCAAAGGACGGCTGGCAGCGTTCGGTCGTGCGGGCGCTGTTTCCCAGCGTCGCCGAGGCGACCGAATGCGCGACCCTGATCCTCAGCCAGGACTGGGCCACTGGCGTGCATGTACAGGCGATTCAGGCGGTGCCCGAGCAAGACTGGGTGCGCTTGACGCAATCGCAATTTGCGCCGGTCGAGATCACGCCCGAGTTCTGGATCGTGCCGTCGTGGCACCAGGCACCCGAGCAGGCCAAGCAGGTGATGCGGCTGGATCCTGGCTTAGCTTTTGGCACCGGCACGCACCCGACTACTCGCATGTGCCTGCGCTGGATCGCCCAACACGCTGCGCTCAGCCCGACTTGGGCGCGCGTCCTGGATTACGGCTGCGGCTCCGGCATTCTGGCGATTGGCGCGGCCCTGCATGGCGCCCGCCAGATCGATGCGGTGGACATTGACCCGGCCGCCATCATCGCGACGAATGCGAATGCCGAGGCCAACCAAGTCACGCTGACGGCGGCCCTGCCCCACGCGGCCGCCGGCGAGTACCCGCTGGTCCTGGCCAATATCCTGGCCACGCCCTTGCGCCTGTTGGCGCCGTTGCTGTGCGCGCACATGGCGCACGGCGGTCATCTGATCCTGGCCGGCATTCTGGAACGCCAAGCGGACGAGCTGAAGGCCGCCTATGCGCCATGGGTCAAGCTGGAAGTCAGCGACAGCCAAGAGGGCTGGATCTTGATGACGGCTCAGCGGACTTGAGCCCTCAGTTGGCCCTGCCCCTAAGCCCGACCCTGAGCGGACTCATGGCATGATCGCGCCATGAGTCTCGCCACCCGTTGCAGCGCCTGCGGCACCATCTTCCGGGTGGTGGAGGATCAGCTGCGGGTGTCCGACGGCTGGGTGCGCTGTGGCCGCTGCGCCGAGGTCTTCGACGCCCGCGCCCAGCTGTTCGATATTGACCGCGAAGCGCCTCCGCCCTGGCCGGCCGAAGTCGCGGCGGCCCCGGCTGCCGCTTCATTTGAGGCGGCCGACCGCCCCCCCATCGAGGCGGCCCCCGCGCCCGCAGCGGCCTGGCCGGAAGACGCATCCCCGAACGAGCCCAGGCCCTCGCAGTTCGCCCAGGATCGCTCAAGCCATGCGCTTGAGTCAGAGTTCAAGCCTGAGTTTGAGCCTGAGCTGGACCCAGCGCCGCCACCAGCGCGTGAGCCGATGGCAAACGCCAGCTTCGACGCTAGGCTGGAGCCCCATTGGTCGGACGAGCCGCTCCCAGCGCCAACGCCTGAGCCCGCCCCCGCGCTGAATGAATTGCCGGACAAGTTGGCCGAACCGCCGGCCATGGGCCGGCCTGACATCAGCGAACGCCCAGACGTCGTGCTGGCCGAGCATTTTTCCAAGCTGAATAGCCAAGCAGCCGCCCAAGCCGAAGTCAAGGACGCTGGCGCGGCCCTGCCTGAGTTCTTGCGCCCCCATGCCGCCAAAACAAATTGGCAAGGGCTCAAAGCGCGCATCGCTCTGGGTCTGTTGGCCTTGTTATTGCTGAGCGCCATGCTGCTGCAGGTGGGCCTGCATTTCAGAGACACGCTGGCCGCTCTTCACCCCGGCCTGCGCCCCAGTTTGCAATTGGCCTGCGCCGCCGCGGGCTGCGAACTCAAGCCCAGGCAATACATCGAAGGCATTGGCCTTGAGAGCAGCGCACTGAATCAAGCCGGCTCGGGCAATCACTACCAGTTGGTGGTCGGGCTGCGCAACAAAAGCGGCACCGAGGTGGCGACGCCCTGGGTCGACGTCAGCCTGACCGATTCAGCCGGGGCGCTGGTGGCCAAGCGCGTCTTGGGGCCGATGGACTTCAAGACCGACAAACTGGCCATGCCGGCCGGCTCCGATTTGAGTCTGCAAACCATGCTCTCGACCGGCGGCGTTCGCATCAGCGGCTATAGCGTAGAAGTTTTCTACCCCTGAACGACGGCGACGACGTCGCCGCGCTACCGCCGACCCGGGCCCAGGCCCAGGCCAAACGCTACAGATCGGTTGCGGCATGCGCACCGGTGTGATGTCTAGGTAGAGAGTGATCACCCCCCGCCCGCATGCTGCTGACGCATCGCTCGGGCCTGCCGAACTGGCGCAGCGCCACTGATGAAAAAACCGGTTCGCTACTGATCATCCACCCGCCGGGCCAGCGTTTTGACTACTCGGGCGAGGGCTGTTTCTATTTGCAGAGGGTGTTGGAGCAAGTGCTGCAAGAGCCGCTGCAGGAGACTGCTGAGCAATGGCCTTAACGGCCATCGGCGTTGGATGCGCTTGATGGCGCTGTTAGGCCATAAATACTGATCAGTTGCTGATCCCCAGCTCGCTCACTATCCGCTGCACCAGCGCCTTGAGGCACTCCAACTCGGCATTCATGCGCTGCGCTTCAGCGCGCAAAAAGGCGATCTCGTCGTCGCGCGGCAGCGCGCTAACGCTTGATTCTTGCGGCAGCACCTCGCCGCACAAAAGATGCGCCCAGCGGGCTTCCCGCGCGCCCGGCGCACGCGCCAGCTTGACGACGAAAGCGGGCCGCGTCTCGGTCTTTTCGGCCAATTCCTCAAGAAAACCTTCGACCGAAGAAAGATCGGCAAAACGGTGCAGGCGCTCGGTGTGCAGGCGCAGCTCGGCCGTGGTGAGCGGGCCGCGCAGCATCAACAGCGTCAAGCACGCCAAGGCGGCACCCGGCACGCCCAGGCCCCGCGCGCCGTTGTGCTCAAAACGCAGCACCCGGTTGCCGCTGACGGTGTTAACCAGGTGCATGGATTTGAGCTCTTCGAGCGCCTGCAGCACATCGGGCTCGGCCGCGTTCATAACCGGGTCGCGCGCGGTTTTCTGATTGCAGCCCATCGTCAGGGCGTTCAACGACAAGGGATAACTATCAGGTACGGTGGCCGCTTTCTCCACCAGCACCGCCAGCACGCGCGCCTCCAAGGCGCTCAGGGTACGCAAACTCATCGTGCTTTAGACCCCGAATCCATCGTCGGCCTGAATGATCGCGCCATTGATGAAATGGCTCTCATTGGCGCACAGCATCAGCAGCGAGGTATCCAGGTCCTGCGGTTGACCGACGCGCTTGCGGGGCAGCAGCTCGATCAGCTTTTTGCCCTGCTCGGTGCCCCAGTGGTGGTGGTTGATTTCGGTATCGATATAGCCGGGGCAGATCGCGTTGACGTTGATGCCGTATTTGCCCCACTCCAAGGCCATCGCGCGCGTCATGTGGATGACGGCCGCCTTGCTCATCGAATAGACACCAATCTGACTCAGCACTCGCAGGCCCGCCATCGAGGCGATATTGACGATGCGCCCGCCGATAAAGGTACCCGGCGAGTGTCCCTTGGCGCGCCCCAACATGCGCTTGCCCACCTCTTGCGCGACGAAGAAAGCGCCGCGCACATTGGTGTCCATCACATAGTCGTAATCGTCACCGCTGACTTCGGTCAGCTTTTGGGTGGTGCTGACGCCGGAGTTGTTGATCAAGATGTCGATGGTGCCGACCTCGGTCTCGGCATGCGCCACCGCCGACTTGATGCTGTCCAGATCGGTCACGTCCAGCGTCACCACATGGGCGTCGCCGCCCTTGCCTTCGATCTCGCTGCGCAAGGTCTTGAGCCGCTCGGTGCGGCGCCCCGCCAGCACCACGCAGGCACCGGCCTGAGCCAGTGTCTTGGCAAACTGTGCACCCAGGCCGCTTGATGCGCCGGTTACCAGGGCCACGCGGCCCGACAGGTCAATGCTGTAGCTCATGCTCATTCCTCCTGAATCACTGCCGGGAAGATTAGCACGCAGACCGCGCGCCGACGCCTCTTGACAGCAACGCCGCTTTACTAGACTGCCCTCACCAACAAAAAAAGCACGATCGTTCTTTTTTCAATTCCGCCCAGTAGAATGCGGGCCAGTCAAGCCAGCAAGTCCAAAGGATAAATATGACCAGCTCCGCATTTGTTGCTCAATACGGCCCGCGCGACAGCATGGATTACGACGTCGTCATCATCGGCGGAGGCCCCGGCGGTCTCGCCGCCGCGATTCGGCTGAAGCAGCTGGCCGCGGCGCAGAGCCGGGAAGTCTCGGTCCTTGTGCTTGAAAAAGGCTCCGAGCCGGGTGCGCATATTCTGTCCGGCGCGGTGATGGACCCGCGCGCGCTGACCGAGCTGCTCCCCAACTGGGAACAACTCGGCGCGCCGCTGAAGCAGCCGGTGACGGCCGATGAGGTCTTGTTCCTGAACGAGACCGGCGCAAGCCGCACACCGCAATGGCTGATCCCGGAGTGCTTTCATAACCATGGCAACTACGTCATCTCGCTCGGCGCGGTAACGAAGTGGCTGGGTGAACAGGCCGAAAGCTTAGGGGTGGAGATCTTCCCCGGCTTCAGCGCCGCCGAGATCGTTTACGGTGAAGATGGCTCGGTACGCGGCATTGCCACCGGCAATCTAGGGCTAGGCAAGGACGGCCAGCCGCATGACGGTTTTCAGCTCGGCATGGAACTGCTCGGCAAGTACACGATCTTTGCCGAGGGCGCGCGCGGCCATTTGGGCAAGCAGCTGATTGCCAAATTCGGCCTGGATGCTGGCAAGGATCCACAAAGTTATGCGCTGGGCATCAAAGAGCTGTGGGAAGTGCCGGCCGCGCAGGCCAAGCCCGGCCTGGTGGTGCACACCGCCGGCTGGCCGATGGACGCCGACACCTATGGCGGCGGCTTCCTGTATCACTTGGAGGGCAACTTGGTCACGCTGGGCTATGTGGTCGGCCTCGACTACAAAAACCCCTGGCTGTCGCCGTTTGAAGAAATGCAGCGCTGGAAGACTCATCCCAGCATCCGCGCCCATTTGGAGGGCGGCAAACGCATCAGTTATGGCGCGCGCGCCATCACCGCCGGCGGCCTGCTGTCCCTGCCCAAGACCGTCTTCCCCGGCGGCGCCTTGGTCGGCTGTGATGCGGGCTATCTGAACGCCTCGCGCATCAAGGGCAGCCACGCGGCCATCAAGACCGGCATGCTGGCGGCCGAGGCCGCGTTTGAGGCGCTGGGCGCCGGCCGTCAGCATGACGAGTTACTTGCCTACCCGGCCGCCTTTGAGCAAAGCTGGCTGCATGCCGAGCTCAACCAGGCGCGCAACTTCAAGCAATGGTTCAAGAAGGGCAACACCGTCGGCACCTTGATGACCGGCATCGAGCAATGGCTACTGCCCAAGCTCGGCATCAAAAGCCCACCGTGGACGATTCACCGCACCCTGCCCGATCATGTCCATCTGAAGCCGGCCGCTGAGTGCGCCAAGATTGACTATCCGAAGCCCGACGGCAAGCTGACTTTCGACCGCCTGTCCTCGGTCTTTGTCTCCAACACCAACCACGAAGAGAACCAGCCGGCGCATCTGCTGCTGAAGGACGCGTCGGTGCCG
>NZ_JANNMI010000457.1:0-1975 GCF_031397715.1 Roseateles sp.
GCGTGGTGGTCGACGACCTGCAGTTCACCACGGCCGTGCCGGAGCCACAGACTTATGCGCTGTTGCTGGCTGGTTTGATCGGTGTTGGCTTCATGGCCCGCCGTAACCGCCAAGACTGAATGTTCGATTGATTCAGTGGCCGAACCTCGGTTCGGCGCGATAGGTCAGGCCCGTGCGATTTGATTGCGCGGGCCTTTTTTGCTTTTGGGTCCGGCGGCGGGCGATGATGATGAGGAGTCTGTACAGCGTCTCAGGAGTGAGCAATGGAAATCGACCAGGACCAGGACAAGGACAAGGACAAGGACAAGGACAAGGACAAGGACAAGGACAAGGACGCCGAGCTGCGCCAACAACTGATCCGCAATTTTCTTGAAGTGCCGCGCGAGCGTTTCCACCGTGAGCCGGCTTACGACAGCATGGTCGGCGGCGTCACCGAGGGCACCTTGGCGCGCAAGCTGGGCTGCGGCGTCGACACGGTGGCGCCGGGCAAGCAGAGCTGCCCTTATCACTTCCACCACAGCCAGGAGGAGATGTTCATCGTGCTGGAGGGCACCGGCACGTTGCGGGTGGCGGGCGAGCTGTTGCCGATCAAGGCCGGCGACGTGATCTGCATTCCCTGCGGCCCTGAGTTCCCGCATCACATCATCAACACCTCAGACGCCGAGCTGAAGTATTTGTCCATCAGCACGCAGGAGCGGCCCGAGGTCTGCGAGTACCCCGACTCCGCCAAACTCGCGGTCTTCTCCAAGGGCCCGGCCTTCATCCAGCGGCGCGACAACACGCTGGACTACTGGGACGGCGAACGCTAAACCTAGATCAAGCCTTCGACCAACTTGGGCAAGGCATTGTCCAATTCGCGTTCAATCATCTGGTTGAGTTTGTCGATCTTTTCGGCCGCCGGCAGGCTGTCCCAAGGGTCAGTGCTGGCGCTGCTGATCTTCATGGTCAAAGGCTGGGCAACCGTGATCGTGCGTTGCTTGATGACGCTGGCGTCGCTCAGGTTCACCAGGCTCAAGCGCACAAACACAAAGGGTGCGATAAAGCCGTCCTGGGTATTCCCGGTGGTTTTGTCGATGACACGTTCCATCCGGCTGATGATGTAGCCCAGGCCTTCGGCCGTGCCGCCCATGTTGTAACCCCAGTCGTGGAATTGCACCAGCGCCTCGGCGCGATGCCGGGTCAGCACGACCAGATGAGTCGCCCCGCTGGCCCGCAGCGACTCCAGCAACTTTGCTGACACCTGCAACTTGCCGTCGGTGAACAGCTCGTTAGGATTCGCTATCCATTTTGGCGCCTTGACGTTGAACAGCATCGCTTCGTTTTGCGGCGCGAGACGCTTGAGCGTCGCCTGGGTCGCGCTCAAGGCCGAGGCATCAAAACCTGCGTCCGGAATGTCGACCGACATTTGATCATTCTTGGACAGGCGGCTGCCGGTCGAGGGGCGCGAGCCAATGATGTTGATCGACTCGCCGAGAAACGAAAGCACGCCGAACTTTGGCGCGGCGGCGGCCGCCGGCGCTTGGGCTTGGGCCGTGGCGGCACCGAGGCCAAAGCCCAAGCCGAGGCAGACAAGACCGATCGAGACAATTCTTCTGTGCTGCATGGGGCTGGGCCTCTGAGTGTTTGCGGTTGCGCGAGAGCCCCTGTCTATTCGCTGAAGGAGCGGCGCATTGTGGCAAAGAATGCGGGCGCTTGACGCCTTGCGCGTGGAAATGTTGAGCCGCCGGACGACTAGTCTTGCTGCCATTCCGCCAAAGCGGCTATTGGGCCGGTGCGCGCGGCGCCGACGGACCCGCTGGCGCTGCCGGTGCTGCGGGTGCCGCTGGAGGCGCCGGCGGCGCACGCCGGTCACCGCGCGAAAACACCTTGGCGATGCCCGAGGTCGTGCGCGTCACCGTGGGTTGGCCCCAGTACTCGATGTGGCCGACACCGGAGACATTCAGGTTCAACTTCTCGCTGACCCACAGATCGGCGT
>NZ_JANNMI010000064.1:0-8178 GCF_031397715.1 Roseateles sp.
CCCGCGCTGCTCGGCCTTCTTTCGCAACAAGCCGCGCGGCGGCTCTACACCTTCCGCTGGCTCAGCCTGATGATCTGGCTCTACTTTGCCGAGGGCGCGGTGCGCGCCGCCAGCGAGAGCGGCCTGGGCATGTGGTTGGCAATCGTCGAGGTGTTCTTGAGCGTGCTGATTTTTATCGCTTGCGCGCTGCAGGTGCGCCTGCGCTTGGCTGCGGCCAAGGCCCATACGGCCGGCAGCGATGTCTGAATTTGTGCAAGCTCTGCGTGCCCTGGTGGGCGAGGCCGGGCTGCTGTGCGGCGGCGACCTGAGCGCCTATGAGTTGGACTGGCGCCGGCGTTTCCCCGGCCGCGCCTTGGCGGTGGCCAGCCCCGCGACGACGCATGAGGTGGCTGCCGTCGTGAAGCTGTGCGTCGCGCACGGCGTCGCCATGGTGCCGCAAGGCGGCAACACCGGCCTGGTCGGCGGCTCAACGCCCGATGCAACGGGTGCGCAACTGGTCTTGAGCCTGCGCCGCATGAACCAGGTGCGCGGGGTCGACGCGGCCAATCTGACCCTGACGGTGGAGGCCGGCTGCGTGTTGCAGGCGGTGCAAGCGGTGGCCGCAGAGTCTGGCTTGCTGTTCCCCTTGAGCTTGGCTGCGCAAGGTTCATGCACGATCGGCGGCAACCTCGCCAGCAATGCCGGCGGCACGCAGGTATTGCGTTATGGCAACGCACGCGAACTCTGCCTGGGCCTGGAAGTGGTGACGGCCAGCGGCGAGATCTGGAACGGCCTGTCGGGCCTGCGCAAGGACAATACCGGCTATGACCTGCGCAATTTGTTCATCGGCAGCGAGGGCACGCTGGGTGTGATCACCGCCGCCACCTTGAAGCTATATGCGCAGCCGCAGGCGCAAATGACCGCGTTGGCCGCCTGCGCCAGCCTAGAAGCCGCCTTGGAGTTGCTCAGACTGGCCCAGCAGCGCGCTCAAGCCAGCCTCACCGGTTTTGAGGTGATGAACGCCTTTTCGCTGGCCTTGTTGAGCAAGCATTTCCCGCAAATGCAGCAGCCCTTAGGCGGCAGCGCCTGGACGGTTTTGCTGGAGCTTTCAGACGCCGAGAGCGAGCTTCATGCCAAGGCGCTGTTCGAGGGCCTGCTGGAGGCCGCATTGGAAGCCGGCGTGATCAGCGACGCGGCGGTGGCGGCCAGCCATGCGCAGGCGCAAGCGATGTGGCATCTGCGCGAATCGATTCCGCTGGCGCAGGCGCAAGAAGGGTTGAACGTCAAACATGACATTGCCCTGCCCGTCTCGGCCATTCCGAACTTTGCGGCGGCCACTGACCTGGCGCTGGAGGCTGCCTTCCCCGGTGTGCGCCTGGTCAACTTCGGCCATCTCGGTGACGGCAATCTGCATTACAACGTGCAAGCCCCCGAGGGCGTCGAGCCGCAAGCGTTTCTGAGTCGGCATGAGGCGGCGATCAACGCCATCGTCTACGACGCGGTGGCCGTGCATGGCGGTAGTTTTTCGGCCGAACACGGCATCGGCCAATTGAAGCGGGCCGAGTTGGCCGCTCGTAAAGATCCGGTCGCTTTGCAGATGATGCACAGCATAAAAAAAGCCCTGGATCCCCAGGGCTTGATGAATCCGGGCAGGCTGCTTTAG
Organism: Roseateles sp.; assembly: GCF_031397715.1. GTDB lineage: Bacteria > Pseudomonadota > Gammaproteobacteria > Burkholderiales > Burkholderiaceae_C > Paucibacter_A. Next base: position 1,643 of record NZ_JANNMI010000064.1, read on the forward strand.
GCGTTAATCAGCGCCCTGGCTTGCCGCCCGAGCCAATTTGCTCGTACCGCGCGCCAAGTTCCACAGCTTGACCAACATGCGCCAGACAAAGCGCACCAGCAGAATCGTCAGAATCGCCTCGACCAAGGTCATGACGAACGCCAGCAGCCCGTTCCAGCGCGCCGAGCGCCGGCCGAACTTGGCGATCATGCGGTCACGCGCAATCTCGATGCTGTCGTAAAAGGTCGGGATCACCAGTAGCGTGAGCAGCGTCGAGGTGATGGTGCCGCCGATGATGGCCACCGCCATCGGCCGGTAAAACTCACTGCCCTCGCCCAGGCCAATCGCGACCGGCAACATGCCAGCAATCAAGGCAAAGGTGGTCATCAAAATCGGCCGCAGGCGCTTGCGGCCGGCGGTCATCAAGGCCTCCTCGCGGTCGACGCCCTCGGCCTCCAACTGACGCGCGGCGTCGAGCAACAAAATGGCGTTCTTGGCCACCAGACCCATCAGCATGATGACGCCGATAAAGCTCATCAAATTCAGGGTGCTCTTGCTCAGCAGCAGGGCCAGCACGACCCCGATCAAGGACAGCGGCAGCGACAACATCACCGCCAGCGGCGCGGTGAAGGAGCCGAACTGCATCACCAAGACCAAATACATCAGGCCGATGCCCGAGACCAGGGCAATGCCCATCTCGGTGAAGACCACGTCTTGCTCGCGCGAGTCGCCTTCCAGCTCCAGGCTGTAGCCGGGCGGGAAGTTGATGCTCTTGGCCAGCTTGAGCGCGTCGGCGGTGACCTCACCCGGCGAACGGCCCTGCACATTGGCGGCCACCGCGATGGTGCGTTTGCCGTCGGCATGCTGGATCTTGCTCGGGCCTTTGCCCATGGTGACGCTGGCGATCTGCTCCAGCGGCACCATCACATTGCTGCCGCTGACCGCGATCGGCAAGCGCTCGATATTGCTGGCGTCGACACGGTCGCTGGGCGCCAAGCGCACCGCCACATCGCGGGTTTCGCCGGCCGGGTCGACCCAATCACCGACCTCGACACCGGCAAAGGCCACACGCAGCGCCTGCGCCGCATCGTTCACCGAGATGCCCAGCGAGTTGGCAAGGCCGCGGTTCAGCTCAATCTGCAATTCGTCCTGCGGGTCCTGCTCCGACAGCCCCACATCGACCGCGCCCTTGATGCCGCGCATCTGCACCATGAAGGCATTGGTGATGTCCAGCAGCTTGCGCGAGTCGGCGCCGGTGAAGCGGATCTGCACCGGCTTGCGCCCGCCGCCATTCAAGTCATCGGAAACTGCGTACTCGGCGCCAACCAGGCTCTTGACCTTCTCGCGCAGCTCATTGGCCACCTCGGTGGCCGAACGATCGCGCTGGTTGCTCTTGCCAATGTCCACATAGATGCGGCCGCCGCCGACATTGATATTGCTGTTGGTGGCCACCGTCTCGGGGATCTCCCGGGCCAACTGGGCCGCTGCCTCCAGCTTCAAGCGTGAATACTCCAGGCTGGCGCTGGCGGGCGTGCGCACCTCGATCGCCACCATGCCGGAATCGGTGACCGGCAAAAAGCTGGAACCGCCGAACTTGGCTTGCAAAAATATCGCACCCACCAGGCTGGCCACCGCGAAGACGGCCATCCAGACACGGTGATGCAGGGCCCAGGCAATCACCAGGCCATAACGCTCGGTTTGATGGTCAAACCAAGTATTGAAGCGGGCCAGCACGCGGCCAATTTTGTTCTTCGGCGCCAGATGCTGATTCGGTGGGTCGCCCCAATAGGCCGACATCATCGGATCCAGCGTGAAGGAGATGAACAAGCTGACCATCACCGAGGCCACCACGGTCAGCGCGAACGGCCGGAACCACTCGCCCGACACACCCGGCATAAAGGCGACCGGGATGAACACCGCGACGATGGCGAAGGTGGTCGAGGCAACGGCCAGGCCGATCTCGGCCGTGCCTTCCAGCGCGGCGGTGCGGCGATCGGAGCCGCGCTCCATATGGCGCACGATGTTCTCGCGCACCACGATGGCGTCGTCGATCAAGACCCCGATCGCCAGCGACAAGCCCAGCAAGCTCATGAAATTCAAGGTGAAGCCGGCCAGCCAAACGGCGATGAAGGCGGCGATCACCGAGGTCGGCAAGGCCAGCGCCGTGATCAAGGTCGAGCGCCAGGAGTTCAGGAACACATAGACGACAAAAATCGTCAGCCCGGCGCCCAGCACCAAGGACTCGATCACATTGTTGAGGCTGTTCTGCGCGTCTTTGCCGCCGTCCTGTGTGACTTCGAGCTTGGCGCCTTCGGGCAGGGTCTTGTTGATCTCCTCCACCAGCTTACGCACCTTGTTGGCCACGGTGACGGTCGACGCGTCCTTGGAGCGCGTCACCGCAATGCCGACGTTCGGGTGGCCATTGCGCAGACTGATGCGGTTGATTTCGGCAAAACCATCTTCAATGGTGGCGACCTGGGACAGGCGCACCAGCTCGGTACCGCGCCGCTTGACCACAATCTGCTGGAAGTCGGCCGGCGACTCCAGCCGCCCGATCAAGCGGATGCTTTGATCCTCCAGCGTGCCGCGCACCTTGCCGACCGGCGACGTGCTGTTCTGATTGCGCAGCGCCGCCACCACCTCGGTGACGGAAACATTGTTTTCGCGCAGCTTCTCGGCATGCAGCAATACGCTCAGTTCACGCTTGAGGCCGCCATTGACCGTCACCACCGCCACGCCGGGAATAGCGCGGAACTTGTCGGCCAGCTGATCCTCGGCAATGCGCGAAATTTCGGCATGGCTTTGCTTGCTGCTGGACAGGGCCAGCTGCATGATGGGCTCGGCCGCGGGGTCTTCACGCTGAATCACCGGCTCGCGGATTTCGGCCGGCAGCTTGTAGCGCACCGTGTCGATCGCGTTGCGCACCTCGTCCGAGGCTTCGATCAAGTTTTTATTGAAATTGAAGATCAGCACGATCTGCGCATAACCCTCAGACGCCGTGGAGCGCACCCGGTCCACCCCGGAGATGCTCTGCAGCGATTTCTCGATCCGGTTGATCACTTCACGCTCGACCGTCTCGGGCGACGCGCCGGGATAGGCGATGCCGACCACCAAGACCGGCTCCTGCACATCGGGGATCTGGTTGACCTTGAGTTTTTTGAGGGCCAGCAAACCCAGGGCCATCAAGGAGATGATGATGACGATCGTGGCGATCGGCTTCTTGATGCTGAAATCGGACAGAAACATGGTTTATTTCCCCGCCGCCACGGCGACGTTGGCACTGGCGGCACCGGCCGGCGTGCTGGCCTTTGCCGACTCGACCAGCCGCACTTTTTGCCCATCTTGCAAATTGGAGCCCGGCTTGCGCAGGATTTGGTCACCCGCCGCCAAACCGCTCAGCACGATGAACTCGCCGCGCCTGGCGTCGCGCTCACCCAGCTTGATCGGTGTCTTCTTCAAGGAATCACCGTTGATCACCCAGACAAAGACCTCGTCACCGGCGCGCAGCAAGGCGCTGTCGGCCAACATCAAGGTTCGGAGGCTGGCGGTCTCAACCCGCCCTTCGGCGTACAGCCCGGCGACATGCGGCGCGCTGCCGGGCGCAAAGTCCACCAGCACCTCCAACTGCCGGGTGGTGGCATTGGCGGCCGCTTCGATGCGACGAATCTTGCCCACAAAGCTCTTTTCATCCAGCCCGTTGACGCGGAAATTGACGCTTTGGCCGACCTTCAAATCGCTCATGCGGTCGGCCGACACCAGGCCTTCAAAGCGCATGCTGCGCGCATCCATCACCTTGAAGAGTTCCTTGCCGACCAGGGCGGTATCGCCGGCCGACACCTTGCGCTCGCTGACGATGCCGTCAAACGGCGCGCGCACTTCGGTGCGCTGCAACTGCTGGCGCGCCTGCGCCGCCCTGGCCCTGGCAGCGACCTGATCACCCTGCGCGTTATTGCGGCGCTGTTCGGCATCTTCGGTGGCCTGCAAGGAACTCATGCCCTGGGCTTGCAAGGTCTTCAAACGCTGGTATTGGCGTTCGGCCTGCTCAAACGATTGCACAGAAACCCGCGCGGACTCGTCGGCCGAGGTCAGTTGCTCCCGAATCGAGCTGTCATCCAAACGCGCCAGCAAATCGCCGCGCTTGACCGCCTCGCCGTTTTCTTTCATCACCTGCAGGACCACGGCGGACACTTCGGCGCGCAGATCGGCACGCTTTTCGGGCTGTATCGAGCCGGTGATCACCGGGCCGGACACAAAGTCGGCCAGGTTCATGGCGAGTTGGTCTTCAGGGGCGATCAGCAGCGGCGCCGCGGCCTGCGTGGCTTTGCCGGCGGCGTCCTTCTTGCTGCTTTCGCTGCCGCAAGAACTGAGCGCCAAAGCGGCAACGAGGGTAAGCAAGGCGGGCAGCGTTGGACGCGTCATCTGACGGACTCCGATTGAATTTGTTAAGAACTTGAGACAGCGAAATGAAAAATGGGCGCGCCAGCATAAACGACAACCGGCGTAGCACCAAAGGTCATGGATTTTGACTGCGCCAGGGCGCTCAGTCACCGCTGCAAGCTATTGCAAACTGCCCTTCAATACCGCCGGCATCGCCAGCGGCAAGACTGCGATGCCTTCTTCGGTCAGGTCAGCCACTTCGGCGGCGCTGGCCTGGCCGCGGATGCCATGCGGCTTGGTCTCGCCGTAATGAATGCGGCGCGCCTCTTCGGCGAAGCGATCGCCGACGTCATCGGTATTGGCCAGCACTTGAGCTACTGCGGCCTGCAGCTTTTTCAGCCGAGTCTCGGCCGCCCGCTCTGCCAGCAGCGGTGCTGCTGTGGGCTTGGCGTCTTTGGCCGCGGGGTCGGCCGGGCCGGCGCGCAAATGTGAAACATTCAGGTGCGGTGCGGTGGGCAAACGCTTGATGTGCTGATCGGCGCAAATCGGGCAATTCAGCATGGCTTGGTCGAGCTGCGATTGAAAGTCTGCCGCCGAGCCGAACCAGCCCTCAAAGTGATGCTGATTGGCGCAGCTGAGGTTCAAAACCAGCATCACGAACCTGCAGCGTGCATCAAGCCGGACATCAGGCGGGCAGCCAAGCTAGCGCCCATTCGCCGCGCTGCCAACGAGTCAGCCAGAGCAGACCGATCAGGGTTTTGGCATCGGTCATCGCACCGCTGGCGGCCAGGGCGTCCAGCTCGGCCGTGTCATGGGTGACCAGTTCCAAAAATTCGCCGGCATCCAGCGACTGCTGGCCGGCCGTCAAGCCGCGGGCGAAAAAGATCTCAATGCCTTCGTCCGAGTAGGCGATGGCGTTGTGCAGCACCCCGGCATGGGCCCAGTGGCTGGCGCTGTAACCGGTTTCTTCCAGCAATTCACGCTGGGCGCACAGCAAGGGGGCCTCACCCGCATCCAGCTTGCCGGCCGGAAACTCCAGCATCACCTTGCCCATCGGGTAACGAAATTGGCGCTCCAGCAGCAAGCGGCCATCGTCCAGGATGGGCACGATCATCACCGCCCCGGGGTGCCTGATGTACTCACGGCTGGCAACGCCGCCATCGGGCAGTCGGACCTGGTCGCGGTGGACCTTGAGGAAGTTGCCCTCGAAGACCGCCTTGGATGCCAGGCAATGCTCGCGCAGATGCGCGTCGTCGGCCTCAGCCTGCATGCCGGCCTCGGCGCAAATAGCACCACACAAAGCCGGGGAACCCCAGCGTGATGAACAGGCACAGCGCGGCGGCGTAGAACTCCCAGCCCTGGGGATGGCGCTGGCCCAGCTTGGCTTCAATGGTGAAACCCAGGGCCAAGGTCAAGCAGGCCATGATGGCCAGCTCAAACAAACGCCAACCCACCGGTTTGGGTCTGCGCACCGGGCCGAGCAACATCAGCCTCGGGCTGAAATACGGCCAGTTTGCCGCCACCACGGCAACGATCAACACCAGCCAGATGGCCGCTTGAGATTCCATCGCTGAAGGTCGCTGCGGCTCAGGTCGCCAGCGTCTTGACGATGGCGGTGGCGCACAGCGCCATCAAACCACCGGGCAAGAGGCCGAAGATCAACACAGCGGCGCCGTTCAAGGACATCACCAGGCGCACATCGGCAGGCGCGGCCAGTGGCGCGTGGTCGATTGGCTCGTCAAAGAACATCACCTTGATCACGCGCAGGTAGTAGTAAGCACCGATCAGGGACACCGCCACAGCCACCACCGCCAGCGCTGTGTAGCCCATCACATTGGTGCCGATCAAGGCCTGCAAGACCGACAGCTTGGCGTAGAAGCCGGCGGTCGGCGGCACGCCGGCCAGCGAGAGCATGAAGATCGTCATCACGGTCGCATACCAGGGACTGCGCTTGGCCAGGCCGGCCAAGTCTTTGACTTCCTCGGCCTCATGGCCTTGGCGCGACAGCAACAAGATCATGCCGAAGGTGCCCAGCGTCGTCATCACATAAACGATCACGTAATACATCGCCGAGCTGTAGGCGTTGGCCGCCGACAAGGTGTTGTCATTGACCACACCGGACGCGAGGCCCAAGAGCATGAAGCCCATCTGGGCGATGGTGGAATAGGCCAACATGCGCT
>NZ_JANNMI010000120.1:0-2088 GCF_031397715.1 Roseateles sp.
GCCAGCTTGGGGATGTCGATGCCGGCCGCTTTGAGCCGCTCCAGCTGTGAAATCGGCACGCCGTGCATGCGCTCCATCACGATCACGTCGGAGCTGCACATATCCCACATCATCTCGGGCACCATGACCAGGTCCAGCCCGACCATATTGCGGCGCAGCTGCGCCGCATTGGCGGCCTCGCGCACCAGATCCAGCTCGTCATGCAGATAGTTGCTGAACTCGGCCACCACCTCGCGCGGCTTCAGTCTGCGGCCATCGGCCGACAGGCGCTCGACCCAGACGGCGATCGTGCGCAGCAGCGCCAAATCGTCGTCGATGGTGTCCAGCATGCCGGGCCGCAAGACCTTGACCGCGACCTCGCGGCCGTCCTTCAAGGTGGCAAAGTGCACTTGCGCGATCGAGGCGCTGGCCACCGGCTCGGCCTCGAAACTGCCGAACAACTCCTCAACCGGTCGGCCGAAAGCCCGCTCCACCAGCGCGCGCGACTCAGGCGCAGGGAACGGCGGCACGCGGTCTTGCAGCTTGGCCAGTTCCTCGACCATGTCCTCGGGCACCAGATCGCGTCGGGTCGACAGCACCTGGCCGAATTTGACGAAGATCGGGCCCAAATGCTCCAGCGCCAAGCGCAGGCGCACGCCGCGCGGCTGCTCCCAGCTGCGGCCCAGCGAGATGGTTCGGCGCAAGAGCCGAAACCGGCGGCGCCTCAGGCCCGACAGTGCCAGCTCATCCAAGCCAAAGCGCAAAATCGTCCAAACAATCACAAACAGGCGCGCGAAGTACCTCATGAGGCTTTGCTGCCCGCCGGCTTGAAGGCGGCGGCGCTGCGCGCCAATGCGGCGACCGCCGTGCTGGCGGATCGCCCCCAGTTGCTGAGCTGACGGGCGGCGGCCGGCCCAACCACCGCCGCCAAGTCATCCTCGATGTCCCAGCGCAGGTTCTCCATCAACCAGCTGATTTCGCCGGCAAAGGCGGCGTCGCCCTGCACCGACACGCTGGGGCGCTCCCCCAACAAGGCGCCCAAGGCCAGCAAGGCGGGGTTGGACGCATCCAACTCGATGCGCAACGACGCTGCCGACTCGCCCCCTTCTTGACGCTCGAACAGGCCAGCAGGCGTGACGCCCAGGGCCAGATCGGGCGCGGCCGGCAGCAGCGCGGGCCAGTTTTGCAGATGCAAAACAACAAGCTGGCCCGCAAAGGGCTGCAACCTGGCCATTGCGTGGGATTCGCGGCTCAGGACATGATTCAGTAACAGGATCATGCGATCCTGCGCGGCTGGCGTTGCCAAGTTCATCCAATATTTCAGCATGGGCGGATTGTAGGCAGTCGCGCACTGACGCCATGTTGTTGGGGGCAAGGAATTGAGCACCTCAAACTGAGCGAGAATCCTCCCCCAATTGGCACTTCAGAATTTTGACGGAGCCGTCATTGCCGATCCGGCAGCAAGCAACGAGGGAGAACGATGTTCGAGGACAGAAGTTACAAGAGAACGTTTTACAGCGCACCGCAGTCCGTCGAATCCTTGATCGCCGCCTTCATGGAGCCCGGCATCATCGTGCTGTGCTTTTTGGCAGTCAGCGCGTTTTTTGACGAGCCGATCCTCAGATCGGGACTGACTCTGTGCCTGCTGGTGTTCGCCTTGACTTTCCCCGGACGCAACCGCTTCTCCGGCAGCAGCAGCGTCAGCGCGGGGCTCGACGTGCTGGGCTCGTGGGTCGCCCTGCTGGTCATTCTGGCGCTGTGTGGTTATGCCACCAACAGCATGGGCTATTTCGAGGACAAGGTGCTGTATTGGTGGGTCGGTCTGACGCCGGTTTTTCAGGTCATTGCGATCCAAATCGGCCGCTGGGAGCGCGCCCGCCGCACCCGCGGCGCTCGCCGTGGCGCGGTCATCGTCGGGGCCGGGCCGCTGGGCGCCAAGGTGGCCCGGGCCTTGCGCGAAGGGTCGGACCAAGGGATAGACTTTCTAGGCTACTTCGAAGACCGCCAAGACGAGCGCCTGCACGAAGATTCGCGCAACAAGCTGCTGGGCAAGCTCAGCGAGCTGAGCGACTATGTGCGCACCCACAGCATTCGCGAGGTGTACATCAC
>NZ_JANNMI010000159.1:0-3460 GCF_031397715.1 Roseateles sp.
ATTGGTCATCGAGGTCATCCAGCCGGTCTGCTTGCCCTTGGTGTCGACCAGAGGCGACACATACATGCGGCCGTCAAAGGTGCTGCCGTCCTTGCGCAGCATTTTTACTTCGACGCCGCCGGAGGGGCTGCGGCCATGGATTTCTTGCTGCAGCAGGCGGGCGTTTTCTTCCAGCCGATCCGGTGGCCAAAAAGGGAAGGGCGGCTTGCGGCCGATCAGCTCGGCCTCGGAGAAGCCGGTCATCGCACAAAACGCCGGGTTGACGTAGGAAATGCGCGACTCCAGATCGAGCGCGCGCATGCCGGTCAGCATCGAGTTCTCCATCGCACGGCGGAAGTTGGTTTCCGAGGTCAGCGCGGTCTGGATCTGCAGGCGCCGGCGCATATGGCGCCAGGTGCCCAAGAGCATCCAGACGGTCAGCGTGGACAGCGCCACCACCATCCAGAACAGGGTATTGCTGATCAGGCCGATCGAGGTGCGGTAGCCCTCGCCGCGCAGCACCAGGCCGTTCATGGCCGGTGCCAGCGGCGCCTCATGCAAGATTGAGGCGCGTTTATTGCTGCGGCCCGGCATCTGGGTCACCGAGCTGGCGACGATTTTGTCGCTGGCGTCCAGCACCGCCATGCTGTGGCGCGCCGACACCTCCGTCGGCACGTAATAGCGCAGCAAGGCCTCGACCGAATACTCGGCGATCAAGGCACCGCTGAAGCCGCTGCGGTCAATCAAGGGCACATGGACCTGAAACACCGGCGTGCCGTTGTAGTCGGTGAAAACCTGGGAGTAGGCCGGTTGACGGCGCTCCTTGGCGCTCTGAAAAGCCAGCTCCGGCGGGTTGGACTGGTTGCTCACCGGCATCGACGGGTCGTTGCCGTCGGAGCGCATCAAGCTGTCGTCCTGAAAACCGGCACCGCTGACGCTGGCGCGCGACTCGCGCCTGCCGTTGATCCAGGTCACATGGGTGACCTCGGGGCGCTCGCGGGCGAAGCCTTTGGCCTGGGCGCTGAAGTCATGGGTGTCAACCGCCCGGGTGACAATTTCGCGCGCTATACGCATCAGCTGTTCCTGGTTTTCTATCAGGCGCAGGCGGATCTGCTGCTGGGCGATTTCGGTATCGCGTTTGACGGCCTCCGATTCGCGCTCGATTTCCTCATTCCGCAAATACCAAAAGGCCAGGATGATGGCGGTCAAAAACAGCAACACTGAAACCAGCGGGCCCAGCGTGGCGAAGCGGTCTTGGCGGGCCGGGGACTGGCGCCGCCACCAGCCGGAGGCCAAGCGTTGCAGGGGCAGCAGCAGTCTGCGCTTGGCGGATTTGAGATCGGATGCATTGGGCATAGACGCAATTATCCGGGCATCAAGCAGACGCCAAGGCGAGGCCTCGTTTCAAGTTCAATATGGCCTAATTGTTTAAACAATTTCATTATATGAAATCGTCTCGCACGATTTGAGAGTGAGGAAAACTTGTGCGACACTCAGGACCGATGTATTTGATGTAGACCTCTAAATTATTGGGAATGAGCCGCCGTTACAGCGTGCAGCCAAGCCCGAAACACTCCTACGGAGACAAGCGACCATGTCCGCACAGCCGCAATCATTCTTGGGCGCCAGCGCCAACGACACCGATGCTATGGAAACCAAGGAGTGGTTGGACGCGCTGTCCGCCGTGATTGGTGAGGAGGGCGGCGAGCGCGCGCACTTCCTGTTGAATCAGTTGATCGACCATGCCCGCCAGGCCGGCATCGACGTGCCGTTTTCGGCCACCACGCCTTATGTGAACACGATTCCGGCCGACCAAGAGGCGCGCTGCCCCGGCAATATCGAGATCGAAAAGCGCCTGCGCGCCTATATGCGCTGGAACGCGATGGCGATGGTGGTGCGGGCCAACCGCTTGGACCCGGCCGACGGCGGTGATTTGGGCGGCCATATCGGCTCGTTCGCCTCGCTGGCCTCGATGCTGGGCGCCGGTTTTAATCATTTTTGGCGCGCCCAGAATGAGCAGCACGGCGGCGACCTGCTCTACATCCAGGGCCACAGCGCACCCGGCATCTACGCCCGGGCTTACCTGGAAGGCCGGCTGAGCGAGGAGCAGCTCGATAGCTTCCGCCAAGAGGTCGACGGCAAGGGCTTGTCCAGCTATCCGCACCCGAAGCTGATGCCCGAGTTCTGGCAGTTCCCAACCGTCTCGATGGGCCTCGGCCCCTTGATGGCGATCTACCAGGCGCGCTTTTTGAAGTATCTGCACGCTCGCGGCATTGCCGACACGGCCGAGCGCAAGGTCTGGGCCTTCATGGGCGACGGCGAGATGGACGAGCCGGAATCGCTCGGCGCGATCGGCCTGGCCGCACGCGAGGGCCTGAACAATCTGGTCTTCGTCATCAACTGCAATCTGCAGCGCCTGGACGGTCCGGTGCGCGGCAATGGCAAGATCATTCAGGAGCTCGAAGGCGAGTTCCGCGGCAGCGGCTGGAAGGTCATCAAGCTGGTCTGGGGCAAGGGCTGGGACGAACTGCTGGCGCGCGACAAGAGCGGCAAGTTGAAGCAGCTGATGATGGAAACCGTCGACGGTGACTATCAGGCGATGAAGGCCAATGACGGCGCTTTTGTGCGCAAGAACTTCTTCGGCAAATACCCCGAGACCGCCAAGTTGGTCGAGCACATGAGCGACGAGGAGATCTTCGATCTGCGCCGCGGTGGCCACCAGCCCGAGAAGGTGTTTGCCGCTTTCCACGCCGCTCACAACAACACGTCCAACCAACCTACGCTGCTGCTGATCAAGACCGTCAAGGGTTACGGCATGGGCAAGGCCGGCGAGGGCAAGAACACCGTTCACCAGACCAAGAAGCTGACCGACGAGGACATCAAATACATCCGCGACCGCTTCGCGATCCCGATTCCGGACAGCGAGCTGCCCAAGCTGCCGTACTACAAGCCGGCCGAAGACACGCCCGAGATGCGCTACCTGCACGAGCGCCGCCAGGCCCTCGGCGGCTACCTGCCGCAGCGCCGCGTCAAGGCCGAAGAAAGCTTCACCGTGCCTTCGCTGGAGACCTTCAAGGCCGTGCTGGAGCCGACCGTCGAAGGCCGTGAAATCTCCACGACGCAGGCTTATGTGCGCTTCCTGACGCAGTTGCTGCGTGACAAGGAACTGGGGCCGCGCGTGGTGCCGATTCTGGTCGACGAGGCGCGCACCTTCGGCATGGAAGGCCTGTTCCGCCAGATCGGCATCTACAACCCCGCAGGTCAGAACTACACGCCGGTCGACAAAGACCAGGTGATGTATTACCGCGAAGCCAAGGACGGCCAGATCCTGCAAGAAGGCACTCCCCGGCAGTGGCGCCGCCGTCGGTGACGTGCTGGTCAAGCATCCGCTCACCCGCTTCATTTCCTTCACCGGATCGCGCGACGTAGGCCTGCGGCTCAACGCGCTCGCCGCGCAGCATCAACCGGGTCAGCTCTGGAT
>NZ_JANNMI010000184.1:0-1942 GCF_031397715.1 Roseateles sp.
TACACCCACGTGGCGCGCGAGCGGCTGAAAGCTATTCACGCTCAGCATCATCCGCGCGGCTAGCTCGCTTCAAGGAAGCAGTGGCAGCGCCGATGGCGGTTTGATTTCCTCCAGGCAAATCATCGAGCGCACATCGGCCACGCCTTTGATTTGCATCAGCCGGTCGGTCAAGAATTGCGACAGCGATTTCAAATCCTTGGCGACGACCTTGAGCAGGTAGTCGCAGTCACCCGAGACGGTGTGGCATTCCAGAATTTCGGGGAAGTCGCGGATCAAGGTCTCGATCTCGCGTACCCGGTCAAAGGCCTCGCCGTCAATATTCAGGCTGACATAGGCCGTCACGCCCAGTCCCAGCGTCTGCGGCGCCACCAAGGCGCGGTAGCCGCGCAGCACGCCGCGCTCCTCCAGCGCCTTGACGCGGCGAAAGCACTGCGGCGCCGACAAGTGGATCTGCGCCGCCAACTCCACATTGGAGGCGCGGCCGTCACGCTGCAGCACTTCAATGATCTTGCGGTCGATGGCGTCGAGCTTTTCTGTGTGCATTGGTGTGAGTGGACGGGATGGTGCAGGCTGCAGGATAGCTGGCGGCGACAATCCGGCCATGGACCATAGCTTTCTCTCCGCCTTCATCCTGCTCTTGCTGGTTTTGGACCCGCTCGGCAGCCTGCCCATTTTTGTCTCCATCATGAAGACCGTGCCCAAGGAGCGGCGCGCGCGAGTGGCGGGCCGCGAGGTCGGCATTGCCGCTAGCGCACTGCTGGCCTTTATGTTCTTTGGAGATGTGTTCTTGCAGGTGATGCACCTCTCCGAGCGCTCGCTGGAGGTAGCCGGCGGGGTAATTCTGTTGATCATCGCGATCAAGATGATTTTCGGCAGCGCCGGCGAGTCGGCTTACGGCCTGGAACCGGGCCGCGAGCCGTTCATCTTCCCGCTCGCCGTGCCGCTGCTGGCCGGGCCGTCGGCGATGGCGACGGTTTTGCTGCTGGCCTCGCGCCAACCCGAGCGCATCTGGGACTGGATCGGCGCCTTGTTGGCGGCGATGTGGGTGTCGGGCTTGACGCTCTTGATGGCCGACCGCATCCGCCGCCTGCTCGGCGACTCGGTGATCTCGGCGATCGAGAAACTGATGGGCCTGGTGTTGACCGCCATCGCAGTCGAGATGGTGCTGGCGGGGCTGAAGCGCTATTTCGTGGGTGGTCTTTAACGTGTGCCGGCGACGTCGATGTGAATCCCGCCATATGAAATCGCGCTTGCGCATCGTGAAGTGAAGTCATGCTGCGCTGCCGCAATTTTTCTCATCATGGGAAAAGTCTTTTCACAATCAGAAATTTTGTTTGTAAGTTATTGATTTTAAATGATTATGTTTTTAGTCTTATATAAGACATAAGTCTCCCGCTGAGGCCCGAAGAGGACTAAATTTAGACCCAGCAAGAAGCTTTTTTCTTCCCTCAGCCCAGCAGGAGTAACTCATGACGAACTTGACCCGTGACCAGCAAATCGCCGCCCTTGAAAAAGACTGGGCCGAAAACCCACGTTGGAAGGGCATCACCCGTGGCTACAGCGCCGCCGACGTCGTGCGCCTGCGCGGCTCGCTGCAGGTCGAGCACACGCTGGCCAAGCGCGGTGCCGACAAGCTCTGGGGCTTGATCAACACCGAGCCTTTCGTCAACTCGCTGGGCGCCCTGACCGGCAACCAGGCGATGCAGCAGGTCAAGGCCGGCCTGAAGGCGATCTATCTGTCCGGCTGGCAAGTGGCGGGTGATGCCAACAGCAATGGCGAGATGTACCCCGACCAGTCGCTCTACTCGGTCGACTCGGTGCCCAAGGTGGTGAAGAAGATCAACGCCACCTTCGCGCGCGCCGACCAGATCCAGTGGAGCGAAGGCAAGAGCGACATCGACTATTTCGCGCCCATCGTGGCCGATGCCGAAGCCGGCTTCGG
>NZ_JANNMI010000205.1:0-4490 GCF_031397715.1 Roseateles sp.
CGAGGAAGTCCTCGTCACCTTCGTCGCCGGCCATATCTTCCAGATAGACCAGCTGGGTGCCACGCACCTTGCCCAGCAGGTCTTGGTACTCTTCCAGCGGCACGCCCATCTGGACGGCGATTTCGCTTTCCAGCGGCGCCCGGCCGAGTTGCTGCTCCAGCTTGCGTACCGCACTTTCGATCTCGCGCTGCTGGCGACGCGAGCCGCGGCTCATCCAGTCGCCGCCGCGCAGCTCGTCCAGCATGGCGCCGCGAATGCGCTGGGTCGCGAAGGTTTCGAACTGCACGCCCTGACCAATGTCGAAGCGGCTCAGGGCGTCGGTCAAACCGATCAAGCCGACCTGGATCAGGTCGTCGATTTCGATATTGGCGGGCAGTTTGGCAATCATCTGATGCGCCAGGCGGCGCACCAAGGGGCTGTACTGCCGAATCAGGGAGGAATTATCGAGGCGGCCTTTGGCGGTATACATCATCAGCTCCAGCGGCAATCAAACAGTGGCAACAGCAGCGCGGTGCATCTGTGCCCGCACCGGCGGACGCAGAGGGCTGGCATTGACCGAGGCTTCCAAGGCGGCACCGGGAGGGGCGGCCATCAGAAGTTCACGCGCCAGATGGCGAATCTCAGCGGATATCGGCGCGCTGGATGGGCTCTTGGGGTCCATGCAGGCCCAGTCGCGCAGCACCGCACCGAGGAAACCATCGGCGCAGCTGCTGATTTGTTGGGCAATCCGGTCCGACAAGCGCAGCTGCGGCGAGCAGGCCAGCAGCAGGCTGTAGACCATCAGGCCGGCGCGGCTGGCCAGCCACTTCATGCCGGCATAGGCGTGGGTCACGCTCATGCTGTCGGTGTCGGCCAGCAAGACCGGCCGCACTTCGCGCAACGCCACCACGCGGGCCAGCTCGGCGGCGCTGGCGTGCAGCAGCACCACATCGGCAAACGGCGCGGCTTCGCTGACCACTTCCAGGAATTGGGCTGCCGAGCCATTGGCGTTGATGTAGCGCATCGGCAGGCCGCGCGCGGCCAGGTAGGACACATCTTTCGATAGGCGCTCGATGCATGAGCCCAAATCGATTGAGGCCATCTCCGCCGGCAGCGGCGCGCTCTCACCGGCGTCGACCACCAAGGTATGCAGACCGAGCTCGGCAAAGGCCGCGCACAGCCCTTCAAGCAGCACGCCGCCGCCGACCACATGGGGGTTGCTGACGACCGGGATGAAGCGGACCCGCGAAGTGGCGAAGAGACGGCGCAGACCGTCGGCTTGGTCCTGCGGGGAATGAGTGCGGTGAGCGTCGCGCATGATGTTGTCCTGGGTTCGGTCTTGTAGCGGGGACTAGAAAGCACCCATGGCGGCGGGATGCTTGAGGCCCAGCGCGGGCCCCCCGGCAAAAATCAAATTCACATCGGCGCTGTCCATGCGCCAGGCGCCGGCAGCCACCGCCCGCAGCGCACGTTGCACCAGGGCCTGACTAGAGAGGCGGTGCCAGTCTTCCGGCACCCGCTGGCCATTGGTGACGCCCAGCACCTTGAGCTTGTGGCGGATCAAGGTATCCAGCGCAGGGGCCAGCTTGACGGCCTCGTCGATCTTGGACAGCACCACGCCGTGGCAGTCGCTGGCACGCCAGGCGCTGACCACATCCTCAATCGTCTCGCCCTGCTGAGCGGCGTTGATGACCAGGATTCTGCGCACGCTGGGATGGGCCAGCATGTCCAGTAACTCGTTAGTTCGGCTGTCGCGCTGCGCCATGCCGGCGGTGTCGATCAAGACCATCTTCTTGTTGGACAGCAGCTCCAGCAGGTCCTCCAGCGACGCGCGGTCATGCGCCGTGTGCACCGGCACGCCGAGGATGCGGCCATAGGCGCGCAGCTGTTCGTGCGCACCGACCCGGTAGGCGTCGAGCGTGATCAGGCCCAGATTGGCGGCGCCGTAACGGGTGGCAAAAGCCGCCGCCAGTTTGGCCGTGGTGGTGGTCTTGCCCACGCCGGTGGAGCCGATCAGGGCGAACACACCGCCCTGCTCTTCCAAGGCCGGGCTGGCTTCGTCGGTGCGCAGATTGCGCGACAGCACATTGGCCGCCCAAGTCGTTTCGTCGGCAGCCTCGCCGGGCCCGCCCTTGAATTCGGCCGGGCAGCCCTCGACCAGCTTGCGCACCAAGGCGGGCGAAAAGCCAATCTCCAGCAGCTTCTGCGTCAAGCGCGCCTGGATCGGCTGGCGCTGCAGCTTTTCCATGAAGGCCAGGGCACCGAAGCGTTCTTCGATCATGCCCTTCACCTGGCGCAGCTCGTTCATCATGTCTTGCTGGTCACGCCGGCCACGGCCGGGCATGTCGGGCAGCTCGTTCTGATGGCCCAGGCCCGACAGGTCGGCCATGTCACGCTGCATCGCGGGTACGCGAATTTCGTCACGCAGCACCGGCGGCGCACGCCGCTGGGCCGGGGCCGGCGGGGGTGCTGCCGGCTCGGCACGGCGTGGCTGCATCGCTTGCAGGGCCGTCTGAGCGCGTTGCTGGCGAGCGGCATTCAGCGAGCTGACGCCGGGCGCTTCTTGCGCTCGGTCCATCATCATCGGCGGAGCCAAAGGATCGGGCACGCCGTCCAGTTCGGCCTGGCGACGCTTGAGCACGCGCTCGCGCACATAGTCCTGGAAGGACAAGGTGCTCATCGCCAGCGTCTGCACATCGTCACCGACATCGCCGGCCGGGTCGGCATAGCCGAAGCTGGGCTCGTTGCGCTGACCCGTGCGAGCGGCGAAGCTGCGCGAGGTAGGTGTTTCAGCCGGCGCAGCCGGGCGCGCCTGCAAACGGCTAGGCGCCGCGACGCGAGGGGCGGTGGCCGCCACACGTTCGATCTGCGACATGCCTTCCGGCGCCATCGCCAGCACCTCGACACCACCGGCGCAGGGCTTGTTGGACAAGACCACAGCGTCATTGCCGAAGGCCTGGCGCACCAAGGCCATCGCCTCACGGGAGGTTTTAGCGGTAAAGCTTTTGACGTTCATGCCGTGCCCCCAATGATCGATCCGATGCGGATGGAGTGAGTTTCAGGAATTTCGCTATGGCCGAGCACTTTCAGGCGCGGCGCTGCGCGCTTGAGCAAGCGGGCCATCGGTGCGCGGATCAGGTCGGGCACCAGCAAGCAAGCGGGCACACCGCGGTCTTCTTGGGCCTGGGCGGTCTCGGCGGCGCTGCGCGCCAGGGTGTCGGCCACACCAGGGTCCAAGGCGGCGCCGTGCGGCGAGTTCAGAGCCTGGGTCACCAAGCGCTCCAGCTCGGGCTCCAGGGCGATCACATCCAGCTCCTTCACCGCGCCGTAGATCTGCTGCACGATGGCCGGCGAGATATGGGTGCGGATGCGCCGGGCCAGCTCGGCCGGGTCGGTCACGCTGGAATTTTCAGCCAGGCTCTCGACGATGGAACGCATGTCACGGATGTGCACACCCTCTTCCAGCAACAGCTGAAGAATTTTTTGCAAGGTGGCAATACCGATCATTTTTGGAATCACATCTTCAATCAGTTGAGGCGCTTGTTTGGTCAGGTGTTCAACCAGTGCCTGGGTCTCTACGCGGCCCAGCAACTTCGCTGCGTGGACCTGCATCAAGTGTGAAAGATGTGTGGCCACCACGGTCGAACAATCAACCACGGTAAATCCGGCCATTTGCGCCATTTCTTTTTGCTTGTCATCGATCCACACCGCCGGCAGGCCAAAAGCCGGGTCGGTGGTCTGGGTACCGATGAGCTTTTGGGTCGCCTGGCCCGGATTGATGGCCAACCACATGCCCGGGAAGGCCTCGGCCTCGCCCACCACGGCGCCGCGCAGCGACAGCCGGTACTGGCTGGGCCGCAGCTCCAGGTTGTCGCGGATATGCACCGACGGCGGCAGGAAACCAACCTCCTGCGCAAACTTGCGCCGCACGCCCTTGATGCGACTGAGCAGGTCGCCCTCGCGGGTCTTGTCGACCAGGCTGATCAGGCGGTAGCCGACCTCCAGGCCCAGGGTGTCAACCGGGATCAGATCGTCCCAGGTCGCTTCTGAATTCGGCTCGGCCGGCGCCAAGGCGCTCACAGCCTGGCTGGTCTTGGCTTCGCGCTCCTGCTGCTGGTCCTTCGTGCGCAGCCACCAGGCCAGATAGCCCATGGCGCCGGAAATGAGCAAGAACACCAGATGCGGCATGCCGGGAATCAGGCCCAGCAGGCCGATCACACCCGAGGTCACGGCCAGCGACTTGGCCGACCCGAAGACCTGGCGGCCGATCTGGCTGCCGATGTCTTTCTCGGTGCCGACGCGCGACACCACCATCGCTGCGGCGACCGAGATCAACAGCGCCGGGATCTGCGCCACCAAGGCATCGCCGACCGCCAGCAAGATGTAGGAGTCGGCCGCCTGGCCCGCGCTCAGGCCATGCTGAACCATGCCGATGATGAAGCCGCCGACGATGTTGATGAACAGAATCAACATGCCGGCCACCGCGTCGCCGCGCACGAACTTGCTGGCAC
>NZ_JANNMI010000229.1:0-16763 GCF_031397715.1 Roseateles sp.
CTTGGTCTGCTCGTCGCGTGGCTCGATATCGCCGGGGCGCTGGGCCTCCTCCTTGGCGCCGGCAATGAACCAGCCGACCTGCTTGGGCACAAAGCGCTCCTCGTCCAGCTTCATCGCGCGGATCACCCGCTTGATGGCCGAGACGGTGTCGGCGCTGTCCAGGATCTGAAAGCCCTGCGGCAGGCCCGCTAACTTCCAATGTGCGCGCAGGAAGCGGTTGCACAGGCCGTGGAAAGTGCCTATCCACATGCCGCGCACATTGACCGGCAGCATGGCGGTCAAGCGGGTCAGCATCTCCTTCGACGCCTTGTTGGTGAAGGTCACCGCCATCACGCCGGCGGGCGTGACTTGGGCCGTCTGCAGCAGCCAGGCGATGCGGGTGGTCAGCACGCGGGTCTTGCCCGAGCCGGCGCCGGCCAGGATCAAGCAGGGCTCGGCCGGCGCGGTGACGGCCGCGTATTGCTCGGGGTTGAGGTGCTTGAGCAGGCCGGAGGCGTCGGCATCACTGGGCGCGGGGGAGAACAGATCGTCTTGCGGGGGCAGGTTCATCTGGGCATTTTAGAGAGGCAATTGCTTGCAGACTTTTTGATCTACACTGGCGCATCGAATCGCAAATGCAACGCAACTCAACTCAACTCAACTCAAAGCCATGAAAACCGCCACCCTGCCCTCGCTGCGTGTCCAAGCCGATTTACGTGAGGCGGCCGAAGCTGTGCTGCGCGAGGGCGAGACGCTGAGCAGCCTGATCGAAACCGCGATGCGTGAAACCATTCACCGCCGCCAGACGCAGGCCCAGTTCATCGCCCGTGGTCTGCAGGCAGGCATCGCAGCCAAGCGCAGCGGTGTCTATCACCCGTCGGCCGAGGTTCATCTTGAGCTACAGACCCGGCTCGATGCGAGGCGCAAGCGAGTTCTGGGGTGAGCTTTACCGTCCATTACACCGATGAGGCGCGCTCCGACCTGCTGCGCCTATTCGACTACCTGCTCGACCAAGCCCAAACGGCGGAGGACTTTGACGCCGCCCAAGAAGCGTTGGACACCATCCGCAGCGAGATCGAGGTCCATCTGACGCGCTCGCCCTTCATCTTCCGCAAGGCCACTTGCGCGCCATCCAACCCGTTTCTGCGCGAGCTGCTGATCCCGTTCCGGCGCGGCGGCTATGTGGCGCTGTACGAGATCGACGGCGGCGAGCGCGTCAACATTCTGGCCCTTCGACATCAACTTGAAGATGACTACCACTGACAAGCAGAGCCCCTGCCCATGCGGCCGCCCGTTCAACTACGGGCAATGCTGCGGTCGCATTCACCACCAATTTGCCGCTACAGGTGAGTTGACTGCGCCCGATGCCGAAGCGCTGATGCGCTCGCGCTACAGCGCCTATGTGTTGGACTTGTTGGACTATCTTCTGGCGACTTGGCACCCCAGCACCCGACCCACCACATTGACTTCGAATGAGCCGGGTTTGCAATGGCTGGGTCTGCAAGTAAAAAAGCATGTTCGGCAAGATGCTGAACATGCTTTGGTGGCGTTTGTGGCCCGCAGCAAGCTGGGCGGCCGGGCCTACCGGCTGAGCGAGACCAGCCGCTTCGAGCGCGCTGGTGGCGTGTGGTTCTATATCGACGGCGATATCGGCTGATGGATCAGGCAAATTCCTGACGCACCAACATCGAGTTCAGCTCCCGCAGGGCCCACAGCAGGCCGGCACTTAAGGCCAAGCAGGCCACACCGAGCATCAAGGGCGAGCCACTCACCCAAGGCAGCACCGGCAGTGACAACAAGATCAGCGCCAGCAGACCCAAAGACAAGCGGCGACCCCATTCAAAGCGGCGCAACATGCCTTGCCCGGCGGCGATGGACGCGGCCGACGCCACCATCAGCAAGGCCTGGCCGACAATCAAGAACCAGCTGTGACCGGCTTTCGCAAAACCGCTCATCTGACCGAACAGATAACCGAAATAGCCCAGGCCGAGCAGGCCCATCAGCATCAAGGCCCAAGCCACGCCGCTGACCAAGGGCGAGCGATATCCAACGCGGAAAACTTTAGGCATGACGGGCTCCAAGCAGTTTGTTCAGACAGTTCAATCACACACACTTCGCATGATGCGCAAGGCGTGTGACAGCATTCTTTCGGCACCCGCGCATTCCCGCCATACCCCCTGAATGGGGTATCGGCGACATCTGTGTAAATTGGCACTCTCATAGGGCGGCGACCCCTCGCATGGGTCAAACATCACAAACGCATATGTTGCAAATCATCCACATCGACGAGCACCTCGTCGCCATCAACAAGCCGGCCGGCCTGCTGGTGCACCGCACGGCGCTGGACGCCCACGCGCAGCAATTCGCCTTGCAGATGCTGCGCGATCAACTGGGGCGCCAGGTCTGGCCGGCCCATCGGCTCGACAAAGGCACTTCGGGGCTGCTGCTGTTTGCGCTCAGCGCCGAGATTGCGTCGCTGCTGGGCCAAGCCTTCGAGCAGGGCCGCGCGCGCAAGCGCTACCTGGCGCTGGTGCGCGGCTGGCCCGCGGCGGCCAGCGGCGTGATCGAACACCCACTGGCACGCGACCCCGAACTGCCCTCGGCTGGCCAAACCCAGTTGAGCGCGCGCACCGACTGGCAATGTCTGGCGCAGATCGAATGGCCGTTCAGCGTCGACGGCCGCTTTGCCAGCAGCCGCTACGCGCTGATCGAGGCCTGCCCGCTGACCGGCCGACGCCACCAAATTCGCCGCCACCTGAAGCACATCGCCCACCCCATCATCGGCGACGCCACCCATGGCAAGGGCGCGCACAACCGCGCCGTGGCGGCGCACCTGGGCCTGAACCGCCTGTGGCTGCATGGCCTGGAGTTGGCCCTCAGCCATCCCGTCACCGGCGCGGCGCTGCTGCTACACGCACCGCTGGGCGGTGAGTGGCAACTTCTTAAAAATGCTGCACCGACAATGGGCCCATGAGCACATTCCCGTCCTCGTCCTCGCCCCAAACATGAACCGCGGCATCATCTACGCCGCCCTTGCCTATCTGGCCTGGGGTTTGTTCCCGCTCTACTTCAAGCAGATCGCACAGGTGCCCTCACTGGAGGTGGTGATGCACCGCACGCTGTGGTGCCTGGTCTTCATGCTGGGGATCCTGGCTTTCACGAAGCGCTGGGCCTGGTTGGGGGAGCTGCGTCGCACCCCAAAGGTGCTGGCGGCCTTCATGCTGTCGGCCTTGCTTTTGTCGGTGAACTGGGTGGTCTACGTCTGGGCCGTGCAAACCGACCATGTGCTGGACGCCAGCCTGGGCTACTTCATCAACCCGCTGGTCAATGTGGGCTTGGGTTATGTGTTTTTACATGAGCGCCCGCGCCGCCTGCAATGGGCGGCGGTGGGTATGGCCGCCGCCGGGGTCTTGTGGCTGACGCTGCAAACCGGCCGCCTGCCCTGGGTGGCGCTGGTGCTGGCGATCAGCTTTGGTTTTTATGGCCTGCTGCGCAAGATCGCCAAGCTGGGCGCCTTGGAAGGGCTGACGCTGGAAACCCTGCTGCTGGCGCCGATTGCTGTCGCGGCATTGGGCTGGTGGACCTGGACCGGCCAGAGCGCCATTTCGGCGGCCGTCAAGCAGGGCGAAGTCGCGACGATGGGCTGGTTGTTATTTGCCGGCCCGCTGACCGCGATCCCGCTTTTGCTATTCGCCGCCGGCGCGCGGCGCATCCCGATGGCGACGCTGGGCCTGTTGCAATACATCTCGCCGTCGCTGCAGTTCATGCTCGGCGTGTGGCTGTTTCATGAGCCGCTGCAGGCCTCACGCTTGCTAGGCTTCGCCTTGATCTGGGCGGCGCTGCTGATCTACACACTTGAGAGCTGGCTGCACACCCGCCGACGCGGCTGAGTCGATTACGCGCACCCCGCCCTGACCGACCGCCTTGGCCTCGTACATCGCCTGGTCGGCCTTGACCATGATTTCGGCACGGGTCTGGCCGTCTTGCGGGTAACGACCGATGCCTATGCTGGCACCCAGCGCCAGCTCCTGGCCTTGGTAGGAAATCGGCGCGGTCAGGCCATTCAAGAGCTTGTCGGCAATCGCCAGCACATGGTCCATGCTGGTCTGCGCATCCAGCAGCACCACAAATTCATCGCCGCCCAGCCGGGCCACCGTGTCCACCTCGCGCATCATGCCCAGCAGACGTTCGGCAACGATCTTCAAGACCGCATCGCCGGCGTCATGGCCGTAGCGGTCATTCAGCAGCTTGAAGCGATCCAGGTCAATGAACAGCACGCAGACTCCGCCACCATGGCGGCGCGCGTAAGCGATGGCGCTGTCCAGCCGCTCTTCCAGCAAGCGCCGATTCGGCAGGCCGGTCAATATATCGTGCTGGGCCAAGTGCTCAAGTGCTTCTTGCTTGCGCAGCAGGTCGGCCACTTGCTCGGTGATCTGGCCTTGCATCTGCGCAAAATTGCGCGCCAAGCTGCCGATTTCGTCCTTGCGCTCCAGCGGCAGGGGCCCGGGCGGCTGACCCTCGGCAAAGCGCTGCGCCGCCACGCTGACGGCATTGATGGGCCGCGTGATCGCACGTGCCAAACCGACCGCCAGGCCCAGGCAGAGCAGGCACAACAGGGACACGATTTGCAACAAGTCCCGCGCCAAGGGCTGGCTGCGCGCCAGAATCTCGGCGAGCGGCTGGGCCAGACCCAGCACCATACGGCTTTCATTTGAGTGAACCTTGATGGGTTGGCCGATAAAGGCCACCACCATGGGCGCATTGGCGTAGTCGTGCTCGCGCGCTTCAAACACGGCCGCATCGAGCTTGCCGCTGACCACATCGGCCGCCTGCCCAATTTCGTCTTGGATCAAGGCGCGGCGGCCGCGGTCGAAGCCGAATGTCTTGGTGGCATCGGGATGAATCAGGATGTCGCCCTCGCCATTCGCCAGAAACAACTGAAAGCCGCTCGGCAGATCGGTCTGCAGCAGCGCGAACATGCCGTTCAGGTCGATGTTGACGACGATCAGACCGGCCGCCATTGCAGCGCCTTCGGCCCGCACCGGCATTGCCAGTTGCAAGGTGGGTTGCTCCTGGCCGGCATTGGCGCCGCGCTCATGGTTGATGCTGATGCGCGACAGATAGGTTTGACCGGCGGCCAGCTTCAGCGTGTCCACCACATAGTCAAAATGACCCTTCTCCTGCAGCTCGTCGCCGCTGACCCGGATCAAGCCCGCCGACTGCTGATCCACCCGCACCCGCTCCAGCCCAAAGTCGCTGGCCGAGATCAGGCGCAGCTGGAAATAGGCCGGGTTGGCCAGCATGAACTGGCTGAACAGGGTGGCCATTTGATCGGCCGCCGCCGCCCGCTCGCCGACTTGGTCGCCCTGCTCAGCTCCCACCGCCAAGACCTGCAGCGCGGCCGGGTGCGTGGCCAGCACCTGCAAATTGCGGGTGATTTCCTCGCGGTTGAGTATGATGCGGCGCGCCAGCACCCGGGTCGAGGTCAGCAACTCCTGGCGGGCCGATTCAAGCAAGATCTCGCGGCTGGCTTGATAGGCATATAAGCCGCTCAAGCCCGCCGCCACCACGCCCACCAGCGCCAGCAAGACGCCCAGCTTGAGGGCAATGCCGTACTTCATAACGCCAGCACCTTGGCCAAACGGTCGCCCGAAACAATCCGGTGCCATAGCCGGTTGCGGCGCTCCTCACTTTCCACCGGTTGCAGCCAGATCAGCTTGTCGTCGGCCCGGTAGTCGGCCGATTCCTGGGTCGTGCTGCCCAGCCCTTGCCGGCTGGTCAGCAGGCGGCTGGCGGGTTCGTCAAGCAGATGGTTGATCCAGGCATGCGCGAGTCCGGAATTCTGCGTGGCACGCGCGATCACCCAGCAGTCCAACCAAGCCAACGCCCCGTCCTTGGGAATCAGATAGGCCGCATCGACGCCGGCCGCCTTCAGCAAGAGCAATTGCTGGCGGCCAAAATTGGCGAACATCAGCGCCGCTTGCCGGCTCTTGAACAAGGCCACCGATTCCTCCGGCTGGGTGTAAAAACCGCCCGCATTGCGCCGCAAGGCGATCAACTTTTCCACCGCCGGCAGCCAAGCATGCTCCGCCAACTTGAACGGCGCCGGCAGGCCCAGCGCCTGCGCGGCCAAGGAGAAGTTGTGCGTGCCGCCGTTGTAGGCAATCACGCGGCCGCTGAGCTGCTTGTCCCACAGCGCGGCGATGGATTCAGGCGGCTGCGGCAACCGCTTGCGGTCATAGATCAGGCCCATTTCGGCATAGGCAAAGGGCACGCCGACAAGCTCCTTGCCCGCGACGATGCCGGGAATGGCCCCGGGTTTGCGAAAGCGCGGCAGTTGCCGGGTCAGATTGGGAATCAGCCCGGTCTCCAGATTGGCCACCAAGCCTTGCTGGACATAGCGCTGCAGCTCGGCGGTGTTGACGGCAAAAACATCGAAGTTCAGGCCCTGCTTGGCGTTCATCTTCTGCCACAGGTCGAGGTCGGAGTCGATCAGCGTCAAATCAATCTGGGCGCCGGTGCGTTGCTCAAAGCTCTTGATGATCTCGGGCTCGGCGTAGCCGGGCCACGCCAAGATGCGCAGGCGTGGCCGCCCGTCCGCAGCCGCCGGGCGGCTCGCGGTCAGTAGAGCCGTCGACAGCCCCAGGCAAAAAACGCGTCGCTGCTTGTACATATCGCCCTAAAACGCCAAGGCTGCAGTGTGCCGCACCTCGGTGCTCAATGCTTGATTTGACTGCTTGCAGCGTATGAAGAAGTCACACGATTGAGCCCGGAGCGCGCTGGCTGCTCGGCAGCAACAGGCGTTTCAGCCCCTCCAGCAGCAGCAAGACCGCGACGCCAATCGCCAGGGCGGCGGCCAAGAGTTCGGCCGGCGGCAGCTCGAAGCGAAACACCGCGCGCAGCGGCGCCAAGCCCAGCACCAGCGCCAGCAATAGGGCCGTCGCCGCCAGCACCCAGCCGAGCATGCGGTTGGGGCGCAGCCAGGCTTTCAAGAGCGGGCCGGCAAAGCTGCGGTTGGCCAGGATCAGGGCCACATTGCTGGCCACCAACGCCACAAAGGTCAGCGCCCGCGCCAGCTCGGCAGCTATGCCCTGGGCCAGCAAGGCATAGAACCAACCGCCCACCACCGCCAGCACCAACACCCCTTGCAACAAGCTCCAGCCCAGCACGCCGCGCGAGAACAAGGGCGCGGCCGGGTCGCGCGGCGGCCGCGCCATCACATCGGCCTCCTCGGGCTCGGCCTCGAACACCAGCGAGCAAACCGGGTCGATCAGCAACTCCAGAAAGGCGATATGCACCGGCGACAGCATCAGCGGCCAGCCCAGCAGCAGCGGCAACAAGGACAGGCCGGCGATCGGCACATGCACGGCCAGCACAAAGGCCATCGCCTTGCGCAAATTGTCAAAAATGCGCCGCCCCAGCCGCACCGCTTGCACTATTGCGCCGAAGTTGTCATCCAGCAGCACCAGGCTGGCCGCCTCGCGCGCCACATCGCTGCCGCGCCCGCCCATTGCGATGCCGATATGGGCGGCCTTCAGCGAGGGCGCGTCATTGACGCCGTCGCCGGTCATCGCCACCACCTCGCCCTGTGCCTTCAGCGCCTCCACCAGGGCGAGCTTTTGCTCGGGCCGGATGCGCGCGAAGACATGGCGCGTCTGCACCTCGCGGCCCAACTCAGCCGCACTCAGCGCGGCCATCTCGGGGCCGGTCAGCGCCGCCTCGCTATTCACCAAACCGGCTTGGGCAGCAATCGCCATCGCCGTGGCCGGATGGTCGCCGGTGACCATCAAGACCCGCAGCCCGGCGGCGCGGCATTCGGCAATCGCCGCCGGCACCTCGGGCCGCAAGGGGTCGGCAAAAGCGCACAGGCCCAGCAACTCGAACGCAAAACCGCTGGGGTCGGCCGGCCACGCCGCCCCGGCCGCCCCTGCCGGCGCCGGCCAGCGCGCCTTTGCCACCGCCAACACCCGCAGACCGCGCGCCGCCATCGCCTCGGCTTGCTGCGTCAAGGCCTGGCTCGCCGCGCCGCTCAGCCGGCAGAGTGCCAAGACCGTCTCGACGGCACCCTTGATCGCCACCACCGGCTCAGCAGCCTCGGCCCGCCAGACATGGGTCATCGCCGGCAAGGCCGGGCTGAGCGCGTATTCATGCAACATGCGCCAGGCCGGATGCAAGGCCGTGGCCGGCAATTGCGCTTGCCCCAGCTCGACCAAGGCGCGCTCCATCGGGTCAAAGGGATCTCGCTCGCTGGCCAGCACGGCGAACTCCAGCAGCGCATGGAACTCAGTCGGCAAGGCCTGACCCTGCTCCATCGCCCACTGGCGCAGGCCGCCCGCCTCCGCCAGCGGCACGCTCAGCGCGGCCACCGCCATCTTGTTGGCCGTCAGCGTGCCGGTCTTGTCGGTGCACAGCACCGTGGCCGAGCCCAGGGTCTCAATCGTCGCGGAGCGCCGGCTCAACACCCGCTGGCGCGACAGCCGCCAGGCGCCCATCGCCATGAAGACGGTCAGAATCAGCAAGAACTCCTGCGGCAACATCGACATCGCCAGCGTGATGCCCGCCAGCAAGCCGGCCAACCAATCACCCCGCGTCAAACCATAGATCAATACCAGGGCCGCGCTCAGGCTCAAGCCCAGCACCGAAAAAATGCGCATCAAGTGGCGGGTTTGCAGATTCAGCGGCGTCGGCGGCGCGGCTATCTCAAGCAACGACTTGCCGATCTTGCCGATCTCGCTGCGCGGCCCGGTGGCCGTGACTTGCGCCCTGGCTTGGCCGCCCACCACCAGCGAGCCGGCGAAGACCAGGTTCTGCTCGTCTGCGGGGTGGCCGGCCTCAACGGCCTGCTTGTCCACCGGCAGTGACTCGCCGCTGAGCAGCGATTCATCGCATTGCAAGTCATTCGCCTGCAGCAGCAGCGCATCGGCGCCAACGCGGTCGCCCTCGGCCAACAAGAGCAGATCACCGCGTACCAGCTCGCGGCCGGCGATCCGCTCGGTCTGGCCGTCACGAATCACCAGCGCCCGGGGGCTGGTCAGGTCGCGCAGCGCCTCCAGCACGCGCTCGGTGCGCTGCTCCTGGCTGACGCTGATGATCACCGACAGCAACACAAACGCCAGCAGCATCAGCGCCTCGCCGCGATCTCCGAGCAGCAGATAGATGGCGCCGGCGGCCAACAGCAGCTGCAACATCGGCTCGCGGATCAAGTCGGCCAGGATGTGCCAAAGCGTGCGCTTGTGCGGCGGGCTGAGCAGATTGGGACCGTCCTCAAGCAGGCGCTTGGCGGCCGTTGCCCGGCTCAAGCCGTCGGGCGGGGAAGTGCGGTCAGCGGGGTCGGCATCGGTCATGCAATCATTCTCTGCCGGCGCCAAAGCTAGCGGCTGATGCAGCGCAAAGCAGCGCAAAGCAGCGCAAAGCAGCACCTTAAGAATGCCCTAAGGTGGCAAACGCAAGATGCAGCCATGAATAAGCGCACTCCCATCGCCATCGCTTGCCTGCTCTGGCTGGCCGCCACAGCCGCCTGCGCCGCTCCCGCCGATTTGCTGGCCGGCTACAGCGCCCAAGCCGGCCGCGCCTCAGACAGCGGACGCGGCCAACAGCTCTTCACCACCACCCAAGGCGGCGAATGGAGCTGCGCGTCATGCCATCACGCGCTGCCCACCGGGGCAGGTCGGCATGCCGGCACCGGCAAGGCGATTGAAGCACTGGCACCGGCCTTCAACCCGAAGCGCTTCAGCGACCCGGCCAAGGTCGAGAAATGGTTCAGACGTAACTGCAAAGATGTGCTGAGGCGCGAATGCAGCCCGGCCGAGAAGGCCGATGTGCTGGCCTGGCTGATCACGCTCAAACCCTGAGGAAACTCTCCCCATGAAGAATTGGCTATTTTTGACCCTGAGTCTGCTGGCCGCCGGCGCTGCCCGTGCCGATGACGACGGCCGGCGCGGCCCGGCCATCCCCTTGTTGCCCAAGTACCAGCAAGAATGCGCGGCCTGCCATCTGGCCTACCCGCCCGGCATGCTGCCGGCAGCATCCTGGCAGCGTCTGATGGCCACCCTGCCCAAGCATTTCGGCAGCGACGCCTCGCTGGACCCGGCCACCGTCAGCGAGTTGAGCCGCTGGCTGACGGCCAAGGCCGGCACCTACCAGCGCGTCGGCAGCGCAGCGCCGCCGGCCGACCGCATCACCCGCTCGGCCTGGTTTGTCCGCAAGCACGACGAAGTGCCGGCCGCGACCTGGCAACGCGCCAGCATCAAGAGCGCCGCCAACTGCGCGGCCTGCCACACCACCGCCGAACAAGGAGACTTCAATGAACACCGCATCCGCATCCCCAAATGAACTTTCCCAGGCCGCACCCGGCCGGCCGCCCAGTCGCCGCGTCATCGACGCACCGACCCGGGCGCTGCATTGGCTGCTGGCCTTCAGCTTCAGCGGTGCCTACCTGAGCGCCGAGAGCGAGCGCTGGCATCTGCTCCACATCACGCTGGGCTACACCGTGCTCGGCCTGGTGCTGACCCGGCTGGTCTGGGGCTTGTTCGGCCCCAAGCGTGTCGGCCTGGCCGCCTGGGCCAGCAAGCTGCGCGGCCTGCCGCAGCAGCTGCGCGCCTGGTCGCAAGGGCGCGGCAATCTGCTGGCCAGCTACCAAGGCCTCAACACCTTGCTGATCGTCGCGCTGCTCGGTTTTGCCTTGCTGGCCGCGCTGAGCGGCATGGGGCTGGAGCTGGAGTGGTTGTCAGGCAACCGTTTGGAAGAATTGCTGGAGGAAGTGCACGAGACACTTGGCAACGCCACGCTGGCCGTGGTCTTGGGCCATCTGGGCCTGATTGCCGGCATCAGTCTGCTGCGCCGCCACAACCATGCAGCCCCGATGCTGAGCGGCCGCAGCCCGGGCAAAGGCCCCGATCTGGTCAAGCAAAACCTGCGCCCCTTGGCCGCTTTGCTGATCGCCGCGGTGTTGGGCTTTTGGTACTGGCAATGGCAGGGCGCACCGGCGACGCTGAAGGACCGCCCCTCGATCAGCGCGCACGATGATGGCGACGACGACTGAACAGGCACACGGTCAATAATTGCTGATGCGAATCCTGCTTGCCGAAGATGATGCCTTGCTGGGCGACGGCCTGCGTGCCGGCCTGCGCCAGCAAGGCTTTGTGGTCGACTGGGTGCGTGACGGCCAAGCGGCCGAGCGCGAGTTGCGCGCTGAGCCTGACCGTTACGCTGCCGCCGTGCTCGACCTGGGCCTGCCGCTCAAAGATGGCCTGGACGTGCTGGCCGGCCTGCGCCGCGACAAGCTGACGCTGCCGGTCTTGGTGCTGACCGCGCGCGACGCGGTGCCGGAGCGGATCCGCGGCCTTGACCTGGGCGCAGACGACTATGTGGTCAAGCCGGTCGATCTGTTCGAGTTGGGGGCCCGGCTGCGTGCGCTGGTGCGGCGCTCGGCGGGCCAGCCGCAAGAGTTGCTGCGCGCGCAGGACGTGCAGCTCGACCCCGCCGCCCGCACGGTGCTGCGGGCCGGCGCGGCGGTGAGCTTGTCGACGCGCGAATTCGATCTGCTGCAGGCCCTGATGCTGGCGGCCGGCCGCGTGCTGTCGCGTGAACAGCTGGAGCAGCAGCTCTATAGCTGGGGTCAGGAGGTCGACAGCAATGCGGTCGAGGTGCATATCCACCACCTGCGCCGCAAGCTTGGGGCCGACTTGATACAGACCGTGCGCGGTGTCGGTTATGTGCTGCTGCGCGAGGCGGCGGCATGAAGACCCGCAAGCCCGCGTCCCTGCAAGGCCGGCTGGTCGCGCTGGTGCTGAGCCTGGTGCTGCTGATCTGGCTGTGCCTGAGCGTCTTGGTCTGGCTGGACGCCAGGCATGAGCTGGACGAGCTGCTGGACGGTCACCTCGCGCAGGCGGCCGCCTTGTTGGTGGCGCAGCAGCAAGGCGATACCGAGGCGGATGACGAGCCGGTCGACGCACCGACCCTGCACCGCTACGCCAACAAGGTCGCGTTTCAGGTTTTTCACGAAGGGCAGTTGCTGCAGCGCTCGGCCAATGCGCCGGCCACGCCGATGATTGCCTTCGACGAGGGCTTTCGCCAGGGCTTGCGCAGCACCCTGATCGAGGGCACACGCTGGCGCGTGTTTGCCGCCTTCGGGGCCGAGCGCGATGTGCAGGTCTATGTGGGCGAACAGATTGATTCGCGCTTGTCCATCCTGTGGGCGGTGTTGCGTGGCGTGCTGTGGCCGATGGCTTTGGCCCTGCCCTTGCTGGCCCTGGTGGTGTGGTGGGCGGTCTGGCGCGGCACCCTGCCGCTGCGCGAACTGGGGCGCCAGCTGACGGCGCGCTCGGCGCTCGATCTGGCGCCGCTGGCCTTGGCACAAACGCCGACCGAGATGGCGCCGATGCTGCAAGCGATGAACGATTTGTTCGAGCGCATCGCCTCCATGATGCAAGCCGAACGCCGCTTCACCGCCGACGCCGCGCATGAGCTGCGCACACCGATCGCGGCCATCCGCACGCAAGCGCAGGTGGCGCTGGCCGAGCCCGATGCCGAGCTGCGCCGCCATGCCTTGCAAGCAACCCTGCTTGGCTGCGACCGCGCCACCCGCCTGGTCGATCAGCTGCTGACGCTGGCCAGGCTGGAAGCTGGCGAACGGCCGCCAAGCCTAGCGATTAATTTGAGCGTACTGCTGCGCCAGGTGCTCGGTGAGCTGGCACCGGCCGCGCTGCAGCGCAGGCAAGACCTGTCGCTAGATTTGGGTGGCATCGACGCGGCCGAGATCAGCGCCAATGAGCCCTTGCTGCGAGCGCTGCTGCGCAATCTGATCGACAACGCGCTGCGCTACAGCCCGGCCGGCGCGCGCATCGAAGTGAAGCTGACGGTCTCGGCCGACCACATGCAGGTGCAAGTGAGCGACAGCGGCCCCGGCCTGACGGACGCCGAGCTGCAGCGCCTGGGCGAGCGCTTCTACCGCGTGCTCGGCCACGAGGCCAGCGGCAGCGGCCTGGGCTGGTCCATCGTGCGGCGCATCGCCGAGCTGCACGGCGCCACGCTGCAGGCACGGCGCAGTGAGCGGCTGGGCGGCCTGGAGGTACAGGTCGCCTTCCCCGCCCAAGCTCATGAGAAACAAAAAACCAAACCGGACGCTGAGCGAACAGCCGAGGATCGCAGAGCCCGCAGAGAACATCACTAAAGCCTTGCCGATCTCAGCGTGCTCCGCGTCGCTCTGCGGCCTCTGCGTCTCGTGTTTCTCCGCGAGCGCCGGACGCGGACAGGGGACTGGGATGCCCTCAGCGACTCAAGCTCAGCTTAAGTTCAATCGCATGGCCCGATTTGTTCGACCACATCCAGCAATAGTCCTGCTCGGACGCCACCTTCAACAGACCGGCAGCGCTGGTGGCGCCGTCGACCTTGGCCGGGTAAGTCACCTTCTCGCCCTCATGGAAGTGGATATTGAAGTTCAGCGCTCGCTCGGCGCTGAACTGCCAGGTGACCGGCTTGGCCTTGTCCAGCTTGCCGCAAACTTCGAGGAATTTGCCGGCTTCGAGGGGCCGGCTTTGCTCAAAGCGGCCGGCCTCGCTCCATTGAATCTCAATCAGCTCGGCCCTTGCTTGCCCACTGCACAGGGCCAGCGCGGTGGCTGCCACCGCCAGCAACGGCCTCATTTGATCGCAAAGCGGACCGTGACCGCCTTGCCCTCGACATTGCTCAGGCTGGCCACCACCTTGGCGCCGCTGGCAATCTTGATGCCGCGGGCTTCGAGCTTGTTGTCGCCGGCAGGCTTGATCTCCGCCTCCGACTTGGCGCCGCCGTTCAACACGGTCAGCTTGCCGCTGATGCCCGCCGAGCTCAGCGGCTCGTCATGGTCAAGCAAATAGATCAGCGCGCCATCGGCCAGCAGCACCAGCTCGAAGCTCACATCGCTAGCGACCTGCACCACGCCGCCATGCTGCGGCTTGGCGCTGCCGTGCGCTGCGGCGGTGTTGATGACCAGGGCGCTCAAGGCCACCGCCAGGGCTTGCGCCCACTGTCTTGCTTGCAACATCTTGATTGACTCCATCGGGTGCGGCGCCTTGCAACAGGTGGCGCCGCGAAACCTGCATCAGAACGCTTCGCGCTCCTGAGTATCCACAAGCAAACGCTCGGTGGCCGCTCGACCCAGCCGCCAGAACAGCAGCGGCGTCAACAGCGTGTCGAGCAGGGTCGAGCTGATCAAGCCACCGAAGATCACCACCGCGACCGGATGCAGGATTTCCTTGCCCGGCGCGTCGCCGGCAAACAGCAGCGGCGTCAGCGCAAACGCCGCCACCAGCGCCGTCATCAGGACCGGCGTCAAGCGCTCCAGCGAGCCGCGCACAATCATTTGCTGATCGAAGCGCTCGCCCTCGAACTGGCACAAATTGATGTAGTGGCTGAGCTTGAGAATGCCGTTGCGGGTAGCGATGCCGGCCAGCGTGATGAAGCCCACCAGCGTCGCCACCGACAGGCTGACGCCGGCCACCCACATCGCCGCCACCGCGCCAATCAGGGCGAGCGGAATATTCGCCATGATGATGGCCGCCAGCACGGCCGAGCGGTAGCGCGAGTACAGCACCAGGAACATCAGCGTCAGCGACACCAGCGACAAGCCCGCGATCAGCCGCATCGCCTGCTCCTGCGCCTGGAACTGGCCCTCCAGGCTGATGAAACTGCCCACCGGCAGGCTGGTCTTGGCGATCACCTGGCGGATATCTTTGATCACATGGGCCATATCGGTACCGGCGGCGCCGTCGGTGTTGGCGTAGACGACGATGCGGCGGCGGCCGTTCTCGCGCCCGATCTGGTTCGGCCCGTCGGCCTCCTCGACCGTCGCGAAGCTGGCCACCGGCAAGCGGCCGGCCGGCGTTTCGACCAGCATGCGGGCCAGATCCTGCGGGCCGCGCTGACTATCGGCCAGGCGCAGCACCAAGTCGTAGCGGCGCGGGCCGTCGACGATTTGCGCCGCGTGCGCGCCGTCGGTCAGGGTTTGCAAAATGCGCACCGCCTCGCCCGGCGACAGGCCGGTTTGCGCCAGCCGGCGCGGGTCTATGCGCACCAGCACTTGCGGGATCAGCACCTGCTTTTCAACCGTCAGGTCGACCAGGCCGGGAACGCTGGTGAGGCCCACCCGCAGTTGCTCGGCCAGGCCGCGCAGGGTGTCGGTGTCGTCGCCATAGATCTTCACCGCGATCTGCGCGCGCACGCCGGACAAGAGGTGGTCGAGCCGGTGCGAGATCGGCTGGCCGATGGCGACCTGCGCCGGCAGCACCGCCAGTTGGGCGCGTATCTGCTGCATCACGGACTCGCGGTCCAGCGGCTTGCCATCACGCTTGAGATCGACGTCGATCTCGGTCGAATGCACGCCCTCGGCATGCTCGTCGAGTTCCGCCCGGCCGGTGCGCCGGCCCACCTGGCTCACCTGAGGCAGCTCGGCAATCAAGCGTTCCGCCAGCGCGCCCATGCGGTTGGACTCGGCCAGCGAGGTACCCGGATTGAACAGCAGCGAAAGCACCAGGCTGCCCTCATTGAAGGCCGGCAAGAAGGCGCGCGGGAAAAACGGCACGCTGGCCGCCGCCACCGCCACCGCCAGCGCGGCCGCCACCATCAGCCGGCGCGCCCGCGGGAACGACCAGTGCAAGAGCTTGGCATCCCAGGCCTTCAGCTTCAGCACCAGCGGGCTGTCGCCATGATCGAGGCGCTTCATGCCCGGCAGCAAGTAGGTGCACAGCACCGGCGTCACCGTCATCGACACCAGCATCGAGGCCAGGATGGAGACGATATAGGCGATGCCAAGCGGCGAGAACAAACGCCCCTCGATGCCGGGCAGCGCGAACAGCGGCACAAACACCAGCACCACGATGACGGTCGCATAGACGATGCCGGAGCGCACCTCAACGCTGGCTTGGCGCACCACCTCCAAGATGGGCCGGGGCTGTGCCAAAGCTCGGTTCTCTTTCATGCGACGGAGAATGTTCTCCACATCGACCACCGCGTCATCAACCAGTTCGCCAATCGCAATCGCCAGCCCGCCCAGCGTCATCACATTGATGGACTGGTCCAGCCAGCGGAACACCAGCGCCGTCACCGCCAAAGACAGCGGAATGGCGATCAGCGAAATCAGCGTCGTGCGGGCCGACAGCAAAAACGCAAACAGCACGATCGCCACCATGATGGCGCCGTCGCGCAGCGCCTCGCTGACATTGCCGATCGAGGCCTGGATGAAGTCGGCCTGGCGGAACAGCACCACCGGCGCCGCCAAGCCCTTGGGCAGGCCTTGCTTGAGCTCGGCCAGCGCCGCTTCGATCTGGCCGCTCAGGCGCACGGTGTCGGCGCTGGGCTGCTTTTGCACGCTGACGATCACCGCCGGCGCACCCATATAGCCGGCATCACCGCGCTTGACCGCGGCCGCAAAGCGCACGCCGGCCACCTGCTCCAGCAGCACCGGCCGGCCGTCTTTCCAGGCCACCGCGACGCCGGCCAGATCCTCGACTTTGTTGCTGCGCGCCAGGTGGCGAATCAGGTACTCGCGGCTGTTCAAGTCGACAAAACCGCCGCCGGCATTGCCGGCATAGCCGCGCAGCGCCTGTTCGATCTGACTCAGCGAGACGCCGAGCTGCGCCATGCGCTGCGGGTCCGGCTCGACTCGCAGTTGCCGCACCTCGCCGCCGATCGGAATCACCTGCGCGACGCCGGGTATGGCCAGCAAGCGCGGGCGCAGCACAAAGTCGGCGTACTCGCGGGCCTGCATCGCATTGGCCTGCGCGTCCAGCGGCAGCGCGATCAGCATC
>NZ_JANNMI010000238.1:0-1744 GCF_031397715.1 Roseateles sp.
TGGATGGAGCAAGAGCAAGAACGTGGTATCACGATCACCTCGGCTGCAACCACCTGTTTCTGGAAGGGCATGGATTCATCCCGCCCAGAGCACCGCATCAACATCATCGACACCCCCGGACACGTTGACTTCACGATTGAAGTTGAGCGTTCGATGCGCGTGTTGGACGGTGCTTGCATGGTCTATTGTGCCGTCGGCGGTGTGCAGCCGCAGTCCGAAACCGTCTGGCGTCAGGCGAATAAGTACAAAGTGCCTCGTTTGGCCTTCGTCAACAAGATGGACCGTACCGGCGCCAATTTTCTGAAGGTCTACGACCAGATGAAGACGCGCCTGAAGGCCAATCCTGTGCCTGTCACACTGCCAATCGGCGCCGAAGAGAACTTCCAAGGCGTGATTGACTTGACCTGCATGAAGGCCATCTATTGGGATGAAGCGTCCCAGGGTATGAAGTTCGACTACCGTGAAATTCCCGCAGAAATGCTGGAAGAAGCACAAAAGTGGCGAGGCAACTTGGTTGAGGCCGCCGCTGAGTCGAACGAAGAAATGATGAACAAGTACCTGGAAACCGGTGAACTCAGCGATGCTGAAGTCATGCAGGGCATCCGTACGCGTACCTTGGCGGCTGAAATCCAGCCGATGTTCTGCGGTACCGCCTTCAAGAACAAGGGCGTTCAGCGCATGCTGGACGGCGTGATTGACTTCATGCCTTCGCCGCTCGACGTTCCTCCGGTTCCGGGTACTGACGAAGACGACAAGCCAGTCACACGTGAAGCCAAGGACTCTGAGAAGTTTGCGGCCTTGGCTTTCAAGCTGATGACCGATCCGTATGTGGGTCAGTTGACTTTCGTGCGCGTGTATTCTGGCGTGTTGAAGTCGGGCGACTCGGTCTACAACCCGATTCGCAGCAAGAAAGAGCGCATTGGCCGTATCTTGCAGATGCACGCCAACCAGCGCGAGGAAATCTCGGAAATTCTGGCCGGTGACATCGCCGCTTGCGTGGGCTTGAAGGACGTGACGACCGGCGAAACCTTGTGCGATCCGGACGCGATCATCACCTTGGAAAAGATGGTGTTCCCCGAGCCTGTGATTTCACAAGCCGTTGAGCCGAAGACCAAGGCTGACCAGGAAAAAATGGGTATCGCCCTCGGCCGTTTGGCCAAGGAAGACCCATCCTTCCGCCTACGTACCGACGAAGAATCGGGCCAGACCATCATTTCCGGCATGGGTGAGTTGCACCTGGAAATTATTGTTGACCGCATGAAGCGCGAGTTCGGCGTCGAAGCCAACGTGGGTAAGCCGCAAGTGGCCTATCGCGAGACGATTCGCAAGACGGTCTCCGATGTGGACGGCAAGTTCGTTCGCCAGTCGGGCGGTAAGGGTCAGTACGGTCACGTTGTGCTGACGGTTGAGCCGCAAGAGCCGGGCAAGGGTTTCGAGTTCGTCGATGCCACCAAGGGCGGCGTTGTGCCTAAGGAATTCATACCTGCGGTGCGCAAGGGTGTTGAGGAAACATTGCCTAACGGCGTGTTGGCCGGCTACCCGGTGGTTGACGTGAAGGTCACGCTGACCTTCGGCTCCTACCACGAGGTTGACTCGAACGAAAACGCCTTCAAGATGGCTGCTTCGATGGGTTTCAAGGACGGCTGCCGCAAGGCCAGCCCTGTCATCCTGGAGCCGATGATGGCCGTGGAGGTCGAGACACCCGAGGATTACGCAGGCAATGTGATGGGCGACTTGGCTTCGC
>NZ_JANNMI010000273.1:0-6501 GCF_031397715.1 Roseateles sp.
CACCTTGCAACCCCAGGCCGGCTGCTTTGCCAAGCGCTTGCTTCTGCATCAAGGCAGCGCTGGCCAGAGCAGCCTTGTAGTCAGCGGCCGCCAGTTGCACCTCACCCAAGCGCTTGCGGGCGACCAGGTAGTCGGGCGCCAGGTCCAGGGCGCGCTTCAGGCTGGCCATGGCGTTAGGCAGATTCTTCAAAGCCACATAGGCCTCGGCCAAGCGCATATGCGGCATCGGCGAGCGCGGCATCACCCGGGCCAAGGCATTGAAGGACTCGGTGGCCTGGTTGTATTCGCCGGCCAACATGCGCACCCGGCCCTGCACCTCCAGCAGCTCGGGCGCCTCAGGCAAGGCGGCAATGCCTTTTTGCGCCGCGATCTGGGCCGCCTTCAGGTCCTTGTGCTGCAGATGATGGTCAACCAAAGCCACGCGCGGCGCGGCATCAAGCGGCTTGACCAGCACCGCCTGCTCGATCAAGCCGGCAATCTCTTCTTTGGACGCGCCGCCAATCTCCTTCAGCTCGGCCAGCGCGAGATGGGCTTTGACGTTGTCGGGCGCGGCCTTCAACACCGCCTCAAAGCGCAGTTTGGCGGCCTCGGGTTTTTTATCGGCCATGTCCAGCGAGGCCAACAAGGCCACCGCCGGATAGAAGGCTGGGTCCAAGCTGAGTGCCTGCTCGAAATTCAGACGCGCGCCTGCCACATCATTTTTGGCCAGCATGATCAGCCCGCGCAAATTCGCCGCGATGGGGCGCTTGGGGTTTTTGCGCTCCAACACCTCAATCGCCGCCATCGCCTTGTCCAGATCACGGCGCTGCAGATGGGCGCGGATGATGGCGATGTCGGCGACCGAGCTCGGATCGCTGTCCGAAATCGCCTTCAAATCCGCCAGCACATCCTCGGGCTTGGCGGTCGACGCCTTGCCCAGAATCAGCTGCGTGCGGCTGCGGCTGTCCTTCGGGTTCAATTTGGCGGCCTGTGCAAAGTAGCCCTCGGCCTTTTTCGGGTCGCCGTTCTGCAGATAGGCCTCACCCGCCAAGGAATAGATCTGCGCGTCCGGCGTGCCGCTCGAAAGCAGCGGCTGGATCGCCGCGACCGCCTTGGCCGGGCTTGAAGTCAGCAGGTAAATTTGCGTCAACATGCGCCGTGGTGCCGACAAGTTAGGCGCCAGCTTGAGGGCTTTGGCCAGCAGCTCCTCGGCCGGGCCAAAGTTTTTCAATTCATATTCGATCGCCCCGCCTAACTGCAAGGCCAAGGGGCTTTCGGGCGCCAGCTTCACCAGCTCCAGCGCCGGGCCACGGGCGCCAGCAAAGTCCTTGTGCGAATAGGCCAAGAGCGCCGCAAAGTAATAGGTCTGCGGGTCCTTAGGCAGCAACTTC
Organism: Roseateles sp.; assembly: GCF_031397715.1. Taxonomy (GTDB): domain Bacteria; phylum Pseudomonadota; class Gammaproteobacteria; order Burkholderiales; family Burkholderiaceae_C; genus Paucibacter_A. The sequence goes on from NZ_JANNMI010000273.1 coordinate 1,371, forward strand.
TTCAGGCTCTCCAGATCGGCCGCGGCCTGCTCCAGTTCACCGGCCTCGATCCAATGGTTGATCAGCCCGGCGTGAGCGCCCAAATCCTTGGGCGCCAAGACCAAGGCCTGACGGTAGGCCGCCACGCCATCGGCAAGATCCAAGCCCTTGGCGCCGGCTGCACCGGACTTGATGCTGCCCAACACCACATCACCCTTGAGGCGCCAGGCTTCGACCAGCTTGGCATCACTTTTGAGCAACTCATCAAGCATTTGCATGGCACCCAGCGCATCGCCCGCGCGCACCTTCAAACGCACTTGCAGCAAGACGGCCGGCGCAAAGCCGGGTTGTGCCAGCAGTGCTTCTTGCAAGGCCGCCGCGCCCTTCTCCGGTGCGCCGGTCGCCTCATAGGCGGTCGCCAGCGAGGTCTTCAAATCGGCCCTGGCCGGCGCATCCTCAAGTTTGAAATCGCCGTACGACGCAATCATCGGCTTGTAGGCCTGCAGCGCCAGCTGCGCCCGCGCCAACAGCGGCGCGATGCGTGCTGGGTCAAATTTGGCGGCGATGGCCTTGCGCAACTCCACCTCGGCCGAACGGGCATCGCCACTCTCCAGAAAAGCCTGGCCCAAAAGGAAGCGTGCCTCGCCGGCCTCGGGGTTCTTTTGCAGCGCATTCTTCAGCTGGATGATGGCCGCTTGGCTCTCGCCTTTGGACAAGGCCGTGCGGGCCGAGTTCATCAAGCCGTCATAGCCTTCGCCGCCGCAGCCCACCAACAGGCTGGCCGACAAGATGATGGGGGCAAGGTTCTTGAGCAGCGAAGTTGTCATGGCGCCTGGGCGTTAGGGTGGGGAATTTGGTCAAACGGCGATGTGGCCAAAAAGTATAGGGCCAGCAGCGCAAGCACCTGCCATCACCTCCCAGCATGCCGTCAAGATTGCACGCTAACGCAGCCTCTCAAACCTCCAGCCACTCCCGTCGAACCTCGGCATTCGCCATCAAATCCGCTGGCCTGCCCTCAAAAACGATCTGACCATGGCCCATCACATAGCAGCGCTGCGAGATCTCCAGCGCGATGGTGAGCTTTTGCTCGACCAGCAACACGGCAATGCCGCGGTCCTTCAGGGCCTTCAGATACTCGGCGACCAGCTCAACGATCTTGGGCGCCAGGCCCTCGGTGGGCTCGTCGATCATGATCAGATCCGGGTCGCCCATCAGGCTGCGGCACAAGGTCAGCATCTGCTGTTCGCCGCCTGACAAGACACCGGCCTCGGTGTGCTGGCGCTCCTTCAGGCGTGGGAACATCCGGTACATATCGTCAAAACCCCAGCGCGCTTGGCGTGCTCCGCGCTTCAGGCCCAACAGCAGATTCTGGTGCACGGTCAGCTTGGCAAAGATGTCGCGGTTTTCCGGCACATAGCCCAGGCCTGCATGGGCAATCTCGTAGGGCTTGGCCCCCATCAGCTGCTGCTCACCAAAGCGCACCGAGCCGCGCGCATCGACCTGCCCCATGATGGTTTTCAGCAGCGTGGAGCGGCCCGAGCCATTGCGGCCGAGCAAGCAGACGATCTCGCCGGCGCCGACCTCCATCGTCACGCCGTGCAAGATATGGCTCTTGCCATAAAAGGCCTGCACATCCAGCAGCTGCAGCTTGCGCGCGCTCATACCGGCAGCGCCCCAAGATAAGCCTCTTGCACGCGCGGGTTCGCGCGCACCGCGTCCGGCACGTCAAAGGCGATCACTTCGCCATACACCAGCACCGCGATCTTGTCGGCCAGGCCGAACACCACACCCATATCGTGCTCCACGGTCAACAGCGTCTTGCCCACGGTGACCTCGCGTATCAGTTGAATAAAGTGCTGGGTTTCGCTGCGGCTCATGCCGGCGGTGGGCTCATCCAGCAAAATCACGCTCGACCCACCGGCAATCGTGAGCCCTATTTCCAAGGCGCGTGCCTCGGCATAGGTCAAATTCGCCGCCAGCACATCGCGCCGCTTGGCCAGCCCTATCGATTCCATCAGCTCGGTGGCACGCTGGTTGGCATCATCCAGGCCGGCCAAAAACTTCCAGAACGCATAGCGATAGCCCATAGCCCAGAGCAAGGCGCAGCGAATATTTTCAAACACCGACAGCTTGGCGAATAGATTGGAGACTTGGAAGCTGCGCGACAAACCGCGCCGATTCACCTCATACGGCGGCAGGCCTTGAATCGGCCGGCCATGCAGCAAGATCTCACCACTGCTGGGCGCAAAGCGGCCGCTGATCAGATTGAACAGGGTCGACTTGCCGGCACCGTTGGGGCCGATGATGGCGACCCGCTCGCCGGCCGCCACCTGCAGCTCGGCGCCGCGAATGATCTCGCTCTTGCCGAAGTTCTTGCGCACATCCCGCAACTCCAGCGCGTAGCTGCTTGCGCCCGTGACCGCCGTCATGGGGCCGCCCGCCGCTGGGCGCTGAGTTCAATCGCCGCCTGCGCCTTCGCCCAGTCCAGCTTGAACTGGCGGCGCGCCCACTCGAACAAGACGGCCCCGATCGACGCCAGCATGAACGCGCCGAACCAGGCATCAAGATGCGAGCTGTCCAGCGTCACACCGAGGAAGCGCATCTTGGGGCCCAGCGCTTCATTCAGCTGGCGGTGATACAGCATCTCGATCATCGCGCCGGCACCGACCAAGACGGTCAGGCCGGCGCTGCCCAGGGCCAGGTAAGCGGTCCAAATCTGGCGCAGCTGGCCCAGTAAGGCCAAGCGCAGATTCATCAGGATCAAGGCGGCAAAGCCACCCGGCGCCACCATCACCATCAGCACAAACAGCAGGCCCAAATAGAGCAGCCAGGCCTTGGTCAATTCGGACAGCAAGACCAAGGCCACCACCATCAAGACGGCGCCGAGAATGGGGCCGAAGAAAATGGTCGCACCGCCCACAAAGGTAAACAGCAAATAGGCGCCCGACCGGGCGGCGCCGACCACCTCGGCCGTCACGATCTCGAAGTTCAGGGCCGCCAGACCGCCCGCAATGCCGGCGAAAAAGCCCGACATCATGAAGGCCAGATAGCGCACCCAGCGGGTGTCATAACCAATGAATTCAACGCGCTCCGGGTTGTCACGCACGGCATTCAACATGCGGCCCAGCGGAGTGCCGGTGAAGGCAAACATCAGGGCCGTGCAGACGAAACAATAGAGCGCGATCAAGTAGTAAATCTGGATCTGCGGCCCAAAGCTGACGCCCCAGACGGCCTTGCCGGCGACCCGGTTGCCGGAGATACCGCCCTCGCCGCCGAAGAACTCGGGCAGCATCAGCGACATCGCCCAGATCAGCTCGCCCAGACCCAGCGTGATCATCGCAAACGGGGTACCGGCCTTCTTGGTCGACACAAAACCGAACAGCGCGGCAAACAGCAAGCCGGCCAAGCCGCCGGTCAGCGGCACCAAACTGACGGGCAGATGCCAGCTGCCGGCGCTGACCAGGTTCAGGCTATGGATGGCCAAGAAACTGCCCAGGCCGCTGTAGACGGCATGGCCAAAACTCAGCATGCCGCCCTGCCCCAACAAGATGTTGTAGGCCAGGCAGGCAATGATGGCGATGCCCATCTGCGTCAGCATGGTCTGCGCCAGCCCGCTGGTCCAAACCCAGGGGGCCACGAGCAGCAACAAGGCGTAAAGACTCCAGACCAGCCAGCGGCCACGATTGAAAGGCTTGCTACTCATCACTCAATCATCCCTTGTGCCCAGCAGGCCCTTGGGCCGCAGGATCAAAATCAAGACCATCAACAAATAGGGCAGGATCGGTGTCAGCTCGGCCACCCGCAGCCGCAGCACCGGGTAGGCAAAGTTCTGCGGCCCAACGCTCCAACCCCAGGCACCCAGCAACGACGCGAGCGATGCGTTGATGGTCAAGGGCAGCGTCTGCATCAGGCCGATCAAGATCGACGCGACAAAGGCGCCGGCCAGCGAACCCACACCGCCCACCACCACCACCACAAAAATGATCGAGCCGACGATAGCCGCCATCGACGGGTCGGTCACAAACGTCATGCCGCCTATCACCCCGGCCAGCGCGGCCAAGGCGCAGCCGCTGCCAAACACCAGCATCTGCACGGCCGGCACGTTATGCCCGAGTGACTCCACCATCTCGGGGTGGCTCAGCGAGGCCTGAATCACCAGGCCGACACGCGTGCGTGTCAGCAGCAACCACAGTGCCAACAGCATCAGCAAGGCCACCCCCATCATGAACAAGCGCGTCAGCGGAAAGGTCGAGCAGGCGCTGACGGCGCAGACATCAGGCGGTGCCGCGCCCAACACCAGCGCCAGCCCTTGCAGCGGCTGTTGAATGATGGTGAAGGCGGAGCCCTGCAAGGCCGGCGGCGGCGTGAAGGGCACGGCCGTATAGCCCCAAATCAGATGCACCAATTCGAGCATCACGTAGGACATGCCGAAGGTCAGCAGCAGCTCCGCCACATGGCCAAACTTGTGCACGCGGCGCAAGGCCAGCCGCTCGAATGCGGCACCCAGCAGACCCACAGCCACCGGCGCCAGCACCAGCGCCGGCCAAAAGCCGACCCAGCCGACCAGGCTGTAGGCCACAAAAGCACCCACCATATAAAAGCTGGCATGGGCGAAGTTCAGCACCCCCATCATGCTGAAAATCAGCGTTAGGCCGGCGCTGAGCATGAACAGCAGCAGGCCCGAGGACAGCCCGTTCAACAGATTGATGAGAATTTGATCCACAAAACCTCGCTTAAAGAGAACGGAATTTGGGATGCAGCCGCCTTCAAGCGAGCGAGCGGAGATCGGGCCGAAGCGCGCAGCCGTACTCCCGTACGGCGAGCACTACAGGCCCGATATCGGCTTGCGCAGCAGGCGGCTGCGCCCAAATTTCAGGGGCGCTTCATCTGGCAAGACGTCGGCGTGCTCGACACATAGGACTCATAGGTCGCCACCGGCGCCAGCGTGTAGCCGGTGTTCTCGGGCGAGTAGGGATGCTTGGCGTCGGCCTTTTGCCAGACCGTGATGAACAGCGGTTGCTGCAGCTGGTGGTCAGACTTGCGCATCTCGACCTCGCCGTTGAAGCTCTTGACCTTGAGCCCTTCGAGCGCCGCGGCCACCTTGACCGGGTCGGCCTTCGCACATTGAAATGGGCGGCTGTCCTGCACCGAC
>NZ_JANNMI010000274.1:0-1478 GCF_031397715.1 Roseateles sp.
CGACACCGCCGAAGTTGCTGAGGTCGAGGCCGACAAGCCCAAGGCCAAACCGCTGCGCATGAAGGTCTCACGGGCCAAAGAACGCGCGCTGATGCGCGAGTTCGGTTTGGAAGAAACGGCGCTGACGGAAGAAGAAGCCGCCAAGCGTCGCCATGAGCTGAAGACGCTGATCAAGATGGGCAAGACGCGGGGTTTCCTGACGCATCAGGAAATCAACGACCACCTCCCAGAAAAGCTGGTCAACGAGGAAATTCTCGAAGCCATCATTTCCATGTTGAACGACATGGGCATCGCGGTCTACGAGCAGGCGCCCGACGCGGCCACGCTGCTGATTCAAGGCAGCACCACGGCGACCGCGACCGAAGAAGAAGCGGAAGAAGCAGCCGAAGCCGCGCTTTCTACGGTGGACTCCGAGTTCGGCCGCACGACCGACCCGGTGCGCATGTATATGCGCGAAATGGGCACGGTCGAGTTGCTGACCCGCGAAGGCGAAATCGAAATCGCCAAGCGCATCGAAGGCGGCTTGCAAGCGATGATGCTGGCCATCTCGGCCTCGCCCACCACGATTGCTCACATCATCGACCTGGGCGTGAAAATCCGCGCCGGCGAGAAGACGATTTCCGAAGTGGTGGACGGCTTTGTGGCGGCTGACGAGGCCGACGACTATGTGGCCGAGGAAGACTTCGACGAATTCGACGAAGAAGACGACGACGACGGCAATGGCGGCTCCAAGGCGCTGACCAAGAAGCTCGAAGAGTTGAAGAACGCCGCGCTGGTCAAGCTGGACAACTTGTCGGTCAATTTCGACAAAATGCGCAAATCGTTTGAGAAGGACGGCTACAAGTCGGTCTCCTACAACAAGGCTCAATTGGCCATCAGCCAAGAGCTGATGACGATTCGGTTCACCGTCAAGACGATCGAGAAGCTCTGCGATCTGCTGCGCTCACAGGTGGATGATGTGCGCCGCTATGAGCGTGAACTGCGCAAGATCGTGGTCGACAAATGCGGCATGCCGCAGGAGTACTTCATCAAGAGTTTCCCGCCCAACGCCCTGAACAAGCAATGGGCCGAGAAGGAAATCGCCTCCGGCAAGCCCTTCGCCAATGTGCTGGCGCGCAATCTGCCGCCGGTGCAAGAGCTGCAGCAAAAGCTGATGGACATCCAGTCCAAGGCTGTGGTGCCGATCGAAGACCTGAAGGACATCAACAAGAAGATGAACGAGGGCGAAAAGGCCTCGCGCGATGCCAAGAAGGAAATGATCGAGGCGAACTTGCGCTTGGTGATCTCGATCGCCAAGAAGTACACCAACCGCGGCCTGCAGTTCCTCGACTTGATCCAGGAAGGCAATATCGGCTTGATGAAGGCGGTCGACAAGTTTGAGCGGCGATGCTGCGGCACGGCGAGCCGAGCGTGACCCAGCACTGCGCGGATCCGACCGTCGGCAGCGAGGCGACGATGGACGCGGTCGTCCGCTCGGG
>NZ_JANNMI010000401.1:0-8024 GCF_031397715.1 Roseateles sp.
GCTGGTGGAGAAATACCTCACCACCGCCCGGCACATCGAAGTCCAGGTGTTCGGTGATAACCACGGCAATGTGGTCTACCTGTTCGAGCGCGATTGCTCGGTGCAGCGCCGCCACCAGAAGGTGCTGGAAGAAGCGCCTGCGCCGGGCATGACGGCCGAGCGGCGCGCCCAGATGGGCGGCGCGGCAGTGGCGGCGGCCAAGGCGGTCGGCTATAGCGGCGCCGGCACGGTCGAGTTCATCTGCGAACAAGATGGTCGGTTCTACTTCATGGAGATGAACACCCGCCTGCAGGTCGAGCATCCGGTGACGGAAGCCATTACCGGCCAAGACCTGGTCGAATGGCAATTGCGTGTCGCCTCGGGCGAGCCGCTGCCGCTGCAGCAGGATCAACTGACGATGACCGGCCACGCCATTGAGGCACGCATCTGCGCCGAGAACCCCGACGCTGGCTTCCTGCCCGCCACCGGCGCGCTGCATGTGGCGCGCTGGCCAGCGCATGTGAAGTTCGAGCGTGGCCATGTCCGCATCGATGCCGGTGTGGACGAGGGCGACGCGATCAGTCCGTTTTACGACTCAATGGTCGCCAAGCTGATCGTCTGGGGTGAGGACAGGGCGCAGGCCTTGGCGCGCCTGGACGCGGCGCTGCGCGACACCCATATCGTCGGCCTGCAAACCAATGTGGCGTTTTTGCGCCGCTGCGCCGCCACCGCATCCTTTGCAAGCGCCGATCTCGACACCGCCTTGATCGAGCGCGAACGCGCGGCCTTGTTCGAGCAGCCGGGCCTGCCCCTGACGACTTGCGCGGCCGCGGTGGTCGCCCACACGCTCGCGGCAGAAGCCACGCTGCAAACCAGCGACCCCTGGAGCCGCCGCGATGGCTGGCGCATGTACGGTGCCTCGGCGCGTCGCTTCGATCTGGAGATCGCCGGCGTCCATCACGAGGTCTTGCTGTCGCGTCACCACCAAGGCGGCATGCAACTCACCGTGGCCGGCGAGGCGATCGCATTTGCCGCCAACTCGGCCAGCTTGGAAGCCCATGAGCTGCTGCTGGGCATGGGCCTGGCGCAACAACGCACCATGGTCAAAACCTACGCCGAGGGTGAAACGGTGGCGGTGTTTGCGCCGACCGGTTCGGCCCTGGTGATCGAGATTGACGTGATCGCCCGCGCCGGCAGCGGCCCGGCCGAGGGTGGCCGGCTGACCGCGCCGATGCCGGGCAAGCTGGTCGGCTTCTTGGCCAAGGTCGGTGACACGGTCAGCAAAGGTCAACCCCTGGCGGTGATGGAGGCGATGAAGATGGAGCACACCATCAGCGCGCCGCGCGACGGCGTGGTGGCCGAGCTCTTGTTCGCTGTCGGTGATCAGGTCAGCGATGGCGCGGAGCTTCTTCGTCTGGTGATCGCAGCATGAGTACGCTGCCTTCACGCGTTACGCTGGTCGACGTTGGCCCCCGCGACGGCCTGCAAAACGAGAAAGAGCTGGTCACCACCGAACACAAGGCGCAGCTGGTGGAGATGCTCTATTTGGCCGGCCTGCGCGAGATCGAGGTGACCAGCTTCGTCAGCCCGAAATGGGTGCCGCAGATGGCCGACAACGCTGCGGTGATGGCAGCCATCAATCGTCAGCCCGGCGTGCGCTACTCGGTGCTGACGCCGAATCTGAAGGGACTGGAAGCAGCGCTACCCACCCGCCCGGATGAGATCGTCGTCTTCGCGGCGGCGTCCGAAGCCTTCAGTCAAAAAAACATCAACTGCTCGATCGCCGAGAGCATTGAGCGCTTCGCGCCGGTGGTGGAGGCTGCCCACACGGCCGGCATCAAGGTGCGCGGCGCGCTGTCCTGCGCGGTCGGCTGCCCGTACGAGGGCGAGATCAGCGCCGATCAGGTCGAGCGAGTCGTGCTGCTGATGAAGGGCATCGGCGTTGATCATCTGGGCGTGGCCGACACCATAGGCGTGGGCACACCACGCAAGATCCAAGCGGCGATGGAGCGTGCCCTGAAGCATTACCCGCTGGTGGAGGTGAGCGGGCATTTCCATGACACCTATGGCCAGGCGCTGGCGAATATCTATGCCTGCCTGGAGCTGGGCGTGCATAACTTCGACACCAGTGTGGCGGGCCTCGGCGGCTGCCCTTATGCCAAGGGCGCGACCGGCAATGTGGCGACCGAGGACGTGGTCTTCATGCTCAACGGCCTTGGGATTGAGACCGGCATCAATATCGACAAGCTGGTCGACGCCGGCGCCTTTATCTCCGGCGTGCTGGGGCGGCCGCCGGTGTCAAGGGTGGCGCGGGCGCTGCTGGTCAAGCGGGCGCAGTGAGGAACTTGCTTGGTTCTTGATGGCAGACAGATAGGCTGTTCGGATCATCTGGGTCATATCCGGGTCACCACTGGGTCATCGGTGGTGGTGAGACTGCAATGCGGCGTAAATACTTGAACAAAGTCTATGCGCCGCCCTCACCTTCATCCTCAATGAACCCATCCGGAGAATATCCATGTTTGCACGCTCCCGAATCGCCGCCGCCATCGGTCTGCTTGCCTTGGTCGCCCAAGCTCAGGCTGCCACCAACTTCAGCAATTTCACGCCCTTGGCTGCTTCGGCAGGCCCCATCCCCGTCGGCAGCGCCGGCGAAGCCACTCCCATCACGCTGTCGAGCAGCAACTTCAGCCAGAAGACCATCGCTGACCGCGCAACCCAGAACGCCTTGGTGCCCGGCTCGAACGCCGGCAACTGGGACATGATCACCGCCAACGAGAATGGCGCTGATGCTGGGCGTTACTTGTTCATGCCCTTCGAGACCGGCAATGCAGGCGTGCAGCGCGTTGACCTCTGGGACAACAACTACAACACCCGCACGGTGACCATCGTCGCGCCCGGCACCAAGGGCTTTGTGGCCGGTGACGCGTCGCGCTGGACCCCGTGGGGTACGTACCTGACGGCCGAAGAATCCTGGGGCACGGGCAGCACAAAGGGCCGTTTGTTCGAGATCGACAACGCCACCTCGGCCGCAGCCAACGGCGGCAACTTCATCCAGCGCAGCATCATCCCGCGCGTCTCGCATGAAGGCCTGGCTTTCGACAATGCCAAGTCCATGTACTTCATCGACGAGCTGAATGGCGGCTCGATCTACAAGTACAGCTCGGCCAACGCCAATGCCACCAACGGCAACGACTACTTCGCCAAGGGCCAGACCTTTGTCGCCAAGGTCAATGGCGGCAACAACTCCAATGCCGTGGGCGCTGTGACCTGGGAAGCGATCACCGACATCAACGGTGCGGCGCTGGCTGGCGTGTCCACCGTGCTGGCCGATGGCACGATCGATGGCCGCGTCTCGGCCAACACGGTCAAGGGCACCGACTACCAGCGTCCAGAAGACCTGGACGTGAACACGCTGGCCAATGGCGATCAGGTCATGCTGGTAGCAACCACCACGACCAACGAGGTCTATTCCTTCAACCTGACGACCAACCAGGTGTCGGTCTTCGCCAACCAGAACAGCATCGATTTGGCGACTGGTTTGGCGGTCGGCGCTGGCTTGTTGAGCCCGGACAATATTGCCGTGGATGCTGACGGCAATGTCTACATCATCGAAGATCGCAACGGCGGCGTTGACAACGACATCTGGTTCGCACGCGACCTGAACAAGGATGGCGATTTGTTGGATGCTGGCGAAGGCTTGGCTCGCTGGGCGTCGAACGGCACGCAAGGCTCAGAGTTCACCGGCCTGTACTTTGACAAGTTCAATGCCAACAAGGCTTATGTGAACATCCAGCACCCCAGCAGCGGTGTCGATCGCCTGATCGAAATCAGCGCCGTGCCAGAGCCAAGCACTTATGCCATGCTCTTGGGCGGTTTGGGCTTGATGGGCTTTGTGGCCCGCCGCCGCAAGGCCTGATGCGCTGAAGTGCTGAGCAAGCCGGCGACCCCTCCAGGGCCGCCGGCTTTTTCAATTGACGCAGGTGCAAGGCCTGTCGGTTCAGGCAATCAGATGCCGACGCAAGAAAGTCAACGTTCTCTTCCAAGCCAGTGCTGCCGCATCGGCATCAAACACCTCCGGCCGGCGTTCATTGAAGAAACCGTGCTGGGCGGCATAACGGTGAATTTCTGCTGAGGGCGCAAGCTGAGCTTGCAGCGCATCGGCCGCTGCAGGTGTGCACCAGTCATCTTGATTGGCAAAGTGCGCCTGGAAAGGGATGCCGATCGTTGCCGGGTCGGCCAACTCGGCCGGCGGGATGCCGTAAAAGCAACTCGCCGCACTCAGGCCCTTTAAGTGCACCGCAGCGGCGATGGTCAAGGCCCCGCCCATGCAAAAGCCGGTCACGCCGACCTTGGAGCAATGCTGCAGCAAGAAGGCCAAGGCGCCGGCCAAGTCCTGCTGCGTGGCGTCGCCAAAGTCCAGGCCTGTCATCAGATGGCTGGCCTCGTCGGCGTCGCTGGCCAAGCGGCCGCGGTAGAGGTCGGGCGCCATGGTGGTGAATCCTGCAGCCGCGAAGCGGTCAGCCACACCGCAGATCTGCGGGTTCAGCCCCCACCATTCCTGAATCAGGATCAGACCGGGGCGCTTCAGCCCTTCGCTGCTGTTGGCCTCGGCCAAATAGGCCGCACTCTTGGCCCCATCCGGGCGTTGAAATTCGATCTTTCGTCCCATCTTGTCACTCCTGTTGGGCTTGCCTCTACTGTGCCGGCGAGTCTGGATTTAAAACCTTGGCCACCGGGTTGGGCCGCAACCGAAACGCATCGGGCAGACCCGAGCCCAAGAGCGGGCGCAGGTAAAGGCGGAAGGCGTCGGTGACGTCGTTGCCGTTGGCTGCAATGAACTCATCCTCCATCACGCGCGTTTTGCCGGCCACATCGGTGAGTGGAAGTAACTCGTAATCCACCGAGTAATAGCCGCTGCGCTTGATGGCGACCGACCCGTCGCGCCCAGCATTGAAGGCGAATTGCACCGCCTTCTCGCCCACCTCACGTGCCTCGCGCTGATCCACATCCGACACGCAGCCGATAAAGCTGCGCTGCAGGTAGCCAAAGGTGTCGCCGCGCACGCGCTTTAGCTTTAAGCGGGACTTGATCTCCTCGCACAGCAAATCCGCCAGCGCGCCGTTGCCGGACAGTTGCACATTGCCGTGGTCGTCCCGCTCCAGGTCCTTGGCCAGTTGGGCGGCGATCGGCTGACCTGAGGCGTCGTGGATGCCTTCGGAGACGGCGATGACGCAGCGGCCGTAGCGCTCATAAGTGGCCTTCACGTCAGTCAAGAATTTTTGCAATTCGAACACCCGCTCGGGCAAATAGATCAGATGCGGGCCGTCGTCAGGGAACTTTTTGCCCAAGGCCGACGCGGCCGTCAGAAAGCCGGCGTGACGCCCCATCACCACACCGACATAGACGCCAGGCAGCGCCGCGTTGTCGAGGTTGGCGCCGGCAAAGGCCTGGGCCACAAAGCGAGCCGCCGAGGGGAAACCGGGCGTGTGGTCATTGCCAACCAGATCGTTGTCAATCGTCTTGGGGATGTGAATGCAGCGCAGCGGGTAGCTGGCTGTAGCCGCTTCCTCGCTGACGATGCGCACGGTGTCGGATGAGTCATTGCCGCCGATGTAGAAGAAATGTGTGATGCCATGCGCCTGCAAGACCTGAAAAATCTTGTGGCAGTAGGCAGCGTCGGGTTTGTCGCGCGTGGAGCCAAGGGCCGACGAGGGCGTCTGCGCGACCAGTTCCAGGTTGTGGCTGGTCTCTTGCGTCAGGTCGACAAAGTCTTCATTGATGATGCCGCGCACGCCGTGGCGGGCGCCGTAAACCAGGCCGACCTGGTGCTGGCGGCGCGCTTCAAGCACCACGCCGACCAAGGACTGGTTGATGACAGCGGTCGGGCCGCCGCCTTGGGCGACGAGGATCTTGGCTGATGACATGGGCGTTCCTTGGCAGGGTTGACGGCAAGTGCAGGATGCGTGGTGATTGTGACTTAGCTTTGCTACTTTGGCCGGCAGGCATTAGCACGGCTAATGCGCCTGAAGCGCAGCAAATCAGGCTTGCCTTGCAGCAGACCTTGGGCGTACAAAGCGTGACCACAACAAGCCATGCAGGCTGCGGAGACAAGTATGAAAATCGGCTGCCCCAAGGAAATCAAGAATCACGAATACCGCGTTGGCTTGACTCCGGCCAGCGTGCGCGAGCTGACTTCGCGCGGCCACCAAGTGCTGGTGCAGACCGGCGCCGGCGCGGCCATCGGCTTGCTGGACGAGCACTATGTGGCGGCCGGCGCCAGCATTGCACCCGATGCGCAGGCGGTGTTCGCGCAGGCCGACATGATCGTCAAGGTCAAAGAGCCGCAGCCGCAGGAATGCGCAATGCTGCGCGAGGGCCAGATCCTGTACACCTATTTGCATTTGGCACCCGACCCGGAGCAGACCGCAGCCTTGGTCAAGTCGGGCGCGGTGTGCATCGCCTATGAGACCGTCACCGGGCCCGGTGGCGGTCTGCCCTTGCTGGCGCCGATGAGCGAGGTGGCCGGGCGCATGTCGATTCAGGCCGGCGCCGCGCACCTGGAGAAGAGCAAGGGCGGCATGGGCGTGCTGCTGGGCGGCGTGCCCGGTGTGGCCCCGGCGCACGTGGTGATCATCGGTGCCGGCGTGGTCGGCACGCATGCGCTGCAGATGGCGGTCGGCATGGGCGCACGCGTCACCGTGCTGGACCGTAACGTTGATCGCCTGCGGCAACTCGATCTGGTCTTCGGCAACCGCATCAGCACCGGCTATTCGAATGTGCAGAGCCTGGAGGAATCGGTGCTGGCGGCTGACTTGGTCATCGGCGGCGTCTTGATCCCGGGCGCTGCGGCGCCCAAGTTGGTGACGCGCGACATGATCTCGCGCATGAAAAAAGGCGCGGTGGTGGTCGACGTGGCGATTGATCAAGGCGGCTGCTTCGAGACCTCACATGCCACCACGCATGCCGATCCGACCTTTGTGGTCGACGGCGTCGTCCATTACTGCGTCGCCAATATGCCCGGCGCCGTGGCGCGCACCTCAACCTTTGCGCTCAACAACGCCACCATCGCCCATGCGGTAGCCTTGGCCGATAAGGGCTGGCGCCAGGCTCTGAACGACAACCCCTACCTGTGCGCGGGGCTCAATGTGGCCTTGGGTCACTTGACTTACGAGGCGGTGGCGCGTGACTTGGGCTACGAATATGTGCCGGCCGAGGGTCTGCTGAACTGATGGGGAGAGCTGCCGCAGCATCCCCGCTTATTGATACAAATCAGTGCCCCGCTAGCCATCCGTCTAAAACAGGTGTTAAGTTACGGTTTCGATTGTTTCTAGCCAAGGAGAGTATTGCCATGTCTGACATCAACCAAGCCCACAAGGATCGCCTGATGAGCGATCTGCACTCTGTTGTGACTGAAGCCGAGAGCTTGCTGCGCGCCACCGCCGGCGCGGCCGGCGAGGGTGCGTCGGAACTGCGCGCCAAGGTTCAGGCCAGCCTTGACCGCGCCAAACATAATCTGGCGGATCTGCAGGATGCGGCGGTCGAAAAAGCCCGTGCAGCGGGCCGAGCCACCGACCTCTATGTGCACGAGAAGCCCTGGCAGGCGATCGGCCTGGCAGCCGGCGTCGGCCTGCTGCTGGGGATGCTGATCAGTCGCCGCTGAGGCGAAGCCGGAGCTCTAGCACCAAGCTAGGCCGGCGCCGATCTACTCGGCGCCGGCTTTTGATTGCAACATCCAGGCCTCAAGTTGCTCTTCCGGCATCGGGCGGGCGAACAAATAGCCCTGCCCCTCATGGCAACCCAAACCGAGTAGCTGCAGGCGCTGCTCTTCGGTTTCAATGCCCTCGGCAATCACCGTCAGGCCCAAACCGCGGCCCAGGTTGATGACCATCTGAGCGATCGTGGAGCCGGCGGTCGAGGTCTGCGCCTCACGCACAAAAGCGCGGTCGATCTTGAGCCGATCAACATCCAGCTGCCGCAAATGACTCAGCGATGAGAAACCGGTGCCGAAGTCATCAATCGCCACGGTGATGCCGAGTTTCTTGATA
>NZ_JANNMI010000421.1:0-2964 GCF_031397715.1 Roseateles sp.
GGCAGCAGCAGGCTGGCGGTGGCCAGCGTGGTGAAGCGGCGACCGCCAACGACAGGCACGGCAAACGCATAGAACATGCGCAGCGTGGCGCCGCTGAGCGCCGGCAGGGCGGTCAGCCAGAACAGCTGGTTGGTGGAGTAGTGAAAGCCTGCTGCCGGCAGGTGCACGACGACGGCCGACCACAACATCCACACCGCAAAGGCCAGCGCCAGCGCCGGGATCGACAACCACAGGTTGCGCCGGGCCACGCTGCGGCCGCTGCCGCGCCAGAACCCGTCATCCTCGGGGGTCCAGCGCGCGATGACGGACATGGCGGTCACGGTGGCGTTGCTGATTCAGGTGCTTGCGGTGTCAAGTCCGGCGCCGCGATCAGGGGTTCTTCACATAGGCGTTGCCGCGCAGGTAGAACCACCAGTTCAGCACCAGGCACACGGCATAGAAGATCGCGAAACCGTACATCGCCAGCTGCGGCGTGCCGGCCTTGATCTGCTGGCCAATCAGCACCGGTGCAATGAAGGCGCCGTAAGCGGCGACGGCCGAGGTCCAGCCCAGCACCGGGCCGGCTTGGGTCTTGTCGAAGATGAAGCCGACGCTGCGGAAGGTCGAGCCGTTGCCCACACCCGTAGCCGCGAACAACAAGACGAACAGACCCATAAAGAGGCCGAAGTACTGCTCCGGTGTGGCCGACTGGTAAGCCAACATCATCACGTAGCCGACCGCGGCGGAGGCAAACACCATCACCGCCGAGATCACCTGCGTGACGATAGAGCCCCCCACCTTGTCCGCGATCCAGCCGCCGATGGGCCGTATTGCCGCGCCGACGAAGGGGCCGATCCAGGCATAGGTCAGTGCGGAAGGCGCATTAGGATTCTTCAGCGCGTGCTGCATCACCCCGGCGGCATCGGGCGCGTGCACAAAACCGAAGATCACCGTGATGGCCAGCGGCAAGGCCATCGAGAAGCCGATGAAGCTACCGAAGGTGACGACGTAGAGCGCCGTCATCGCCCAGGTGTGTTTGTTCTTGAAGATCGCAAATTGCTTGGTAACGCCTTCCTTCATCGTGCCGAAGGCGGCCAGCTTCATCACCAGCAGCGCGGCAATGATGTCGAGCGGAATCGCCACCCACATATTCAGCAGGCCCAAGCCCGTCGGCGCCGGCAGGTAGAGATAGAGCATCACGATCGAGGGCACGAAGGCGAGCGAATACAGATAGATGATCTTGCCGAAGGCCACCATCGGCGAGCCGGTATCGGGTGACACCGTCTTCAGATTGCTCATGCCGAACCAGCACAGAATCGACAGCGGCACCAAGGACAGCACCCAGGCGAAACCGGCGTTCTGAATCCAGGTGGGTGTGCCGGCCACAATCTTGCCGAGAATCCAGCCGCTGTCCTTGATCAAGGGCCGCGACTCGCCGCCAAAGGCACCGAACAGGCCGACCGTCATCACCAGCGGGATCACGATCTGCATCGTCGTGACGCCGAAGTTACCCAGACCGGCGTTCAGACCCAGCGCCGTGCCCTGCAAGCGCTTGGGGAAGAAGGGGCTGATGTTGGACATCGACGAGGCGAAGTTGCCGCCGCCGACGCCCGACCACAGCGCCATCAGCTGGAACACCCACAGCGGCCACTCGGGATGCTGCAGCGCCACGCCGGTACCGATGGCCGGAGCCAACAGCATCGCCGTGGTCAAAAAGATCGTGTTGCGCCCGCCCGCCATGCGGATCAAAAAGGACGCCGGGATGCGCATGGTGGCGCCCGAGATGCCGGCAATCGCGGTCAGCGTGAACAACTCATCCTTGCTGAAGGGAAAGCCCAGATTCAGCATCTGCACCGTGATGATGCCCCACATGCCCCAGACCGCGAAGCCGCAGAGCAGCGCGGGGATCGAGATCCAGAGGTTGCGGTAAGCGATCTTTTTGCCGGTGGACTCCCAGAACTTTTCGTCCTCAGGGCGCCAGTCGGCGACGTCGTTGGATTGACTCATGATTTTGTCTTTCTTAGTTGAGCTAGATGGGCGCTAGATGGGCGCTAGATTGGTGATGCAGGCGCATTGCTGCCCATCATTTCGGTCTTGCGCACTTCGGTCCAATACATCCAGATGAGCGACACCCAGACCACGCCGTACATCAGCATGAAGGCGCTGGAGCGCACGCCGGTCAGGTCCATCAAGGCACCGAACATGATGGGCAGCACGAAGCCGCCGAGGCCACCGGCCAGGCCGACGATGCCCGAGATGGTGCCGATATTGGCGCCGTAGTCATCGCTGATGTACTTGAAGACGCTGGCCTTGCCGAAGGCCCAGGCGATGCCCAGCGTGAACATCAGGCCGGTGAAGGCATAGACATTGAGCCCGATGTGGAAGGTCTTGGGGCCGCCCACGGTCATGACGGTGAAGTCGGTCTGCGGGTAGGACAAGATGAACAGACAGATCCAACTGACCCATAGCACCCACCAGGTCACGTTGTGCGCGCCGTGTTTGTCCGACATCCAGCCGCCGACCGCACGCAACACGCCGCCGGGCAACGAGAAGCAGGCGGCCAGCAAGGCGGCGACGCGGATGTCGAGCCCGTATTCACCGACGTAGTACTGCACCATCCACAGGCTCAAGGCCACATAACCGCCAAAAACGATGGAGTAGTACTGGCAGTATTTCAAGACCTTGGGGTCCTTCAAGGCCTTCAGCTGGCTCGCAAAGCTGGCGTTGCTGACGACCAGATGCTTGTCGTCCGAGTAGCTGAAGAACCAGAACAGGATGGCAGTACCCAGCAGCACGGCGGCATAGACATGCGGCACCATGGTCCACCCAAACGCCACCACCAGGCCGGGCGCAACGAACTTGTTGACCGCCGCACCGGAGTTGCCGGCGCCGAACACACCCATCGCGAAGCCCTGGCGGTTCTTCGGGAACCAGCGCGCCACATAGGGCGTGCCGACCGAGAAGGAGCCGCCGGCCAGGCCGACG
>NZ_JANNMI010000426.1:0-7581 GCF_031397715.1 Roseateles sp.
GCATGATGGCCGCGCCGACGGCGGCGCTGAAACGCTGGGTCAGCCAGTTGAACAACAACAATGTGCAGGGCGAGTACTACCTGACCGACATCGTTGCAATGGCGGTGGCCGAAGGCGTGCCGGTGCTGGGTATTGCCGCACCGAACGAGACCGAGGTCTTGGGCGTCAACAGCCCGGTGCAACTGGCCGAGCTGGAGCGACGCTTCCAACGCGAACAAGCGAACGATTTGCTGGAAGCCGGCGTGCGCCTGGCCGACCCGGCCCGCTTCGATCTGCGCGGCACTTTGAGCTGCGGCCAAGATGTCGAGATCGACGTCAACTGCGTGTTTGAAGGCCAAGTCAGCCTGGGCGACGGCGTGCGTATCGGTGCCAACTGCGTGATCCGCAATGCCAGCATTGGCGCCGGCGCACGCATCCATGAATTCACTCATATCGACGGCGAGGCCCAAGGCGTCAAGGTCGGCGCCGGTGCTTTGGTTGGGCCGTTTGCGCGGCTGCGGCCCGGCGCCGACTTGGGCGACGAGGTTCACATCGGCAACTTTGTCGAGGTCAAGAACTCGACCCTGGCCAAGGGCGCCAAGGCCAACCACCTCGCCTATTTGGGTGACGCTACCGACGGCGAACGGGTCAACTACGGCGCCGTCTCCATCACCGCCAACAATGACGGCGCCAACAAGCACCGCACCGAGATCGGCGCCGATGTGCATGTGGGCTCCAACTGCGTGCTGATCGCACCGGTGGTGATTGGTGCGGGCGCCACCATCGGCGGCGGCTCCACCATCAGCAAAAACGTCGGCGCCGGCGAGCTGAGTGTTGCGCGCGGCAAACAGGTGGCGATTGCGGGATGGACAAGGCCGGTCAAGAAACGCTGACTTTTGCCGATCGTCTGCGCGATAATTCACGCCGACGGTCGTCTTCACTGTGCGCACCCCCGATCTGCGGGAGGCGCGGTCAGAAGCCACCGCCTAGCATTGGGCCGACAGCAGTGAAAGCACATCATGGCGCGACATTCCACGCTTCTCCCGATCCCGCAAACCCAGCAGGACGACAGCATTTTGATCGACAGCCCCTGGCCGAGCCTGGATGACGCGCAAACGCGCCAAGCGCAGGCCGCTCGCAGCGCTGCGCTGGAAACCCAAGCCCAATACCATGCGCAGTGCGACGACGCCGCCAGCGCCTGCTGGTATTTGTGCCGCAGCCTGGGGCTTGCGCGCCAGATGGACGCCGGTGGCGAACCGACGCTGGAGTTGCTGTTCGAGTTGCTGGGCGCCTTGGCGGATCTGCCTGCCGGTATCGGCAATGCACCGATACCCGAACAAGTCGATGCCGACAAACTGGGGGTGTTTGAGCTCTGTCAGCAGCTGGCCGCCGCGCGCGATGCCAGCCAAGAAGCCTGGGTTGACGCCGAATTGGCCGCCCCGGTGCAGACCCAGACGCACTGAAGAAGGGCCGCTGTCGCTACAGCTGTCGATGAGCAGCGACGGGTTGTCGCGGATTGCAAAATCAGTGCCTCGGCGGCATGCTAGACGGCAGTTCAAACGGAGCTGCGCATGAAAATCCTGAAAATTCTCGGCCTCAGTCTGCTCGGCCTGCTCGCCGTCTTGCTGATCGGCGGCCTGCTGCTATCGCCCAAGTTCAGCGTCTCACGCAGCGTGCAGATTGCCGCCAGCGCCGACAAAATCTTTCCCCTGGTTGCCAACCCGAGTCAGTGGAAGCAATGGAGCGTCTGGAATCGCCGCGATCCGGCCATGCAGATCGAGTACAGCGGGCCCGAGTCCGGCCGCGGCGCGGTCTGGGCCTGGAAGAGTGCCAGCGAGGGCGACGGCAAGATGAGCTTCACGGCCGCGGAGGCCCCCAAACGCATTGCCTACGACCTCTATTTCCCGGACTTCGGCACCACCTCCAGCGGGGAATTTCGCTTTGAGCCGCAGCCCAGCGGCGGCACCCAAGTCACTTGGCTGATGAATGGCGATATGGGCAAGAACCCGCTGTTCCACTGGATGGCGTTGTTTGCCGACGGCATGGTCGGCAAAGACTTCGAGGCCGGTTTGACAAATTTGAAATCCGTGGCCGAGAAGCAGCCCTAGCCATTTCGGCCAATGCCTACTAATGAGGCAGACCGATGCAATACCAGTCATATCAATGACTTATAGGCACTGCGCGCGGCTTGCCCACGGACTTATCCACAGACAGCGGGGATAGATCACGGTGATTGCGCACCGACGGGTCGGCACGGCCGCGTTGATGAATGAAAATGGCGCCATGCGTATCCGCTCCCCTTCCCTGCACGAACTGCATGCCTTTGCCGCCGCCGCCCGGCTCGGCAGCTTCTCCAAGGCGGCCGAAGACTTGTGCGTTACCCAGGGCGCCATCAGCCGTGCCATCGGGCACCTTGAGGATCACTTGGGGCAAACGTTTTTTGTGCGCCACGCCCGCGGCATCGAGCTCACCGCGCGCGGGCGCGATTACCTGAGCTTGATCCGCCCCGCCTTGCAAACGCTGGAATCCGCCGCCACCTTGCAACGCTCACCGGACGCACCGACCCGGCTGCGCCTGTCGGTGCCGCCGACCTTGGCCGCCAAATGGCTGATTCCCAGATTGCCGGATTGGCAGGCCTTGCATCCGCAGATCACGCTGTCCCTGGCGCCCGCGTCGCATGATGAAGACTACAGCGACCCTGACGTCGATGCCTGGTTGCGCCCGAGTGCGAGCGGCTTCCCGACCGGCATCGCCACCGAATACATCGTCGGGCGTGAAATCGTCGCCATCTGTCATCCCAAAGACCTGCGCGGCAGCACGGCGCTGAGCGAGCCGGCCGATCTATTGACCCGCCCGCTGCTGTGCAATACCAACTATTCGCACAATTGGCGCATCTGGCTGGACGCGGTCGGCTTGACCGGGCAGCAGGTCAAACCTAGCGCCGAATTTGAGCAAGTGTCTATGCTGGTGCAGGCGGTGGCCGCCGGGCTGGGCGTTGCCGTTGTGCAGCGCTGCTTGATAGACGACGAACTCGGCGCCGGCCGCGTGGCCATACCGTTTGAAAACAAGGTCGCGTACACGGTGGGCTATATGCTCTGCACGCGTCGCGCCAGTTACTCAAACCGGGCGCTGCAGCAACTGCTGCTGTGGCTGAAAGCGCAAGCGCCGCAGTGAAGCCACCTGCCTCAGGCGCTTGGTGGCGCCAGCAAGCTGTGCTCATGGCCGGCAATCAAACGGCTGATACGCGACACCGACAAGCCCAGCTGACCCGCCAAGGCGTTCATGGTCTGCCCAGCCTCGGTATGCGCCTTGTAGAGCGCGTGCTCACGCGTCTCGCAACTGGCCCGGCATTGCGCCCAATCGAAGCCCGGCGCCGCCTCAGGCTTGCGTCCGGGCCGGCTGAGGGCCTTGGCCCCGGCTTGAGCTTCCACGCGCGCCAGCATGGCTTTGGCAAAGCCTGCATCGCCCAAAAATATCTGTTGCCGCAATCGGCCCGGCCAAAGCGTCAAGTCGGGCTGCTTGGCGAGCAATTTGGCATAGCGCTCCGCAGCGCACCGCCGGGCGGCTGGTGTGCCGGCCGGCCGGCCGAGCACGTAACTCCACAACCCAACAGCATCGAGCCAGACCGGCGCGGGGTCAACTCCAACATGCGCGCGACAGCTGGACCAAGCCCACTGCTGCGCCGTCTGCACCAAGCCCAGACGCAAGGGATTGAGCTCCACATAGCGGCAAGCATCCAGCAGATGCACCTCCCGGTCGACCAAGACTGCCTTGAAGCGGCCATGAAACAGCGCACCATCGACGCGCCGCTGGCGCTTGTGCTGCTGGGCATAGACGCCACCCAAATGACGCATCAAACGCGATAGATTGGCTCGGCCGGTGTAGAGCAACAGGTGGTAATGATCGGGCAGCAGGCAGTAGGCCAATACCTGCGCATCGAAGCGCTGCATCGTTTGCGCCAGCAAGCCTAAAAACGCAGCGCGGTCGCCGTCATCTGCGAAGGCCGCAGTGCCGGCTTCGGACCAGGAACTGACGTGGTAAACGGCACCTGGGAATTCAATGCGCAGAGGACGAGCCATGCGCGAACATAGTCCAACCTTACGAAAAAGGCAAGGTCTGACCCCGCCGCTGCAATTGCCCAGCGGATCGGCCCATCAGCGCTTCTCGTGCTGGCCCTCCAACACCGCCAGCACGGACTGCCCACCGAGCAAAAAGGCCATCAACATAAAGGAAACATGGTTCGTCATGGCGCGCTGCAAAATTTGACTGAAGGGTGAGCGTCCCATGCAAGATGGGGTACAAACCGGCACTCCCTTTGCTCTGTTTTGAAAGCACCCCATGGCGGCCTCCAGCCTGTTTGCCCTGATCGACGATATCGCCACCTTGCTGGATGACGTGGCCCTGCTCAGCAAGGCCGCCGCCAAGCAGACCACCGGTGTGCTCGGCGATGATTTGGCCCTCAACGCCCAGCAGGTCAGTGGCGTGGCCGCCGAGCGCGAGCTGCCGGTGGTGTGGGCCGTCGCCAAGGGCTCAGCAAAGAACAAGGCGATCTTGGTGCCCGGCGCCCTGGCCATCAGCGCCTGGGCGCCGTGGGCCGTGACGCCGCTGCTGATGGTCGGCGGCACCTATCTTTGCTTCGAAGGCTTCGAGAAGCTCGCTCATAAGTTTTTGCACAGCGCCGAGGAAGATGCCGACGCGCAGCAAGCGCTGCGCAGCGCCGCCCTGGCCTCCGAGCAAGACCTGCTCAGCTTCGAGCGCGACAAGATCAAGGGCGCGATACGTACCGACTTTGTGCTCTCGGCCGAGATCATTGCCATCACCCTAGGCACCGTCGCTGCAGCCACCTTCACGACGCAGGTGCTGGTCTTGAGCGGCATTGCGGTGGTGATGACCATCGGCGTCTACGGTCTGGTGGCGGGCATCGTCAAGTTGGACGACGCCGGCCTCTATTTGAGCCGCAGCAAGAACCGGCCGCTGCGCGCTTTTGGTTTGGGTTTGGTCGCGATGGCGCCGGGTTTGATGCGCACCCTGACCGTGGTCGGCACGATTGCGATGTTCTTGGTCGGCGGCGGCATTCTCAGCCACGGACTGCCGCAGTTGCATGGCTTAGCGGTGGCCCTGGCGGCTCTGCTGGGGCCTGCCGCGCCCGTCGCCGGCCTGCTGGTTGATGGCTTGGTCGGCCTGGCCGCCGGCGCCGTCAGCGTGGCGGTCTTTACCCTGGGTCAGCGCATCTGGCGCGCGCTGAAAGACTGAGCCGGAGTACGATGTCGGCATGAAGATCTACCAAATTGAAGTCCAAAAGTTCAAGGCCGCCTCGAACAATATCCATGGCCAAATCTTGTTCAAGGTGAACGCGCTGGTGTCCCCCAAACCCGAAGTCGAAGGCATTGAGCCCAGTACCATCATTGCGCTGACCGAGCCCAATGCGCGCGTGCTGATGGCCTTGCTCAAGGCGCAATTGCAGGAATTCGACGGCAAGAAAGCCCGCAGCCGGTTCTGATTCCACAGGCTGCGACAATCACGCCATGGAATATCCCCAATACGACCCCAAATCCGACAATCTGCCGCTCTCCGACGAGGAGTTGTCGACGCTGGATGACATGCTGACCAAGCTGCCCAGCGAAGCCTCGATGAATATCGAAGCGCTGGACGGCTACCTGGCGGCGCTGCTGTTGAGCCCCGTGCTCTTGGCCGATTTACCCGGCGCCGACTGGTTGCCAGTCGCCTGGGGCGGCGACGGCGACGACCTCGAAGCGTCGACCAAACCCGAAAACTACCCCTTCGCCAGCGGCAAGCAGCGCAAGCGCGTGACCTTGCTGGTGTTGCGCCATCTGCGCTCGATTGCGTGGCAATGGACGGCCAAGCCGGAGCTGTGGGAGCCGATCTTCAGCGTCGCCGAAAGCGATGTTGAGGGCGAAGCCGACCTGACCGATGCCGAGGAATGGGCGATCGGTTTTCTGACCGCCGTGGATCTGGCTCCAGAAGCCTGGGAGCCGCTATTTGACGACGCCGTGACGGGTCCATTGCTGGCTCCGATCGCCTTGTTGGGTGCCGACGAGACGCAACTCAGCGAGGAAGACCGCGCGCGCCTGGCCGACCCCAAGGAGCGCGACACCATCAGCCGCGCGGTGCTGGACAATGTGCTGCAGCTCTGGGCCGCACGCGCCAAGCATTGAATGGGGCTCTGGCGTAAGGCATTAGTTCGGCGGACCACCTCTACCGCCTTGTTGATCGCCTTAGCCACACTTAGCTCTTGCGGCACGACGTCGGTCAACCCCGTCACCGGCAAGACCGAACGCACGGTGATGGACGCGGCGCAGCTACGGCTGCTCAACGGCGCCTTGGACCTTGAGCCCAAGCCCGGCCAGCGGGTCAAGGTCGTGCTGACCTCGCCCTGAGAAAGCGGCTCAAGGCTGGGCGCGCCCCAGATGCTGCAACCAAAACGCCTCGTACTTGCGGTGCCAGCCCGCAGCTTTGACCGTACCGCCCATGCCATGCTCGCCGTCCGGGTCGAGAAACAGATCGACCAGCCCCTCCTTGCCCGACGCAAGCAGCTCCCGGTAGACATTCACCGTGTCTTGGTACAGGACGTTAGGGTCCAGCATGCCGTGCACCAGCAGCAGCGGTTTTTTCAGCCCCTTGGCCATCGGCAGCAGCGAGTACTTGCGCAAGTTCGGCTTGGTCCGGTCGACCTTGCCAATGGTGCGGCCGCTGTACCAGCTGTTGTAGTTCTCCCATTCGGTCGGGCCGGCACCGGCGATGCCGGCGGCAAACAGATCAGGCTTGTTGTACAGCGTGTATTGGGTCTGAAAGCCGCCGAAGCTCCAGCCGTTCAGGCCAACGCGCGCTGGATCAATACCGAAGTTGGCGCTCATATGGGTGAACAGATCCTCCAGATCCTCGGTCTGCGGCAGGCCCGGGTTCTCCCAGTTGGCGCCCGAGAAGCGGCGGCCGTAGTTCGAGTGCCCGCGTGAATCAATCGTCACCATCACATAGCCATGCTTGGCCGCCATATACATCGCGAACACATAGGCGCTGGGCTGGAAGCTGTCGGCCTCGACCGAGTGGCGGTCGTTCAGCGGGCCGCCGTAGATGTAGACCACCGCCGGACGCTTATCGGCCGCGCTCCAGCCGGCCGGCTTGAACACATAGGCGGGAATGCTGTCGCCATGGCGGTTCTTGAACGCGAAGCGCTCGGGCCGCAGCGCATCGACCTGCGCCCAGGCCTTGTCATGGCTGTCGGTCAACACTGTTGCCTCGGCTTTGGACACGCCAGCGACCGCGATCAGCTTCAGCTCCGGCCGCGCCGCCCAGTTGCCGGCGTTCGCCGATAACCATTGACCGTCATAGGAGACCACGCCGGCCCGGTGGTAGTCGGCGGCCGCGCCGAGTGCTTGCATAGCGCCATCGACCAGATTGACGCGGAACAAATTCATCGCCGCCAGGTCGCCCTTGTTGGCGGCGACAAACATCGTCTTGCTGTCCGGCGTGAAGCCCAGCACCTGATGGGCCTCGAACTCGCCGCTCAGCAAAGGCCGCAGGCTGCGCGCCGCGATGTCCCAGGCATAGGGCTGGCGAAAGCCGGCCTCGTCCAGCACCAGC
>NZ_JANNMI010000430.1:0-15730 GCF_031397715.1 Roseateles sp.
GCCGAGGCGATGGGCAGCGGGTTTTCCTTCTTTGTTGTCTACGGCCAAAGCAAGCACAGCGTGGATCTCAGCAAGCTGAAGGTCGCCAAGCCTGAGTTCGCCGTGTTGGACAAGGCCGGCATCGACGCGCTGATCGCCGAGAAAATGGGCCGCCGCATGGTGGTGGTGGGCGCCTGCATCGAGACCGACGCGCACACCGTCGGCATCGACGCGATCATGAATATGAAGGGCTATAACGGCCACAAGGGGTTGGAGAGTTACCACGAGATCCGCGCCATCAACCTCGGCGCGCAGGTCGACTCCGAGGACTTGATCAGCCGCGTGATCGAAGAGAAGGCCGACGTGATCCTGGTCTCGCAGGTGGTGACGCAGAAGAATATCCACCTCGACAATCTGACCAAACTCAGTGACCTGCTGGAGGCCGAGGGCTTGCGTGACCAGGTGATCCTGATCGTCGGCGGCCCGCGCATCAGCCATGAGCTGGCCAAGGAGTTGGGCTATGACGCGGGTTTTGGCACCAAGACTTACGCCGAAGATGTGGCGTCGTTCGCCATCCATGAGTGGATCAAACGGAAAGCAGCATGACTGAACAAATCACCAGCCTCATTCGCCTTCGCATGAGCGCGCACGACGCCCACTACGCGGGCAACTTGGTCGACGGCTCACGGATGCTGAACCTGTTCGGCGATGTGGCCACCGAGTTGCTGATCCGCAGCGACGGCGACGAGGGATTGTTCGTTGCCTACGACAAGGTCGAGTTCCTGGCCCCCGTCTTTGCCGGCGACTATATTGAGGTGAGCGGCAGCATCGTGTCGATGGGCAAGTCCTCCCGAAAAATGGTGTTCGAGGCACGCAAGGTGATCAGCGCCGCCAACGTTCCTGGCCAGGTGTCGGCCGCCGATGTCTTGGCTGAGCCCATTGTGGTCTGCCGCGCTTCGGGCACTTGTGTGGTGCCGGTTAACTTCCAACGCAAATGAACAGCAGACTGATCATCACCGCCGCGCTGACCGGTGCCGAGGTCACGCGCGAGCAGCAGCCGGCCCTTCCTATTACGCCGGACGAGATCGCCGATGCCGCGGCCGAATGCGCGCTGGCTGGCGCCGCCATCGTCCATGTGCACGGCCGCTTGGCCGACGGCAGCTCCACACAAGACCGCGAGGTCTACCGGCAGATCATCGAGAAGACGCGCGAACGCTGCGATGTGATCGTGCAGGTCTCCACCGGCGGCGCGGTCGGCATGACGCCGCAAGAGCGGCTGGCCCCGGTAACGCTGCGCCCGGAGATGGCCACGCTGTCGATGGGCACGGTCAACTTCGGCGGCGATGTGTTCATGAACCATCCGGCCGATATGGAAGTGTTTGCTAAGGCGATGACTGAATACGGCGTCAAGCCCGAGTTCGAAATCTTCGACAGCGGCATGCTGACGACGACGCTGCGCTGGCTCAAAAAAGGCATTGTCAAAGGCCCGCTGCACTTCGACTTCGTGCTCGGCATCCCCGGCGGCATGGCCGGCACGCCCGAAGCCTTGATGTATCTGCGCTCGCAAGTGCCGCCAGACTGCAGCTGGACGGTGGCCGGCATTGGTGCGGCGCAGCTGCCCTTGGCCACGTTATCCATCGTGCTGGGCGGCCATGTGCGGGTCGGCTTTGAGGACAATATCTACTATCGCAAAGGCGAGCTGGCCCGCAGCAATGCTCAGTTAGTTCAGCGCATCGCCTTGATCGCCGAGCAGCTGGACCGGCCGCTGGCGACGCCGGATGAAGCCAGGGCGATGTTGGGGATCAGCAAGCGCTGATCAATCAGGCCTTGACGGCGGTCAGGCGCAAATACTTGCCCATCAGCGTCTCTTTACTTTCCACATGCGCCGGATTGACCGGGATACAGGCCACTGGGCAAAGCTGCACACATTGCGGCTCATCGAAATGACCGACGCATTCGGTGCATTTGCTGCGCTCTATCTGGTAGAACTCCTCGCCCATGGAGATCGCCCCGTTCGGGCATTCGGGCTCGCAGACGTCGCAGTTGATGCATTCGTCGGTAATCATCAGCGCCATATCAGCCCCTTCAACTTTCCGGCTGCAAGCGCTTCTTCAAGCGCTCCAGCACCGAGGCTGACACAAATTTGGAGACATCACCGCCGAGGCTGGCAATCTCGCGCACAAAGGTGCTGCTGATGAATTGATACTGATCCGAAGGCAGCATGAAAGTCGTCTCCACCTCGGGCATCAACTGGCGGTTCATGCCGGCCATCTGGAATTCATAGTCGAAGTCGCTGGCGGCGCGCAGGCCGCGCACCAGCACATTGCCGCCCTCACCGGCCACAAAGCTGCTCAACAGCCCGCTGAAGGGCAGTACCTCGACGTTGGGATATTTGGCCGCCAACTCACGCGCTATCTCCAAACGCTCGACGACCGAGAACATCGTCTTCTTGTGATGGCCGGCCGCCACCGCGATGATCAGCCGCCCGAACAAACGGCTGGCCCGGCGCATCAGGTCTTCATGACCCAAGGTCATCGGGTCAAAGGTGCCGGGATAGATGGCGGTGAGAGGGGTAGCAACGGTCACGCAGTGGTCCATTCATCAAATGGGTCCAATTATCCCCGCTCGGCGCTTGGATCCATGCAAGCGCCTTTGTGCCCGGAGCTGCCCCTCAGATTTTCGGCGCTTCTTGACAGTGCTTGCGCCGACCAAGTCCATCGGGCGCATGCCTCCGCTCATGTCCTCCGGCCTGCGGCCTCCCCCTTGACTTCGCTACGCCACGCACCCGACGCCCTTGGCGTTTGCTCCGGCAGGACGAGCAATGCCGCCGGTGCAGGACTATCGGGCGTTCTGAAGCGGCCAAGGGTCAGATACCGTCTTGCCGTCGTTGCCCCGTCCTCTTGCCCCCTATTTGGCTGCCTACTTGACAGGCGTTTCCTTCTCGGGCTCGAGATCAGCTTCGGAGATGCGCTTGGCGACCTTGCGAACTTGTTCAAATACGGCGGTTCGATCTGCTTCGTAGACTCGGCCAGAAGCAGTTCGAACTTGCGCCACATAGGCGACGGAAGCAAAAGCTCCCGATGCTTCGTTCTCAGACCAGATTCGCCAGATGCCTTCAAACCCCTTAATGTCTGAAAAGTCGGTTACTTCCGTTGATGAAAGGGTCTTGAGTAGTCTGCCGAAAACGTCAAGTACGTGCATTCGCACTTCTACCGCCGTCACGGATTCCTTCGACTTGAGTTGGTACGGAATCCGATATTGGTACTGGCCGGATGATCGCTCGGACTTGTAGATTACGTTTACACCTGCTGAGCCCACTATCTGTACTGGTGAGGCATCATCTCGAATTACAAACCACTCCCGACGGAGCGTAGAGCCATTGTTCAACGTTACGTTATCGCTAAGGTTTGTGATGACGGACGTTCCCTCGAATCGATCCATCGTGAGAACCGACCGCAGTGCTGGTGCCGTGCGAGTAGTCTGTGCTCCAGCAGTACCTATTGCAAAGGAAAGGACCACGAGGGCGAGAGCTCGTATTTGCATGACGTTTGTTTCCCTGCCTCACTCTCGATAGGCCAGCGAGTTGCAGTACTCGAGGGCCTTCTTAGCCGTTGGAACACCATTGCTCATTTGCTTTGGGGCGCTGGCTTCGGTATTTGAACTTGTAGCGAGGATTTCTTTGATGAGCTTTTCAGCCAGTTTCCGTAGCTCAGGATCATCAGAGTGCGCGACAACGGCATTGAGTTTGTTAACGATGCGCGGCTTCTTGGCCATTATGCCGAGTGCCTCAATTGTCTCGCGGTGCCATTTTGTGTTCATTGATACCCCCAAACGTGTTGTGTAGCGCACTACAAAACCGAGTCTAAACCGAGAAAGCCGAGGGTCAGGAAAGCCGAGCTAACAAAGCCGAGGTCCAAGCGGGACCGACGATCAGGCCATAAATTTCAAGTTTTTACCCTTCAGGCCGACTTGCGTAAGAGTTGAAACTGCACCGCGCCAGCCTTGCCCGTCCGCCAAGCTTCCAAGCCCAACTCGGCCGGCGCCGCGATCAGGTCGGGCGCTTCCAGATAGATGAAGCCACCCTGCACCAAAAGCGGCGCGGCGGCGCGCAGGGCAGGCAGGAACAGCTCTTGCTGGAATGGTGGGTCGAGCAGGATCAGCTCAAAGCGGGCCGGCGCACAGCGGCCCATATAACCCAAGGCATCAGTGCATTCGACGCGCAAATTGTCGGCCTTTAACCTTAGCTTGCTGGCGCTCAGGCTACGTGCCAATTCGGCGTCACGCTCCAACAGCAAGACCTCGGTTGCGCCGCGCGAAGCGGCCTCGAAACCAAGCGCGCCGCTGCCAGCAAAGGCGTCCAGCACCCGCCAACCGTCGAGGTCCTGGCCCAGCCAGTTGAACAAGGTTTCGCGCACGCGGTCCGGCGTCGGGCGCAGGCCCGGCTTATCGGCGATGGGCAGCTTGGAACGTTTCCACTGCCCGCCAATGATGCGTACCTCGCGGGAGCCCATGCGCGGCGCGCCGGCGGCCTTCTGCGTTAGCGCCGAGATCGCCTTGGCTGCCCCGCTGGACCGTGGTCGATTCACAAGCGCACCGGGATGCCCCGCGCCGCCATCAAGGCCTTGGCCTCGGCGACGGTGTGGTGGCCATAGTGAAAAATGCTGGCGGCCAAGACCGCGTCGGCGCCGCCAATCTGCA
Organism: Roseateles sp.; assembly: GCF_031397715.1. Taxonomy (GTDB): domain Bacteria; phylum Pseudomonadota; class Gammaproteobacteria; order Burkholderiales; family Burkholderiaceae_C; genus Paucibacter_A. The sequence goes on from NZ_JANNMI010000430.1 coordinate 4,678, forward strand.
CGCCGTCGGCCAAGTCGTCCAGCGAGCCGACGCCGCCCGAGGCGATCACCGGCACCGCCACCGCATCGCTGACCGCGCGGGTTAGCTCCAAGTCAAAGCCGCTGCGGGTGCCGTCGCGGTCCATGCTGGTCAACAAGATTTCACCGGCGCCGAAGTCGGCCATCTGGCGTGCCCAGGCGACCGCGTCGAGGCCGACGTTTTTGCGCCCGCCGTGGCTGTAGATATCCCATCCAGGGCCCCGCGCAGCCAAGTCATTGCCTTGCCGGCGCTTCGCGTCGATCGCGACGACGATGCATTGCGCACCGTATTTATCGGACGAATCCCGTATGACTTGCGGGTTAGCGATCGCTGCCGAGTTGAACGAGACCTTGTCCGCGCCGGCATTCAGCAAGCGCCGCACATCGGCGACCTCGCGCACGCCGCCGCCGACCGTCAAGGGAATGAAGACCTGCGACGCCACCGCTTCAATGATGTGCAGGATCAGATCGCGGCCGTCACTGGTGGCGGTGATGTCCAGAAAGGTCAGCTCGTCGGCGCCCTGCTCGTTGTAGCGGGCGGCGATCTCGACGGGATCGCCGGCGTCACGCAGCTCGGTGAAGTTGATGCCCTTGACGACCCGACCGCCGGTCACGTCAAGGCAGGGAATGATGCGTTTGGCCAGCATGGGTAGTCTTAGCCCAGACCCAACTCGTCGGCGCGGGCTTGGCCGGCAGTGAAATCCAGATCGCCGGTGTAGATGGCCCGTCCGCAGATCACGCCCTCGACGCCCTCGCCTTCGACCGCGCAGAGCGCGTCGATGTCGGCCAGATTGGCCAGGCCGCCCGAGGCGATGACGGGGATGGTCAGCGCCTGCGCCAGCTTGACCGTCGCCTCGATATTGATGCCGCTGAGCATGCCGTCGCGGCCGATGTCGGTGTAGATCACGCCTTCGATGCCGTAGCCCTCGAACTTGCGCGCCAGGTCAATCACCTCGTGGCCGGTCAGCTTGCTCCAGCCGTCGGTGGCGACCTTGCCGTCTTTGGCGTCCAAGCCGACGATGATGTGGCCGGCGAAGGCCATCGCCGCGTCTTGCAAAAAGCCCGGGTTCTTGACCGCCGCCGTGCCGATGATGATGTAGCTCAGGCCAGCGTCCAGATAGCGCTCGATGGTGTCGAGATCGCGGATGCCGCCGCCCAGCTGCACGGGGATCTCGCCGTTGACCTCACGCAGGATCGCCGTGATGGCGGCCGCGTTGACCGGCTTGCCGGCGAAGGCGCCGTTCAGGTCGACCAGATGCAGACGCCTGGCGCCGGCATCAATCCAGCGCCTGGCCATCGCGGCCGGATCTTCGCCGAAGGTGGTGGAGTCATTCATATCGCCTTGCTTGAGGCGGACACAGCGACCATCTTTCAGGTCAATAGCGGGGATCAGCAGCATGGCGTGAGCAAAAATGAATTATTAAGGATTCCAAAGCAGGAAGTTGCGATACAGCGCCAAGCCGTGCGCAGCGCTTTTCTCGGGGTGAAACTGGGTGGCGAAAATATTATCCCGGGCGATGGCCGAGGTAAAGCGCGCACCGTACTCGGTCTCCCCCGCACTGTGGCGCGCATCCGACGTCGCGGCGTAGAAGCTGTGGACGAAATAGAAGTAGCTGTCGTCCGGCACCCCCGCCCAGACCGGGTGGGCCAGCCTCTGCTTGACGCGGTTCCAGCCCATCTGCGGCACCTTGTAGCGGCTGCCGTCGGGCTGAGTCTGGCCCTCCAAACGGAAGCGTTTGACCACGCCCGGGATCAAGCCCAGGCCCGGTGTGTCTTGCTCTTCGCTGTGGTCCAGCAACATTTGCATGCCGACGCAGACCCCCATCAGGGGCTTGTTGGCGGCGGCGTGCAGCACCGCCGCTTGCAGCCCTGAGTCGCGCAACTCGCGCATGCATTCCAGCATTGCGCCCTGGCCCGGCAGCACCACCCGTTCGGCCGCGAAAACCTCGTCCGGATTGGCCGTTATGACGACCTCCAAGCCAGTGCCTGCGGCCACATGCAGCACCGCCTGCGAGACCGAGCGCAGATTGCCCATGCCGTAGTCGACGACGGCAACAGTTCGCGCCATGGCTAGAGGCTTCCTTTGGTGGAGGGAATGACGCCCATAGAGCGAGGATCCAAGGTCATCGCCATCCGCAGCGCGCGCCCGAAGGCCTTGAAAATCGTCTCACACTGGTGATGGGCGTTATGACCCTTCAGATTGTCGATATGCAGCGACACCAGCGCGTGATTCGAGAAACCCTGGAAAAACTCGAAGGCCAATTGCGTGTCAAAAGCGCCGATAGAACCCGAGGTGAACTTGACGTCCATCTCCAAGCCCGGCCGGCCCGAGAAGTCGATCACCACGCGGGACAGCGCCTCGTCCAGCGGCACATAGCTGTGGCCGTAACGGGTCAAACCCTTCTTGTCGCCGACCGCTTGCGCAACGGCCAGGCCCAAAGTGATGCCCACATCCTCGACCGTGTGATGACCGTCGATATGCAGGTCACCGACCGCCTGGATGTCCAGATCGATCAAGCCGTGGCGGGCGATCTGGTCCAGCATATGGTCGAAAAAACCGATGCCGGTGTTCAGCTTGGCCGCGCCCGTGCCGTCTAGATTGACGCGCACGGTGATTTGCGTTTCCTTGGTGCTGCGGCTGACTTCGGCGATGCGATCGGTGCTCATGACAATGATTCCTGGAGTGCGGCCAGCATGGCCGTGTTTTCTTCCGCCGCTCCGACGGTGATGCGCAGGCAGTTGGCCAGCAAGGGGTGGGCGGTCGATGAATTCTTGATCAGCACGCCGCGCGCCTTCATGGCGGCGAACGTATGCGCGGCATCCGCCACCCGCACCAAAATCATATTGCCTTGGCTGGGAAACGGCTGCACGCCGGCCAGCGCCTGCAGCGCCGTGTAGACCCGCTCGCGCTCGGCCCGCAGCGTGGCTGCTTGGTCCGCGTAGACCTGCGCATGTTCCAGCGCGAACAGGCCGGCCTCGGCGTTCAGCACGCTGATATTGAAGGGCGGGCGCAGCTTGTCGATCTCGGCAATCAGCGCGGTCTGTCCGATCAAGTAACCAATCCGCACACCGGCCAGGCCAAACTTGCTCATGGTGCGCATCACCAGCACCTGCGGGTAGCGCGCCAGCAGCGCAATCGAGTCGCTGGCGGCAAAGGGCTGGTAGGCCTCGTCCATCACGACCAAACCAGGTGCAGCCTGGATGATCTGCTCGATCACGCCTGCGTCCCAGAGATTGCCGGTTGGGTTGTTCGGAAAAGACAGGTAAATCAGCGCCGGCCGATGCTCAGCAATCGCCGCCAGCATGGCCGGGCCGTCGAGCTCGAAGTCATCGGCCCGCAGCGGCACGCCGACAAAGGCCAAGTTCTGGTAGCGGGCCGACAGCTCGTACATCACAAAGCTGGGCATCGGCGACAAGATCTTGGCGCCCGGTTTGCTGATGGCCATGCTGAGCATGCTGATCAGCTCGTCGGAGCCATTGCCCAGGGTGATGGCGCAGCCCGCCGGCATGCCGGCATGGGTGGCCAAGGCGGCGGCCAGATCCTGGGTGCGCTCGGCCGGGTAACGGTTGATCGCGACGGCACCGAGCCGCGCACCCAACTGCGCTTGTAGCTCGGGCGGCAGACGGAACGGGTTCTCCATCACATCGAGCTTGACCATGCCGGCGCTGGCGGCGACCGGGTAGGCATGGGAGGCGCGCACGTCGTCGCGGATGCACGCCAGAGCCTGGTTGAGTGAGGTAGTCATGCGTTCAGCCGCTCCGTTCCGCAAAGTGTGGGGTTCAGCACGGTCACGCTGTCATAGACCGCCTCGTGCGCCAGCTCCAGGCTCAGCAACAGCGTGCAGCCTTGCGCCTTGGCGGCGGCGACGATCAGCGCGTCGGCATAGGCGAGCGCAAAGCGGCTCTCGATCGACCAAGCACTCTCGACCGTCGCATGGTCCACGCCCCAAGGCTGCCAGCGCTGATAGCGCCTGACCTCGGCGCGCGCGTCGCCGTTCGGCATCGCCGGGCTGATGCGGGTGGTCACCGCCGTGTAGAAATCGTTCAGGACCTGGGTCGAGAGCCGGCCGCTGCGGCGCAACCAAAGCTCGCGCAGCCAGGCAAAAGCCTTGTCGCGCGCGGTGGCGTCGGCACCGTCTTCGCTGAGTATCAAGACCGAGGTGTCGACGAAAACCAGCTCGCTCATCGGGCCAACTCCCCGCGCTGCGGATAAGCCTGGCCATCGGAGACCCAGACGCGCTCCCGGTGCAACCAGTCCTGCAGCGCACGCTCGTAGACATCGTCATGCCGCATCTTCTCGGCCAGCATCTCGCCGACCAAGCGCGACACGCTGGTATTGCGCCGCGCTGCCTCCAAGCGGGCCCATTCGGCGACGCTGTCTTCCATGCTGATGGTGACGTTTTTCACACCTAGGATGTTACACGAAGTTCGTGGAACACGAAATTCGTGTGATTTAAAACGAAGCCACCATCGGTTCAATCAAGCCAAAGGCTGCCTGGCTATTCGGCCGCCGTTTTGCACGACCCTCCCGTCGCCACCAAGATCGGCGCGGGGACCGCACCCGTCCGAACCCAGCTATTCAGGGCGGCGGCCTGCGGCTTCTAGGGGTGCCCGGTCGGCTACATCGGGCGCTAGAGTCAAAGCCTCGGTAGCCGCCAATTTTTAAGGCGTCGCGTCGACTCACCATCGGGAGCAAACACATGTTTTCACACATCTCCAATCGCATGAGCTGCAGTTCAACCATCTCCGCCGCTGCAACTGCGCTGATCCTGCTGGGCACGCCCGCCACAGCACAGGCCCAAAGCTACCAGCTGACCGCCAATGTCCACAGCTACGCGGCGGACTTTCTACGCAACACCAGTGAAGTCGATGACAAGAATCTGAACTTGATCGACAAACCGCAAGCACTGGCGCTGAATGCGCTGAACGGCCATGCGTCGGTGTCCAGCGGCGGCACGACGACCGCCAGTTTCCTCGGCAGCATCGGCATGCTCAAGGCCTATGCCTCGGCCAGCTACCCCTACTGCTGCGACGCCCAAGGGCACACGGTTCAGCATGGCTACGCCAACAGCACGGCTCAGGGCACGTTCTTTGACACGCTGCTGGTCAGCAGCAGCACGCTGGCCATCGGCACGCCGGTCAGCTACCGCCTGGATCTGTCCATCAATGGCACGCTGTCCTCACCGTCGTTTGAAATGGGCGGCTTTCTCAGCGCCGACGGCCTCGCCGAGATGCGCCTGCGTGACCGCGACAGCGGCGAGCAAGCGTCGATCAGCTGGGATGCAAAAAAGCAGGCGAGCGGCGTGTTTTCGCTGATCTTGAACACGCAGGTCGGACACACGCTGAACATCAACGGCATGCTTTACGCCGGCGCCTACGTCAGCTCCAGCGCCATCCACCGCAGCGCCGAGGCCGATTTCTACCACTCGGCCTACTACCAACTTGCCCCCTCGGAGAGCGGGCTCAACACCACCGGATTGAGCGGACATGACTTCCTGGTCACCACGGTGCCGGAGCCGTCCAGCATGGTCTTGCTGGCGTTGGGCCTGGCGCTGCTCTGGTTGCCCGCGCGCAGGCGCGGCTAGGAGCCCGGGCGGCAGAAGGCGGCGATAGCGAGAATCGGCCCCAGCCAGGACAGTTGGTGCCGGATTTGCAGCCCCATAGCCCGGCTATGGGGCAAAAAGACGGGGCCAAATGGACGGCTGCGGTCGGTTCGCTGCCGCCGATCTTTCTGCCGCCCGGGCGGCTAGCCGCGTCTGAGGCGCATCTCGGCCGCGCGGGCATGGCCTTGCAGCCCCTCGCCGTGAGCCAACTCGGCCGCAATGACCCCAAGCTTTTGTGCGCCGGCCTCGCTGACCTCGATCAGGCTGCTGCGCTTTTGGAAGTCATAAACCCCCAGCGGCGACGAGAAGCGCGCGGTGCCCGCCGTCGGCAAGACGTGATTCGGCCCGGCGCAATAGTCACCCAGTGACTCGCTTGTATAGGCGCCCAGAAAGATCGCGCCGGCGTGGCGCAGCAGCGGCTCCCAGGCATGAGGGTTGGCGCTGGAAACCTCCAGATGCTCGGGCGCGATGCGGTTAGAGATCTCGCAAGCTTCTTCCATAGTTCGCGTCAGGATCAGCGCGCCGCGGCCTTCCAGCGAAGCGCGGATGACCTCCTGCCTCGGCATCTCGGGCAAAAGCCTGTCGATAGCGGCGCGCACCAGCGCGATGTATTCGGCGTCCGGACAAAGCAGAATGCTTTGCGCCATTTCGTCATGCTCGGCCTGGCTGAACAAATCCATCGCCACCCAGTCAGGCGGCGTCGTGCCGTCGGCCAGCACCAGGATCTCGCTGGGCCCGGCAATCATGTCGATGCCGACTTGGCCGAACACATGTTTCTTGGCGCTGGCCACATAGGCATTGCCGGGGCCGGTGATCTTGTCGACCTTGGGCACCGTCGCCGTGCCATAGGCCAGGGCCGCCACCGCCTGCGCGCCACCTAACGTGAAGACGCGGTGTACGCCGGCGATGTACGCGGCGGCCAGCACCAGCGGGTTTCTCTCGCCGCGCGGGGTCGGCACCACCATGATGATCTCGGGCACGCCCGCCACGTGAGCGGGGATGGCATTCATCAACACGCTGCTCGGATAGGCGGCCTTGCCGCCCGGCACATAAATGCCGACCCGGTCCAGCGGCGTGACCTTTTGGCCCAACAGCGTGCCGTCCTCATCAAAGTAGCTCCAGCTCAGGCCGCAGGCCTGCTTTTGGCGCTCGTGGTAGCTGCGCACTCGCTCGGAAGCGGCCTGCAGCGCAGCGCGCTGGGCCGGTGTGATGGCGTCGAAAGCGGCTTTCAATTCTTCCTGCGTCAACTCCAGCTCGGCCACGCTTTGCGCCTGCAAGTGGTCAAAGCGGGCGGTGTAATCGAGCACGGCAGCATCGCCGCGCTGGCGCACATCGGCCAGGATCTCGGCCACGCGCGCTTCGATCGCCGAATCGGTTTCGGCCGACCAATGCAGCACGCGCTGAAACTCGGCTTCAAAGTCAGCGGCGGCGGTGTTGAGGTGGCGGAGCTTCATAACGGGTTCTATTTAGGCAGGAATGGCGGCGGCAAAGGCGTCGATCATGCGGCGCAGCGGCTCACGTTTGAGTTTGAGTGCGGCCTGGTTGACCACCAAGCGGGAGGAAATCTCCATCACCTTCTCGACCTCGATCAAGTGATTGGCCTTCAACGTGTTGCCGGTCGAAACCAGGTCGACGATGGCGTCGGCCAGGCCGGTCAGCGGCGCCAACTCCATCGAGCCATAGAGCTTGATCAGGTCAACGTGCACGCCCTTGTCGGCAAAATGCTGCCGCGCAATCTGCGTGTACTTGGTGGCGACGCGGATGCGCGAGCCCTGCTTGATGGCGGCGGCGTAATCAAAGTCGTCGCGCACCGCCACGCTCATGCGGCAGCGGGCGATGTTCAGGTCCAGCGGCTGGTACATGCCGTCCAGCCCATGCTCGATCAACACGTCGCGCCCAGCCACGCCGAGATCGGCGCCCCCGTACTGCACATAGGTCGGCACATCGCTGGCGCGCACCAGCACCACCTGCACATCGGGGCTGTTGGTGGCCAGGATCAGCTTGCGCGAGGTCTCGGGGTTGTCCAGCACCTCAATGCCGGCGGCTTTCAGCAGCGGCAGGGTTTCTTCAAAGATACGGCCTTTGGACAGGGCGAGGGTGATCATGGATTTGTACTCACAGGCATCAACAGCGCGCCAGCAAGGCGGGCGCAAAAACCGATCAGCGCGCCGACGATTGCGGCGTCGGGTCGGCCGCCCATTCGGCGGGCGTCAGCGTCTTCATCGACAGCGCATGGATCTGCTCGCGCATGCGCTCACCCAAGGCCTGATAGACACGCTGATGGCGGCGCACACGGCTCAAGGCCTCGAACTCGGCCGACACGATGGTGGCAAAGAAATGCCGCCCGTCGCCCTCGACTTCGCAGTGATTGCAGGGCAGCCCGGAGGCAATGAATTGCTGAACTTCAGCTGGAGTAGGGTCAGACATAGTGTAGGGATTGTAGGTTGGGGTAAGCCCGCGAACCCCAACAAGGCGGCTCGCCAACGCAGCAAGGCCTCAGCTGCGAATCTTGTAGCCGCGTCGCAGCAGCTCCAAGGCAATGCCGGCCACCAGCAAAAAGCTGCCGCCGACCACCGCCAAACTCAGCCACGGCGAGGCATCGCTGACGCCGAAAAAACCGTGGCGAAAGCCGTCGATCATGTAGAAAAACGGGTTCAAATGGCTAACGCCCTGCCAGAACGGCGGCAGCGAGCCGACCGAATAAAACACGCCGGAGAGAAACGTCATCGGCATGATGATGAAGTTCTGAAAACCCGCCAATTGGTCGAACTTTTCGGCCCACAGGCCGGCGATCAAGCCCAGCGTTCCCATCATCGCCGCGCCTAAAAGCGCAAACAGCAAAATCCACAGCGGCTGGCTGACAGCCGGCGGCGCGAACCAGACCGTCACCACCATCACGCCCAAACCCACCATCATGCCGCGCACCATCGCCGCGCCCACATAGGCGACGAACCAGGCCCAATGCGACAGCGGCGTGACCAGCAAAAACACCAGGTTGCCGGTCACCTTGCTCTGAATCAGACTGGATGAGGCATTGGCAAAGGCGTTCTGCAAGATGCTCATCATCACCAGACCGGGGATCAAAAAGCTGATGTAGCTGACCGTGCCGTAGACCTTGACATGGTCCTCCAGGACATGGCCAAACACCAGCAGATAGAGCACCGCCGTCAACACCGGTGCTGCCACGGTCTGAAAACTAACCTTCCAAAAGCGCAGCACTTCCTTGTACAGCAGCGTGCCCGCGCCCTTCAGTTGAATACCGCCGCCACTCATGCCGTCACTCCCTTTTTCTGATCTTCTTCATGCATGATTTCCAGGAACACATCCTCTAGATCGGCGCGACCGATCTCCAGATCCTCGACCGGGCAGTTGGCCGCCCGCAAGGCGGACAAAATCGCCTCGACCTCGGCCGCGTCATGAGCCTTGATCTGCACAATTCGCCCGGTGATGCGGGCTTGAGCGGCCAGAACTCCCGGCAGCGTGGCATCGGTCTTGAAGCGCAGCATCGTCGACGCGCGGCCCTTGAGCAGCGCCGAGGTGCGCTCCAGCGCCACCACCCGGCCCTGCTTGAGCATCGCGATGCGCCCGCACAGCGCCTCGGCTTCTTCGAGGTAATGGGTGGTCAGCAAGACGGTGTGGCCCTCGCGATTGAGGCGCGCGATGAATTGCCACAGCGTCTGGCGCAACTCCACGTCAACACCGGCGGTCGGCTCGTCCAGCACGATCACCGGCGGGCGGTGCACCAGGGCTTGCGCCACCAGCACGCGCCGCTTCATGCCGCCCGAGAGCTGGCGCATATTGGCGTTGGCCTTGTCGGCCAGGCCCAAGTTCTCCAGCAGCTCGTCGATCCAGGCATCGTTGTTGTGCACGCCGAAATAGCCGCCCTGAAAACGCAACGCCTCGCGCACATTGAAAAACGGGTCGAACACCAGCTCCTGCGGCACGATGCCAAGCGCACGGCGCGCGGCGGCAAAGTCGCTGACGACGTCATGGCCCTGCACCAAAACGCGCCCGCCGCTGGCCGCGCTCAAGCCAGCGAGGATGCTGATCAAGCTGGTCTTGCCGGCGCCGTTGGGTCCCAAAAGCCCAAAGAATTCGCCCTGCGCAATGTCAAAGGAGACGCCATCCAGGGCCTTGACTTGGCCGCCTCGATAGCTTTTGCTGACGTTCTGAAACGAAATGGCCGGCATGGCGCCGGCAACTAGAGGAGGGAGTGATTGCATGGCTTGATTGTAAGAACAGCTTTGCTGGCTTGCTCAGCCCGGGTACTTGAGACGCAAATTCGCACAAATCCCCACAGACCAGCGCGAGCTTGGTGCCAGAATCAACGCAGGAGAAACAAAGCTCAGCCATGGCCACAAAAAAACCGCCGCGCCGCACCGCCGAGCGCATTCTTGAAGTCACGCTCGATCTGTTCAACCGATTTGGTGAGCCCAATGTCTCAACCACCTTGATCTCGGCTGAATTGGGCATCAGCCCCGGCAACCTTTACTACCATTACCCGGCCAAAGACGAGCTGATCAACTCGCTGTTCGGCCGCTTTGAGCGCGAGTTGATCGACTTGCTGGCGGCGGCAGAGAACGTGGCTAACGTCGAAGATGCATGGCTGTTTTTCCACATGCTGTACGAGCTGATCTGGAAGCACCGCTTCCTCTACCGCGACCTGAATGATTTACTGTCCAAGAACCGGCGCCTGGAGATGCATTTTCAAACCGTGTTGACGCACAAGGCACAGGCCATGCGCAATGTGCTGGCGGGTCTGCAGCATGGCGGCGCGCTCAAGATGGATGCCCGCGAGGCCTTGCCCACGGCCAACGCGATGGTGGTGCTGTTGAGCTACTGGCTGAGTTTCGAATATGTGCGCGACCCGCGCCATGCGCTGGAACCCGAGCAAGCCGGCGCCGCCCTGATGCGCGGCGCCTTCCATGTTTTAAGTTTGCTGCTGCCTTATCTGGAGCCGGCCTCAAAAGAGCATTTGTTCGCACTCGCCAACAAGTATCAACAGCAATAACGGAGACAAAAGAAATGGCCAAATGGACTGCCTTCCCCTTTGACAACAGCGCTTTTCACTACAGCCCCGCCGCGCTGAAGAAGCACTGGGCCCGTCTGCATACCGGTGACACCGAGCCTTGGCCCAAGGACGCCGGCGTGGTTGCCGCGTGGATTCACTTCCATGCGGGCGAGTTTCAGCAAGCCTATGAGGCCGGCTTGGCAGCAGGCACGGCCGGCGCCAGCGTCGCCAACAAGGCCCAGGCGATCTACGCCAACTATCTGGAGAAGAAGGAAAAGGCCAAGCTGGAAATGTTTCTGGAAGTGGCCGAACGCGCCGCGGCCCAGCAGGCCGAGGATCCGAAGAACCCGAATGCCTACTACTGGCAAGCCTATGCAATTGGCCGTTATGGCCAAGGCATCAGCGTCGCCAAAGCGCTGGCT